>NZ_LT838272.1:0-300000 GCF_900176005.1 Thermanaeromonas toyohensis ToBE | reverse complement strand
CCTCGGGTCGAGGCAAAGGTTTATCTATAATATCTCTGGGCTTAATGTCTAAATATTTTTTTATCCTCGGCTCTACCTCAGAACTCCCTAAATCGACCTGGCAACCGAAAGCTTCGGCCTCCGCTGTCATACAAAAAGGAACTCCTATATTCTCAAAACCAGAAAAGACATGGATTAGTTCGGCTAGTTTAGCCATAGCCACGGGATCCGTATGACATCGAATTCCTACCCTATTTAAAGTTTCCGTAGTGGCTGCACTCATCATTCCTCCCGGACAAATTACCGGAGGCCGATCAATCTCCTCCCTCGCCATGGCCTTATACAACCTCTCGCGGCTATCCATCTTCCCTTACCCCGCATTTAATATTACCCCACATACGTACTGTATCTACCATTGTCTTTAAGTTGGCAGCAGGTGTATTTAAAGGTACTTCACATCCCGAAGCGACAATCAACCCTTTCGGATTATCAGAAGCTTTGGCTATAACTTTTTTAGTTTCTAGCACAACCCTATCTGGGCTACCCCGAAGTAAAATGTCTGCTGGGGCTATATTGCCCATCAAACAAGCCTTAGACCCTACTCGTACCTTCGCCTCCTCCAAGTCAACAAGATAATCTAAACTCAAAATATCAGCCCCTGTATCCGCCATTAGGTCTAAAATGGGATTGGCATTCCCGCAAATATGTAAACAAATGGGAGACCCTAGCTCATGAGCCCGGTCTACCAATTGCTGTACATAAGGGAAAACGTATTTGCTAAACATATTGGGACTTATGAGGCTACCGCTAGCAACGGGTTCTACTAATACTGGTACAGCCCCTATGTGCAATATAGCCTCCAGCATAATATTTATGCTCTCCCTAGCTATTTCTAATAGAGCTTTAACTAATTGGGGATTCTTGTAAGTTTCTTTAACAAAAACTTCTGTACCTCTAAGATGGGCAGCAGTTGTAAAAGGTCCGGCAAAAATAACCCCCACGGGAACTTGATTTTTTACTTCTCTAAGGCAAAGTTCAGCAGCCTCTAAATAGACGGGTATTCGACCATCCTTTTGGGGCTCAATTATTTTTACTTTCTTAATATCCTCTGGAGATTGAACAGCTGGAACATGTACATAAGGTACATCATCCTCTGGAAAATAGAGGGTAGTTCCCATGGCTTCAGCTATCGTAGCTGTAGTAGTAAAAATTAAAATCATATCATAACCATATTTTTCCCAACTTGCCAGGTGGGCCTTGGTCATTACTCGAGGATTGCTATTGAACTCAGAAACTTTAACTCCCAATACCCGTGCCGCATGGTTCATTACTAAAGGCACACAAGGAATATGATCTACAGGTCGGCCTTGTAAAAGAGCCAAAATTCTTTCCTTAGAGGTCATAGCTATAACCCTCCATCAGTTCTTTTGCTTTTCTTACGGCTGCATTAGCGTCAGGTGCATATCCATCTGCCCCAATGGCATTAGCAAAGGCTTGAGAAATAGCCCCCCCACCAACCATTACTTTGTATTTGTGCCTCTTTCCCTGCTTTTTTAACATGTCAATAACTTCTTTCATGCCATCCATAGTAGTACTCATCAAAGTAGACATGGCTATAATATGAGCCCCCGTCTCCTCTGCCTTTTCGATAAAACACTCCAGTGGTACATCACGCCCAAGGTCAATAACCTGAAACCCGCCTGCCTCCAGCATTATCTTCACTATATTTTTGCCAATATCATGCGTATCTCCTTGAACCACACCAATAACTACCTTATAAGGATTAGTATGTTCTTTGGGGAGGTAGGGTTTAAGTATTGAAAGAGCTGCATTCATAGCATCGGAAGCTAGCAACACTTCCGGAATAAAATATTCTCCCTTCTCGTATTTATCCCCAACAACATCCATTCCGGCCACTAGGCCTTCCATTATTGCTTCGTAAGCATCAATATGGGCTGCTATAGCTTCCCTAGCCACTTGTATAGCTTTCTCTTCATCCAGCTCCACAACTGCATTCTTCAAGTCTTGTAAAATTTCTTTTTTACTTCTCATAACCTTGTCCCCCTCCAGACTAGCATAAAACCTTTTTGCAGGAGAATATTATTCTCTATCCTATCTCAAACTCCTGTTATATTTCTTATAACATTTAGTTATATTTATAGCTCTCGATCTTGCTTTACCAGATCAAGATAAAAAGGAAAAAGCAGGCTACTAGGGTAAAAAAGAGCCCCTCTTAAAGAGGGAACAAAAACTTTAGGGCGAGCGTAATTCTACTTCTAAGGGTACTCTATTTCAAACCTTGGAAAGCGATGGGAATATTATCTGGAGTGCAGCGTGTTAAAAGATAAGTTGGGACTGAAAGAATGGTAAAAGCTTTCACCAGTAATTTCTGATTACAAGCTCCACTACCGGGCCCCGCCTGTCCCCACGGCAGTTTATAGCCCTCCGGGCCACAACTGTCCGGATATCATAACCAGCATAAAGTTGCCGGATAAAGGGTGTGTCAGAATTGCTAAGCATTACTAAACATCCCTTCCGGTCGAGCTCTTTGAACACAGCGGCCAAACGCAACTGATCCTCCACGCCGAAAGCAGCCGGGGTGTATCCCGTAAAGTTGGCGGTTTCGGATAGGGGATAGTAAGGCGGGTCAAGGTAGATAAAGACCCCAGGGGAAGCATATTCTAGGCTTAAGCTAAAGTCGCTACAAAAAATCTCTGCCCTCTTTAAAGCTAAACTTACCCGACGTAAGTTTATCTCATCTACTATCTTGGGATTCTTATAGCGTCCAAAGGGAACATTGTGCCTCCCTTGACTATTTACCCTCCATAATCCATTGTAGGCTGTTTTATTAAGGTATAAAAACCTAGAGGCCCGTTCCACAGGGGATAAATTTTCAGGGTCCAAGGCGCGGATACGGTAATAATACTCCGGAGTGTTTTGGTGCCTTTTTAAATCTTTTAGGAGGTCTTCCAAACTATCCCGAACTACGAGGTAGAAATTTATCAGCTCTTCGTTGCTGTCCATAAGTATAGCCCTAATGGGGAGGAGGTGGAAAAAGACCGCCCCTCCCCCTACAAAGGGTTCCACATAAAGGTGATATTTAACCTTAGGAAACAAGGGTTTAAACTGAGAGATAAGCTGTGTCTTTCCTCCTGCCCACTTAATAGGAGGTCTGGGTTTAAGCTCGGGCTCTCCTATCCCTCCCGGCACCCCCAAAGTTCCCCCTTAGCTCTCAGTCTCCCATCCTAATGAGAAGGCTCTAAGGTTAACCTCCTGGAATTCAGGTTTTACAGAGGTAAGAATAGCTTCTTCCCAGCACTCCTTAGGGATGGATAGATGGCGAGCCAGGACTCCCAAGAGGACCATATTTACTGCTTTGACGGTACCTGCTTCCTTCGCCTTCTTTAAAGCATCCACAATCACTAGCTTTTCTACGTACATATCTAATATTTCTAGAAGCTGCCGAGGATAACTAGCAGCACCAATTAGAACCGGAAGTGGGGGAATTTCCTGGTTATTAACAATCAGTACCCCTTCAGGCTTAAGAAAGGGTAAACACCGGCAGGCTTCCAATTTCTCAAAGGCTACTAAGTAATCAGCCGTACCTGATGCTATCACTGGGGAATAAACCTTGGGGCCGAATCGAACATGGGTTATTACACTGCCGCCCCGCTGGGCCATGCCGTGGAGATCCGCCACTTTAACTTCTTTCCCTAAACTCGCGGCAGCCCGAGAAAGGATACGGCCTGCCAGAACCGTCCCTTGCCCCCCTACACCAGTTAAAATAATGCTGGTAACCTGCTCATGCATCTTTCTCACCTACCTTTTCAATAGCCTCTGCCGGGCACACCTGGGCACAGAGGCCGCAGCCTGTACACTGTATTTCATCGATTACCGCCTCTTCGCCGTTAAAAGTGAGGGCGGGGCAGCCCAAATCTAAACAACACTGGCAAGAGCGGCAATACATACCCACTACCCGGTATTTACCGGTTCCCTTGGCCAGCAGAGCACAAAGACGCCGTGCAATAATCACAGAGGGTTCCGAGGTAGCCACCTCAGTACTTATAACTTCCCTGGTACGGGCCAGATCATAGGGATCCACCACCTGTACTCGCTTAACTCCAAGACCCCTCACTACCTGCTCTAGCTCAATTTTGGTAGTCGGTGCCTGAGAAGCGGTGTACCCCGTGCCGGGATGGTCCTGGTGCCCGGTCATGGCCGTAGTACCATTGTCCAGGATGATAACAGTACTTGTACCCTGGTTGTAAACCATGTCTAGAAGGCCTGTCATACCCGCATGTAAGAAAGTAGAATCCCCTATTACAGCCACAAGCCTCCGGGCAAAGTCCTGCCCGCGGGCCTTTTCCATCCCCAAGGCCACCCCCAGGCTAGCTCCCATGCAGATACAGGTATCCATGGCGTTTAAGGGAGGAGAGGCCCCCAGGGTGTAGCAGCCAATATCCCCTGCTACGGTAAGCTTTAACTTGCGCAAGATGTAGAACACCCCACGATGGGGACATCCAGGGCACATAACGGGCGGCCGTCCAGGAAGAGCAAAACTTATAGGGGAAGAATTGTCGCGCAACAAAATATCATTGACCAAGGAAGGGTTTATCTCGGCCACCTTAGGCCCTATACTTTCAGCCACCAGGCGAGGGTTGAATTCTCCAATACGGGGCAAAAACTCCTTACCCTGTACCGGCAATCCCCATGAAGAGATCTGTTCCTCCAGAAAGGGTTCCAGCTCTTCCACTATCAAGCACATATCTACCGCCGCTACAAATTGACGAATAAGGTTCTTGGGTAAGGGATAAGTTAAGCCTAATTTAAGGACAGAAACCCCCGGTAGGGCTTCCTTTACGTATTGATAAGAAATCCCTGAGGTAATAACACCTACCCGCCGATCTCCCCATTCCACCCTGTTTAAAGGGGTGATCTCGGCATAGGCCAAAAGTTTAGCCCTTCTTTCTTCTACCGCTTTATGCCGCTCCCGCCCGAAGGCTGGCAACATCACATATTTCGAAGGTTTCTTAGAATATTCTTTGAGGGGAACTTCTTCTCGTTCCCCTAGCTCTACCAAGCTTTGAGAATGGGCTATCCGCGTGGTCAGGCGAAGCATAACAGGAGTATCAAAGGCTTCGCTTAAGGCAAAAGCTAGCTTGGTCATCTCCTTAGCTTCTTGGCTGTCCGCTGGCTCCAGGCAAGGTATTTGGGCAAACCGGGCGTATATCCGGTTGTCCTGTTCGTTCTGGGAACTATAAAGATTAGGATCATCAGCGGAAACTAGCACCAATCCGGCATTTATCCCTGTATAAGCCAGGGTCATCAGAGGATCAGAAGCAACATTTACGCCTACATGCTTCATGGCCGCCAGGGCCCTGGCCCCAGCGATGGCTGCCCCGGCCGCTACCTCCAAAGCCACCTTTTCATTAACCGACCATTCAGCGTATACTTCTGGATATTGGGCTAAGGCTTCGATAATTTCGGTGCTCGGGGTACCCGGGTAAGCAGCCGCCACCCGCACCCCAGCTTCCCAAGCCCCCCGAGCTACAGCGTGATTGCCTAGCATGACTTCGCGCATGATCTTAAAACTTCACTCCTTAATCTTTTTCCTGTAATAGCAAAAAGGCCGTGCTCTATAAAGCTTTAAGGACTCTGTTCTGCCAGGTACAGTTAATTCGCCATTAGAAGTACAATTCCCTCCCTGTCTTCCCATGTGAGCAAGAAAAAACGAAGAGACCTCTATCTTACCCCAAGCAAGGTAAGACAAGAGGCCCTCCCCCGGCAGAAGCCACCACGCTAATAGCCCGCTGGGCTTACGCTAAGCTTAAATGTTATAAAGCATACTAGGACTTCCCTTTAAGCTACTTTTACTTTAATTTATACCTATTATTTATGCCTGCTTGGGTCTAAGATCGATGATGCGCTGGGCCTTACCCTCACTACGGGCAATGGAACGGGGTTCTACTAAGCGGACCCGGGCTTTAAGCTGTAGCACCGTCTTAAGCCGGTCGGCTACCTTTTCCTCTAGCTTCTCCAGGTCGCTAAAGCGCCCAGTAAAGAAACGCTCATCTACTTCCACCCGTACCTCGAGCTCGTCCAAATAACCCCGGCGGGAGACCACTAACTGGTAATGGGGAGCCACCTCTTCTATTTCCATAAGCACGCTCTCCACCTGGGAGGGAAAGACATTAACCCCACGGATAATAAGCATATCATCAGTACGCCCTGTTATCTTGGCCAGGCGGGCAGTAGTACGGCCGCAGGGGCAAGGTTCATAGTTAAGGGAGGAAATATCCCTTGTGCGATACCGGAGTACAGGTACGGCCTCTTTAGTTAAAGTAGTGATCACCACTTCCCCGGGCACTCCTGGCGGGCAAGGTTCTCCTGTGGAAGGATCTATGATCTCCACAAGGAAATGATCCTCAGCTATGTGTTGACCATCCTGATACCGGCACTCCCCAGAGACACCGGGGCCCATCACTTCCGAAAGGCCATAATTATCCGTAGCTAGCATACCCCAGCGCCGTTCGATCTCCTTTAACATCTCCCGGCTAGAGGCTTCCCCTCCAAAGAGCCCTAACCGCACTGGAAGGGCCCTAGGATCTACTCCCATCTCCTCAGCCACCTCCGCCAGGTGCAGGGCATAAGAAGGCGTACCCACCAACACTGTGGTCCCAAAATCTTGCATAAGCATAATATGCCGCTTAGAATTGCCAGCAGCCGCCGGGACCACCGTAGCTCCTACCCGCTCGAGACCATAATGGAGCCCAAAGCCTCCAGTAAAAAGACCGTAACTAAAGACCACTTGAGCCACATCCCCAGATGTGACCCCAGCTGCTGTTACCAAGCGGGCCACCACTTCTGTCCAGATCTCCATATCCCGCCGAGTATACCCCACCACAACAGGTTTCCCAGTGGTCCCCGAAGAAGCGTGGAGGCGTACTACTTCTTTCAAAGGTACTGCAAAAAGCCCAAAGGGGTAATTCTTACGGAAATCTTCTTTGGTAGTGAAGGGAAGAATCCGGATATCCTCAAGACTCCTAATATCCCGGGGACGTAGCCCACGCTCGTTAAGGGCCTGGCGATAAAAAGGCACCCGTTCATATACATACTCAACAATATTCTTTAGCCTTTCTAATTGTAAAGCTTCTATTTCTTTCCGCGGCCGGCACTCATTAACCGGGTCCCAAATCATACAGTCTCCTTGTTTTTCCATCCTAGACTACAACCTCCAGCAAACTTTTATCCAGTGACTCGTTCGGTTTCTCGCGTCCAACCCCGTAAATCCCTTAACAATCCAGGAGATTCCTCGCCGAACACATGTTTTAGGTGTTCAGGAGAGAAAGCAGGGGTGAACAAGCTCACCACAGGTACCACGGCCAAGGGAAGGAGCATGGCCAGGGACCCAATAGTAGGAATTATAGTACTGTCTAACCGGTAATAGAAGGATAAGCCTAAGGAAAGGGCCACCCCGGTGATAAACCCAGCCCAAGCTCCAGCTTTAGTAGTCCTGCGCCAATACAGGCCGTAAAGGTAAGGAGCTAGGAACCCACCGGCCACCGTACCCCAGGAAAGGGACATGAGGACCAGTATAATAGTAGGCTTTAAAGCGATATATACCGAGAGAACTATAAACAAAACGCAAAAAAAGCGCAAGCACAAAAGCACTGTCCGTTTAGAAATCTTAGGCCAAGCTCCCTGTAGAAGATCTATAGCCACCGCCGAACTGCTCACCAAAACCAGGGAAGACAAAGTAGACATGGAAGCTGCTAGGACTAACAACAATATCACTATCCCGATGCCAGGGGGTAAAAAGCGCTCAATAATTAGAGGCATGATAAGATCGGGATTAGGTCTGCCGTTTAGTAAAGGCATCTGGTTATTGAAAAATAGACGTCCAAAAGAGCCTGTGAAATAGGCCCCTCCAGCGATTATCAGGGCAAAAAGGGTAGATACTATAGTAGCAGGCCGGATGGCTTTTTCATCCTTTATAGCATAAAATTTCTGGAGCATCTGGGGTAGTCCCCAGGGCCCTAAGCTCGTTAAAACAACCAGGGAAAGCAGGCTCACCCAATTAGGCCCTAGGGGAGAAACCAATTGCGGGTGGATATCTTTTAAAGCTTTTATCCCCTGGACAAGGCCTCCTATAGGAGGGGCAGTAACTACATAGTAAACGAGTAGGGATACCCCACCTAACATCACTAGGCCCTGGATGAAGTCGGTCCAAGTTACAGCTATGTAACCGCCCAAAACCAGGTATATAGCCGTAAGGCCAGCCATAAGCATCAAGGCCAAGTTAAAATCCAAGTGGAAAACCTGTTCAAAAAGATAACTCAACCCCAAGTACACAGAGGCAGAATAGGGAACTAAAAATATAAAGATAAGCAAAGCGGATGCTGTCTTTAAGGCAGGGCTATCATAACGGGCGGCTAGGAACTCCGGTAAAGTCAAGGCATTAAGCCGCGCCGTCATAACCCGTGTGGGCCTAGCCAGGAACTTCCAGGCCAGGAAGCTACCAATCAAGGCGTTGCCCAAGGCGATCCATAGGCTAGATAGGCCAAACCCCCAACCCACTTTACCTGCATACCCTATAAAAATAACAGCAGAAAAATAGGTGGTGCCATAGGCGAAAGCGGAGATCCAAGGTCCTATGCTACGGTGGCCCAAGAAAAAGCCACCGACATCCCGCGAGCGCCGATGGCTCGCCAGGCCGATGGCTAGCATTACGATAAAGTAGAGGAGTAAAATAAAAATTTTCATTGACTACCGTCCTCCCGTCCTTAAAATGATACGCAAACATATTCCACAAATTTTAAGGAAATCCTGCTAAAGCTTTTAGTTTTCCTATAGCTTCTAGTTTTCTTCGGCTGCCAGTAAAGCCGCTCCTAAAGCTCCTAGTATCTGAGGTTCTGACGGTATATAAAAATAAGCACCTAATTTCTCTTCCAGGCTCTTTACTACCCCCCTATTTTTAGCTACCCCCCCGCTCATGACCACAGGATTCTCCCAACCCAGCCGCTGGGCCATGGCCGCTACCCTCTCTGCTACGGCATAATGCAATCCTTTAAGGATCTCTTCCAAAGGCCTTCCCTCTGCCAAGAGGGATACCACTTCCGATTCTGCAAAAACAGTACAAGTACTGCTTATCGGGGCTGCCTGGCGGGCCTTTAAAGCTAGCTCCCCCATTTTCTCTAAATCAACTTCCAGGGCCCGGGCCATAACCTCTAAAAACCGGCCGGTTCCTGCCGCGCACTTTTCATTCATCTCAAAATCTAAAACCTTTCCCCCAGGGCCTACCCGGATAACTTTGCTGTCTTGCCCTCCTATATCGATAACCGTAGCCACCTCAGGGAACAGGTGCCAGGCTCCGCGGGCATGACAGGTTATCTCTGTAACCCGGCGGTCGGCGAAGGGTACACTTATCCTTCCGTAACCTGTGGCCACAATACCTCTCAAATCCTGCCGCCTAACGCCAGCTCGGCTTAAGGCTTCCTCCAGAGCCCTTTCCGCTACCCTTGGCCCACCTCGGCCGGTAGGTAGTATACAAAAAGATAATAATTCTCCTCCAGCGACAATAGCTGCTTTAGTGGATAAGGAGCCTAGATCCAATCCTGCCGTAATTACCACAGTCTTCTCGCCTCCTCTGTTCTAATGTAAAACCTTCCCAGTAGCCAAAAGTTCTAAAAAAGCCTCTAACCGGGTACGTACGCTACCCCCAGCATACTTTTCTCGGTCTACACAATCTCCATCAAGGTTAAGGAAGGCTACTCCTTCTCGCCGGAGAGCCTCCTGTAATACGCGTATCCCTGCTGTACTTTGACGGCATCCCCAGTGGGCAAAATGGATCACCCCTTGGGCTTTAAATTCTCGCACCATATCTAAAATCACCTTAATACGCCTGTCCAGAAAACCTAAGCCTTGATGCCCCAATACTTTAAGGGCTAGGCTATAAAAGGGACGTCTAGTGTCCAGCTCTTCCCAGTAAACATGATGCATTTCTTCAAAAACGACTACAGCTCCACCTTCCTCCTCAAGAATCTTAAAAATTTCTGTGGGATAGTAAGGCCTTAAATGGAGCCACAGAAGGCGAAATCTCTCTTGGGGAATAGCCCATCTCCTTTCCTGCCGCCGGGCTTTAAGCTCCTCTAACCATTCCTGATATACTTCTTTAGCGAGACTCGCCCCCCAACTAGTTAACATAAGATACAAGAAACCATGGGCTTCTTCTCCTCGAATAACAGCCGGCGGCTCTCGGCGGATCTCTTTAACCTTAAGAAGGAGTCTTCTTGCCTCATTAGACTTCTCCATGGCCTTCACCAAAGCCTCTATATCAGGAGACACCCCCAGGTCCCGGGCCAGGGAAAAAAAGATACACTTCAATTGCCGGGCTATAAAACTGGCTTCCCCTGGGCCTTTCCTCAAGGGAACATCAAGAAGATAAAAAGGCTTACCATGCCGGGCTGAGCTCCAGGCCAGGGAGTGGGGAGCTATATCGCAGAGGTGGGAAGTACATACTACAGCATCGGGGGCCGGAAAATAACCTGCCAGGTCAAGGCCTATAGCCAGCCTATGGAAGGAACAAATATCGGTACCCACCCAATGGGTACTCCCCACCTGGAAGGCTTCGGAAGCTAAGCCTAAACCCACAGCCAAGGCAGAGGCTGCTTCTGGCGCAAAAGGAATAACCTTTAAGCCGTAGAGGATTTCGGTAGGAAAAAAGACATTATGCCATACTACGGGTCGCTTTCGAAGGTAAGCTGCCGCAACCTGATCTAAAGCTTTAAGGACCATAAGATGGGTAGCCCGCCAGGGAAAGGCGTGGGGAGAGATCGCTACAAGACGTTTTACCAAATTGATTACCCAAGGAGAAAAAGCCCTACGCCGCAGGGGTACGGCCAGGGCCGAGCGCAAACTTTTATATAATTCTTTCAATCTTTATCCACCTGCCTTCTTAATCTTTCCAGAAAGGCTTCCACGCGGGTACTCCATTGACCGCGGCTTCCGCCAGTATAATCTCCTTCCACCCGTAGCACCGGTATGCCTCTCATCTCCAGTTCTTCCTTAACCAAAACCCAGTCCATAAGCCCGGCATCGCAGAATTTCATAACGTGATATATGGCCCCGTCGATCCGGTAACGGGAAAGTAAGTCTTGTAAGTATTTCCGCCTTCGACCCTTATCAGCCACCATCCGCGGGCAGGGCGGCTTGCTTAAATACAAATGGGCCAAATAGGTATAAGGAGAAGTGACCCGCGGTGCCTCTCCAGGTAGGAAGCGCCATCCGGTACACGCGTCCTCTAAACTACTTATGGCCCCTGCCTGCTCTATTATCTCCAGGAGAGGCGCAGGCAAAAGGCTCCCTATCAATAATAACCGGGGCCTGCCCACCGGTACAGCAGCCATTTTCCCCTTATCGAACGAAATTTCTCCTCCTTTTAGCCCATCTTCTAAAAGATTTAGAACTTGTGTACCCCTTAAGAATATCCTCCCCGCTGCCCTTTCTTCAAGCAACATCTTAAAAAGCTCTTTGTGCCGCCTTTCTTCCTCAATAGTTTCCCATAAATCCTCTTCCCGGAGGTGCCGACCGTAAAAAGCGGCTACCTCATAAGCAACTTCCTTTAGCCGCCGGCTGAAATACTCTACAGCTAAAGAATTATAGCTCCGGGGTACATCTAGTATCCAAACCGGCCCAGGAAGTTTTAAGTCTCGCCACAGGTTACTTAAATGGATCATGGCATTGCAGGAAGGGACCAGAAGCACCCCTAAAAGACCCGGTAACCTGCCAGCCAGGGCGCTCTCAAGACAAACTTTTACATAAGGGCAGAGGTTACCCACAAAAAAACCATCAGCCTGCGGAGCCCTACCCAAAGGGGGTAAGATACGGTAGGGCTTAAACCCCAGGGCCCGGATAATCTCTACCGGGGTATAGCTGCAAAACCAGCCTAGCAAATTCTCTTGCTTATTATTTTCCTGTCCCGGTTTCATTTCTATCCGCCAACCCTTTCTATAGCTTAAAAAAGCCAGCTCGCTGGGCGAGCAAACCCTGGGCCCGCTCCAGGGCTTTCTTTACAGCCTGGGGTGCCGGACCACCCGGTAGATTTCGCCGGGCAAGGCAGGCCTCTACCGAGAGCTGCTCATAAATATCTTCACTAAAAAGGGGGGAAAAGGCTTTAAACTCTTCCAAGCTCAGATCCTGCAAGCGGCAGCCCCGCTCAAGACATCGAAGGACCAGCGCCCCCACTATAGAATGGGCCTCGCGGAAGGGGACTCCTTTACGCACCAAGTATTCTGCCACATCGGTAGCGTTGCTGAAGCCGCCCTCCGCCGCCGCCCGCATCCGTTGGGTTTTAAATTTAGCCGTGGCCAGGAGAGGAGTCAAGGCAGCCAGGCAACCCTTCAAAGTATCCACTGTATCGAATACGCCTTCCTTATCTTCCTGTAAATCTTTGTTATAGGCTAAGGGCAATCCTTTAAGCACTGTTAAAAGCCCCACCAGGTGCCCGTATACCCGACCGGTTTTACCCCGCACAAGTTCTGCTACATCTGGATTCTTCTTCTGGGGCATCATACTGGAACCGGTGGTGTAGGCATCATCCAGCTCTAAAAACCCAAATTCTTCGGTGGACCAGAGGATGATTTCTTCGGCCAAGCGGCTCAAATGCATCATAAGGAGACTAGCCGCAGCCAGGAACTCTATAGCGAAATCCCGGTCTCCCACAGCATCTAAAGAGTTGGCTGCGATCTCTTTAAAGCCTAGCTCCCGGGCCACCATTTCCCGATCTATGGGTAAGGTAGTTCCGGCTAGGGCACCGGAGCCTAAAGGCGAAACATCCAGGCGCTTCAAGCAGTCCATTAGCCTGCCCTGGTCCCTCTCTAGCATCTCAAAGTAGGCCAGGAAATGGTGAGCCAAGGTTACAGGCTGCGCCCTCTGTAAGTGGGTATACCCGGGCATGATAGTGTTAAGGTGTTCTTGGGCAAGATTAACCAGTACCTCTTGTAGCCGGTGCAAGAGGTAAGAGATTTCCGGGATTTCCTCCTTAAGGAAAAGGCGCAGGTCCAAGGCTACCTGATCGTTACGGCTACGGGCGGTATGTAATTTTTTCCCCGCTTCCCCTATCCTCTGCGTCAAGACTTTTTCAATGTAGGTATGAATATCCTCGGCACCTTCGAAGGAAAGCCGGCCAGCTTCGATATCCTTTAAAATCCCCTTAAGGCCCTCTATGATCTCTTGAGCCTCATCCACGGTAAGAAGGCCCACAGCAGCCAGCATGCGGGCATGGGCTATGGAGCCCTGGATATCCTGACGGTAAAGCCGGTGATCAAAAGAAAGGGAGGAATGAAATTCCTCCACTATTTTAGCCGTATCTTTACGGAAACGCCCACCCCATAGTTTCATTCCCACTGATCCCTCTTCCCCCTTAAACCTGTCCTTATTTCCATCTGGGCGCGCACCTTTAAAGGCAAGCCGAAGAGGTTAATAAAGCCCGTAGCATCCTTATGGTCATAATCTCTGCCGGCACCGAAAGTAACCAGCTCTTCACTGTACAGGGAGTAGGGCGAGCGCACACCAGCAGGAGTACAATTTCCTTTATAGAGCTTTAGCCGGACAGTGCCGGTGACTGTCTCCTGGGTACTGTCTACAAAGGCGTCCAGGGCCTTCTTCAAGGGCGAATACCAATTGCCGTCATAGACCAGTTCGGCATACTTTGAGGACACTATTTCTTTAAAATGCATGGTCTGGCGATCAAGGGTGAGATGTTCCAGCTCTCGGTGGGCTATATACAGCACCGTCCCTCCCGGGCACTCATAAACCCCCCGGGATTTTAAACCCACCAGCCGGTTTTCGACCATATCTACAATACCTACCCCGTTGGCTGCCGCCACCTCATTTACCCTTTCCACCAGGGCCACAGGATCTAGGCGCTCTCCATCCACAGCTACTGGTACTCCCTTCTCAAAATCGAGGGTAATATAGGTGGGCTTGTCTGGCGCCTTCTCCGGCGGGGTAATGATTTGATAGAGATCTTCTTTAGGCTCGTTCCAGGGGTCTTCCAGGTCGGCCCCTTCATGGCTTAAATGCCAGAGATTCCGGTCCATACTGTAGGGCCGATCCTTCCCTACCGGCACCGGTATCCCCCGCGCTGCTGCATAGTCAATGGCCTCTTCCCGGGAGCGGATGGACCATAAGCGCCAGGGTGCAATGACCTTAAGCTCCGGATTTAAGGCCTTAACGCTAAGTTCGAAGCGCACCTGATCATTACCCTTTCCCGTAGCCCCGTGGGCCACAGCGGTGGCCCCTTCCTTTTCCGCGATCTCCACCAGGCACTTGGCAATAAGGGGCCGGGCGAAGGAGGTTCCCAGCAGGTATTTACCCTCATAAATGGCTCCTGCCTTAAGGGTGGGCCAGATAAAATCTTCCACAAATTCCCGTTTTTTATCTAGGATATATATCTTGCTGGCCCCGCTTTTTAAGGCCTTTTCTTCCAGGGGAGCCAGTTCCTCGCCCTGACCTAAATCTACAGTCACCGCGATAACCTCATACCCATAAGTCTCTTTGAGCCAAGGAATTATTATAGAAGTATCCAAACCGCCGGAATAAGCCAGCACTACCTTCTCAGGCATGAACAAAAAGCCTCCTTAAATAAAAGACTTAAAAAGAAAGCCACCAACTGGAAATGCTTGTAGCTAAACTAAAGCAAAGCAGCCAGAATCGCCTTATGGGCATGTAACCTGTTTTCTGCCTCATCCCAAACCGCAGATTGGGGCCCATCGATTACTTCATCTGTTATCTCTTCCCCCCGGTGGGCAGGGAGGCAATGCAAAACCATGGCGTCCGGTCGAGCGATCTTAAGGAGATCACTGTTGAGTTGGAACCCTTTAAAGGCCTGCCGGCGCTTCTCTGCCTCTGCTTCCTGTCCCATGCTGGCCCACACATCGGTATACAAGATGTCTGCTCCAACAGCAGCTTCCTTAGGGTCGTTGGTCACCGTAATATGGCTCCCGTTATTAGCAGCTATGCGTCTGGCCTCTTCTACCACCTGGGGTAGCGGCTCATATCCCGCGGGGCAGGCGATGGTAATATTTAAGCCCACCCGGGCACCGCCGTACATAAGGGAATGGGCTACGTTGTTCCCATCCCCGATATAGGTCAGGTTAAGGCCTCTAAGCTTCCCCTTCCATTCGCGGATGGTCAAAAGGTCAGCCAGGACCTGGGTAGGGTGGAGGAAATCGGTTAATCCATTTATGACCGGTACTGTAGCGTACCGGGCTAGCTCTTCCACTTCCTCATGGGCATAAGTGCGGATTAAAATACCATCTACATAGCGGGAAAGGACCCGGGCAGTGTCAGCGATGGTCTCTCCCCGGCCCAGCTGCAGTTCATTCTTGCTAAGGTAAAGGGCCTGCCCGCCGAGCTGGTACATAGCTACTTCAAAGGAAACCCGGGTGCGGGTGGAAGGTTTCGTAAAAATCATGGCCAGGGTTTTCCCCGCTAGTAAAGGATGGGGTTCCCGGCGCTTCTGCTTAAGTTTAAGATCAATAGCTAAATCTAGGAGGTAATAGATCTCTTGGGTGGTAAAATGCTTTAAGCAAATGAAATCGCGACCTTTAAGGGAGGGGGCCTGTTCCTTCAACCTGTTACTCTCCTTTCCTTACATTTTTAATCTATTTTACTTTTCCCTTCCAGATCAAGCAAGGGAAAAAAGCTTAAGCCTTCTTTATCAAATCACGCCCAAAGCCTTGGCCTTTGTTCGCAAAAGGCTAGCTTTCCCAGAAGAATTTACCCTAAGCATTCCTTTAGGGCTTTCCGGAGGATCTCCAGGGCTTTATCGATCTCTTCTTGTTTTACGGAAAGCGGGGGCAGAAAACGCAAGATCCGGCCGTGGACAGCATTAATAAGAAGGCCCTCCTTAAGACAAGCTAGAGCTATTTCATCAGCTGGGCCGTCAATTTCCAGGCCCACCAGAAGGCCTCGCCCGCGCACATCCAACACTTTAGGAAATTCAGTAGCCAGGGCGCGCAAGCGCTCTATTAAATACGCCCCCTGTTTCCTAGCGTTCTCCACTAACCCCTCCTCAAGTAGAGTACGGAAGGCTGCTACCCCACAAGCAGCGGCCAAGGGGTTGCCTCCGAAGGTAGAAGCGTGGTCTCCTGGGCTAAAGGCTTGGGCTACCTCCTCCTTAGCCAGCATGGCACCGATGGGAACACCCCCGGCCAGGGCCTTGGCTAAGGTTAATATGTCTGGGTACACCCCATAATACTGGTAAGCGAAAAGGTAGCCGGTACGGCCTAATCCACACTGGATCTCATCGAAGATAAGTAATATACCCTTTTCGTCGCATAATTCCCTTACCGCCCGCAGGTATTCCTTATCTGCCGGATAAACCCCCCCTTCACCTTGAACCGGCTCCAGCATTACAGCGCAAGTCTCCGGGGTGATAGCCTCCTTTAAAGCTTCCAAATTGTTAAAGGGAACATACCGGAAGCCGGGTGGCAAAGGCTCAAAACCCCGGTGGAATTTCTCCTGGGCGGTGGCCGCTAGTGCCCCTAAAGTACGGCCGTGAAAAGAACGGTGCATGGTAATTATCTCGAAACAGTTTTCGCCTTTATGCACCTTGGCATATTTCCTAGCCAGCTTTATAGCTGCCTCCACGGCCTCGGCCCCGCTATTACAAAAAAAAGCCTTGCCTAGCCCAGAATGCTCCACCAAGATTCTGGCCAGCTCCACCTGGGGGGCTATCCAATAGAGGTTGGAGCAGTGCAGAATTCTTCCTGCCTGCTCCCGGATGGCCTCTACCACCCGGGGATGGCAATGGCCTAAGGAATTAACTGCCAGCCCGGCAACAAAATCTAAATACTCACGACCCTCCGCATCCCAAACTTTAGTTCCTTGCCCGCGTACCAGGGCTATTGGATAACGGTTATAGGTATGCATCACATATTGGCTACCTAGATCAATGATTTCAGCGTTAGTCATATAACCCCTCCGTTCTAGGCCTATATAATTTAGACCCTAGTAACCACCAAGACGTGTTGGCCGCCCATTTCGTTCTAGGTGTTGGAGCACCTAGCCCCTTTTAAGGAACCACCATAGTGCCGATACCTTTGTCGGTGAAAATCTCCAGCAAAATAGAGTGGGGTACCCGGCCATCAATGATATGGGTACGGGCCACACCACCTTCCAAGGCCCGAATGCAGCACTGTACTTTGGGGATCATACCCCCTGAGATTATCCCTGCCTCAATGAGCTCAGGTACTCTAGTTACCTCTACCGCCGAAAGGAGGGAAGAGGGATCCTTTTTATCGGCTAATATTCCCTCTACGTCTGTAAGGAGCACTAGTTTATGGGCCTTTAGAGCAGCGGCTAGTTCCCCAGCCACATAATCAGCATTTATGTTATAGCTTTCACCCTCTGGTCCTACCCCTATAGGAGCCACTACAGGTATATAGCCCTCTGCTATAAGGGTTTCTATAATACCCGGATTTATCCTACGTACCTGGCCTACAAACCCCAGCTCCACATCCCCGCTCTGCTTTTCAGCTTCAATAAGCATCCCGTCCTTACCACATAAACCCACAGCCCTGCCTCCCAGACGGTTTATCTCCGCCACGATTTCTTTATTGATCTTACCTACCAAGACCATCTCTACAATTTCCATAGTTTCCGCATCAGTCACCCGTTGTCCTTGTATAAACTCCGGCTTTTTCCCCAACCTTTCCATCATCTGGGTTATCTCCGGCCCCCCGCCGT
Source organism: Thermanaeromonas toyohensis ToBE (assembly GCF_900176005.1). Taxonomy (NCBI): domain Bacteria; kingdom Bacillati; phylum Bacillota; class Clostridia; order Neomoorellales; family Neomoorellaceae; genus Thermanaeromonas; species Thermanaeromonas toyohensis. The sequence goes on along the minus strand of NZ_LT838272.1, from coordinate 282,270 downwards.
GCACTAACACCGGCCGCATGCCCACCAGGTGCATGAGGACCACATCCTGCATCACAGCCCTTTTAAGTTCGCAGCTCTGCATGGCATGGCCACCATATTTTATGACTACCGTCTTCCCGTAAAACTCGCGGATATAAGGTAAAGCTTCAATGAGGATACTTGTTTTTTCTAAAGCAGAAAGCTCCAAATCGGATCCCCTCCTCTCCCTCACCTCTATTCCCTTTGAACTCTTTACCCCCGTCTTCCTGCTTCTATAAGTCCTTCCTCCTCTAGGTTCGGTAAGAAGCGTTAATTTTAACATAATCGTAAGTCAGGTCACAGCCATAAGCTACGGCTGTAGCCATCCCCAGATTAAGGTCTACAATAATCCTTATCTCTTCAGCCGCAAGTATGGCGCTGGCTTTGGCTTCATCAAAGGGAACCATTTGTCCCCTTGCTGCTAGCTGCTCGCGACCGGCAGCGCTTTCAATAAAAATATCCACCCGTTCTGGGTCTAGCTCAGCACCTGCGTAGCCTGCAGCGCATAAAATACGTCCCCAGTTGGCATCAGCACCGAAGACGGCGCTTTTTACTAGATTAGAGCTGGCTATAGCTCGGGCTATCTTACGGGCATCCATAAAGGTGTGGGCACCTCGTACTTCTACCTCAATAAGTCGGGTGGCTCCCTCTCCATCCCGGGCGATAAGCCGGGCCAGGTACCGACAGGCATACTCCAAGACTGAAGTAAATAACTTATATTCTTCTTCGCTGGTAGGTCCAACCCCGGACTGGCCGTTGGCCAAGGCTACTACCATATCATTGGTGCTGGTATCGCCATCTACCGTAATAAGGTTAAAGGTATTGTCCACAGCTAAACTTAAAGCCTTCTGCAACTGTTCTGGGTCAAGACTCGCATCGGTAGTAAAAAAAGCGAGCATAGTAGCTAGGTTGGGATGGATCATGCCGGAGCCCTTGGCTATGCCCCCTATCACCACCGGCCGACCTCTGATACTAAAGCGCAAGGCGATCTCTTTTACTCGCAGGTCAGTGGTAAGGATAGCCTCCGCTGCCGCCCGGCTCCCCTCTTTGGATAATTCTTGGGCTGCTTGGCGGATGCCGGCTTCGATTTTATCCATGGGAAGGGGTACACCTATAACACCTGTAGAAGCTACCACTACTTCTTGCGGGCGACAGCCCAGGGCTTCCGCAGTTATCTCCGCCATTCTCCGGGCATCCTTCAAGCCCTGTTCTCCAGTACAAGCATTGGCATTCCCGCTGTTCACCACAATGGCCCGTGCCCAGCCGGAAGCCAAATGCTCGCGGGTAACCTTTAAAGGAGCAGCCTGTACTTTATTGGTAGTATACACCGCAGCCGCTGCTGCTAAGGTATCGCTTACAATTAAGGCTAAATCCTTTTTACCGCGGTTAGCCTTTTTTAACCCAGCGTAAACACCTGCCGCCCGGAAACCCCGGGGAGCAGTTACCCCGCCGGGTATAATCTCCCATTCCATTAAGGTAAATCCCCTCCTAAGGAAAATTTTTACCAAAAGCTTTAAGGGGAAAGGCCAGGATAATCAAGGCCCAAGGCTTCAGGCCACCCGAACATAAGATTAAGATTTTGGAGGGCCTGGCCAGAGGCTCCTTTAGTCAAATTATCGATGGCAGAGGCCAAAATCAGCCGCCCTGTGCGCCGGTCTAAAGTAAAATTAATATGGCAGAAGTTGCTACCATAAACCCAACGGGTATGCGGCCAAAGACCTGGGGGCAGAAGTTTTACAAAGGGGGCTTCCCGGTAGAACTCCTCGTACACCTGGCGGAGCTCTTCCTCCGAAACTTGTACCTTAAGGTTTACATAAATAGTACTGAGGATTCCCCGGGTAATAGGGACCAAATGCGGGGTAAAGGAAACCCTCACTTCTTGCCCAGCAATTAAGCTCAACTCTTGCTCGATCTCCGGGGTGTGGCGATGCCGGGCTACACCGTAAGGGTGCAGGTTTTCGTTACATTCGGTAAAAAGGTAAGCTATCTCTGTTTTCCTCCCAGCACCTGAGACACCGGACTTGGCATCGATAACGATGCTCTCTAATTCCCCATAACCTCCCTTGATAAGGGGTGCCAGGGCTAAAATCACACTAGTAGGATAGCATCCTGGATTGGCCACCACCTGGGCAGAAGCGATCTCCTCCCGGTGTATCTCGGGTAGCCCGTAAACCGCCCGGGCAGCCAATTCAGGGTTAGGATGCTTAATCCCGTACCACTCTTCATAAACCCGTACGTCCCGAAAGCGTAAGTCAGCCCCCAAGTCGATAACCCGGACCCCCCGGCGGAGGGCCTCTTCGGCTATGGGTACGGCGTGGCCATGGGGCAGGGCCAGAAAAACTACCTCTGCCTGGGAAAGCACCTCCTCCGGGGAAAAATTCTTGCAAGTATGGGAACAAAACCCATAAAGGGAAGGGTAGACCCGGGCCATTTCTTGCCCAGAGAAGGTTTGGGAGGTGAGGGCCACCAGTTCCACCCGGGGGTGACGAGAAGCTAGCCGCACCAGTTCCGCCCCTGTATAACCTGTAGCTCCTATAATACCTACTTTAACCATATTAAAACACCTCGAGGTGGAAGGTTGCTGTATAATTATACGCCTAGTTTGCATAAAAATGCAAGAAAAATTTTTACCTGGGTCCTAAAAAATTCTCATATATTTCCACATCTTCCTTAGAGACATAACCTACATGGCCGGCTGCCGTCTTCACACGATAAAGTTGGGAGGCCTCCCCCACGTGGGGTACCCAACCCCAAGCCTCCTCCTCATCCAGGATAGCCACCTTTTCGCCGGGCTTAAGCTGGCCTCTCTCTATATACCGGTTGCCTTCTTGCCCTTTTAGGGCTGTGAGCCTCTTTATTTTTCCTTGAGCCAGGACCAAGGCTCCCCAACTCGGCTCCCATCTATATACCCGGGCTAGAGCCCTTTCTCTGGTGTAGGTAGCCGGGGCATCTGGACGTGGCCCTTCCCAGAAAACCCTAGATTCTTGGGTCCGAGCCATGAGACGGCCTCCTTCCCAGCTAAATTCCACATCTACTTTATCTTTAATACCTTCCCACCCCTCCCCCCGGCCTACCCACTTTTTTGGCCACCGTTCGTCGTTCTTTATGACCTTACGCCACACCTCTTGCCAAGCGCCTTCCTGGTAAAGATAAAGGGCATAGAAAGAGGTATAAAAATAAGCCCCGAACCTTTCATCCAGGACTTCCCGGACCAGGACCCCTTCCCGACCAGGTTCTAACTTCAATATCTTAATCTCCTCCATGGGCAGGATGGCCAGGTAAGCTAGAAGTTGGGGTGAGTAGGAAGCTGAGGAAAAAAGACCTAGAACCCCTCGATCTTTGGAAAGATTCACTCCTATTACTACCTCCTGGCCAGGTAATGGAGCCAAGTCACCTTGGGTTTTAAAAACTTCAATCCCGCCTGCTTCCCCCTCTATAATCTTCTTAAGCATTTGAACTATTTCCTCTCCGGATGCAGACCACACTGCTAAGGCTCGTGCTTCATAAGGCGTTCGAGCAGAAGGAAGGGGGAAAAGGACAAGCCAGAAAAAAATAAAGGCCAAGCCTATGAAGCTGGCCAACACTAATAAAACATAATACCTTTTCATGTCCTCGTGCCCTCCTTTAGGAGAGGTATCCTAAAGTTATCCCCCGGCAGCCTGCTAGTAAATCCAAAGTTATCCCCAGGCGGCCCGGAAGTGACGCGGGTAAAGGCTTTTTAGCCCACCGCCCCCGGCCCGGGCCCATCCCAGAGGGAATCCTTCAACTGTTACCAATACCCATTCTTTCCCTTTATTTCCCTCTAAAGTTTCACTCTGGTATTTACTCCTATAAAGTCTCCCCTTGTAAAGTGACTGCCCCGCTAGCCTATCCGCTGGGGCTTCCTCTAAAAATTCACCCCGGAGATAAGCCTTGAGTTCTGCGCTATCTAAGGACAGATCCCGTACCCGCAAAGCCTTCTCAGCCTTTATCCCTAAAGCTAAGGCATGGTCCGGCTGAAAGCAGCCTTTGTACACCCGCCCCAGCCACCATCCAGGCCGTACCACTTTAAGTCCCCGCCACATTTCAGGCGGTAAAGGTACTTGGTAGATACGACCACCCTCCTCTAGAAGACCTTCGGTGGCCGGGATCTCCTTTAAATTTTCCCGGCAAAATTCTTCGTATAGCCGTTCTGCTTCAGGCGAAATATGAGATCGATTTCGGGGGCGGTCTAAGTATCCTTCACCCTGGCGCTTAAGCAAAGCATAGAAATGGCCGTGCCCAGGGCCTAGATGGGGCCACAAGCGCACCGCCCACCTCAAGCTCGGGTCTCCCCCCTCTATCCAGTCCGGCCGGCCGGGTGCAAAAAGGGGATGGCGGGGAGGGTCTACCAAGACAAAATCGGGCCGAGCCTTTAAAAAACGGGCTATTACTCCTTCATTCTCTTCGGGGGAGAAAGTGCAGGTAGCATAAAGGAGCCACCCACCCGGCCTTACTAGGCAAGCAGCTTGGTGTAAAAGGTTAAGCTGGCGCCGGGCGAATCTTTGCAAAAGACTTCTGCTCCAGGCTCGAAAAGCCCCTGGATCCCGGGCCAAGATCGCCTCTCCTGAACATGGGGCATCCACCAGTACCCGGTCAAAGAGACCTGCCCACCTGGCAGCCAAGGTTTCCGGTCTTTCATTTAAAATTATGGCATTGGTTACCCCCAACCGTTCGAGATTAAAGGCCAGCACACTGGCCCGCCGGGGGTTCACCTCATTGGCCACTAACACTCCCTTATTCTCCATCCTAGCCGCCAAGTGGCTGGCCTTCCCCCCGGGTGCTGCGCACAAATCCAGTACCCACTCGCCGGGCTGGGGATTTAGAAGCCCGGCAGCCGCCATGGTTGAAGGATCTTGAAGATAGTACAGGCCCGCTGCGTGGAAGGGATGCCGGCCAGCCCTTTCTTCTCCTTCCAAGATTACCCAACCTTCCGGGCACCAGGGTACCTCCTTTAACGGGAAGGGACTTATCCGTAAGAACTCCTCTGGCTTTAGCTTAAGGGTATTTACCCGTAAACCTTGCCCCGTCCTTTTTTTCAAGGCCTGGATAAAATCTTCATATTCTGGTCCTAGCCTCTGCCTCCACCCTTCGTTAAAGGCCGCGCTATACATCAGGGGCCCCCTTCCTTTAACAGCCCCAGGCTAAACTCCTCTTGTATACGGGTTAAGAGTTCTCCATCTAGGAGCACATCTGCTGCTGTCCAAGCTAGGGCTTTAGCCGCGAGCATCACCAAGTTCCTTCCGGCTTCTCCACGGGCCGCGCGGGCAAACTCCCGGGTGTGAGGTATAAGCCTCCCGCTCCCTAAAGCCAGATAAGGATGTATAGCAGGTACTACCCGGCTAACGTTGCCCATATCCAGGGAACCCCTGCTACGGCGAGGAGGGCCAAACTCTGTTACCCCCAGGGCCCGCAGATTCTCCTTAAAGGCACCGGCCAAAGCTTTATTAGTAACCATAGCATCATAGGAAAATTCATAGTTGCGCCAAGCAACGCTACATCCTGTAGCCAGGGCTGCCCCGCGGGCACAATTTTCTACCCGCTGGAGGACTTCCTTTAGGGCCTTATGGTTTTCAGCCCGGATATAAAAGCGGGCTACGGCCCGCTCGGGGATTATATTAGGGGTTACGCCTCCCTCTGTAATGATCCCGTTGATATGGGTTTGCCCTTTGAGGTAGGGACGGAGGCTATTTATATTGTTAAAAAATTGAATAAGGGCCTCCAGAGCATTGATCCCCTCTTCTGGACTGGAAGAAGCATGGGCCGCCCGACCCTCAAAAATAAATTCTAAGGCTTCCAAGGCTAGAGAAGACACTTCCATAATATTAGCATCCCCAGGATGAAAAATCAGGGCTGCATCCACCCCCTGAAAGGCCCCTTCTTCTACCAGTACCACCTTCCCTCCGTTGCTCTCCTCCGCAGGAGTCCCAAAGATTAAAACCTCACCCCTTAACTCTTCTTTTACAGCGGCCAAGGCTAGGCCCGCACCTACAACTGCCGCCCCAATAAGGTTGTGGCCACAAGCATGGCCCAGCTCGGGAAGGGCATCATACTCAGCAAGTAAAGCCACCCGAGGGCCTGGGCTAGGGCACTTTAGGACAGCCTGGAAACCGGTAGGGAGTTTAGGTAAAGGATAAAGCACCTCAAACCCATATTTAGCTAAGGTCTGGGTCAAAAGGCGGGAGGCGAAGAATTCCTGCTGTCCCACCTCTGGGTGATCAAAGATTTCTTCCGCCAACTGGATGATCTCATTCTTATAAGTTTCTACAGCGTTACTTATCCGTTTTTTAAGGGTGCTCAAATTTAAAGACATAGCTTATCTCTCCCATGTCCCAGGGAAAAATAAAGGAGAGGGGGAAATTAAATTATGCCTTTCGTAATCTGCGATTGCCCATGCACCTTTGGCCGGGACGGCCAGTGCGAACTGGATAAAGTGTTACTTACGGGTGGCCCAGCCCTCTGCCCTTACAAGAACAAGAAGCAGCACAGATCACAAGACTTTAGTCGGGTAGAGAAGCGAGATAGCATAATCTAGATTTAGAGCTAATTTAGATTTAGACCTTTAGAATTAGGATTTTACGACTTTTAGACTTAAGATGACGAGTTTATTAATAAGGCAGTAAGCTCTGTAGTAAGTTTACATTATAATGGCGATTTGACTACCGCACTGGCGGCAGTAGCCGGGAGTTACAAGGCCCGGAAAAGAAACCCTATAACCCTGCCGCCTTATCACTAGATTCCCGCACTGGGGACAGTAAGTATTATTGGCTTGAGGGGCTTCCACATTGCCTAAATAAACATAATTAAGGTAACGGCAGGCCATCTCCCAGGCGCGCTGCATAGTCTCTAGGGGAGTAGGGGGCTGTTTTAATTTATAGCGGGGAAAATAACGGGAAAAATGAAGGGGTGTATCCTTCCCCAGCTCCGCCAGTATCCATTTTACCAGTTCTTCCAGCTCATCCAATTTATCATTTAAACCGGTGACCAGTAAAGTAGTAATCTCCACGTGGCATCCGGCTTCCTTAGCCTGTACTGCTGTACGTAGCACCGGCTGGTAATCCCCGTGGACTATATGGCGATAAAACTCTCTACTGAACCCCTTCACATCGATGTTTAAAGCATCGATAACAGGTAAAAGCTCTTTCAAAGGCTCTGGTCGGATAAAACCGTTGGTAACTAAGACATTCTTTAGCCCCGCCTCCCGCGCCATCCGGGCGGTATCCAATACAAATTCAAACCATACGATGGGTTCAGAGTAAGTATAGGCCAGACCCACACTCTTTAAGCGTTTAGCTTCCTCCACTAGATACCCGGGGGTAATCTCTACTACTTCCGGTTCACCGTGGGCTATCTCCCAGTTCTGGCAAAACTCGCAGCCAAAGTTGCACCCTACTGTCCCTGCTGAAAGAATAAAGTGCCCGGGGTAAAAGTGATATAAGGGCTTTTTTTCGATAGGGTCCAAGGCTAGGGAGGAACAAAGACCATAGTTGCGGGTAAAAAGCCTTCCTTCCCGGTTTTCCCGTACACGGCAGATCCCCCGACGCCCAGGACCTAGCCGGCAAGTATGGGGGCAAAGGCGGCACTCTACCTTATCCTCCTCTAACTTAACATAATACTTGGCTTCCCGCATCCCGTTTCCTCCTTGCTTAATTAACTTCCCCCTTTCATTGTCTGCCCAAAAACGCTCTCCCTCGTTTATTTCATGCATCTCTGATCTCTGGTATTACTTACCATCTGGCATAGCTCACCAGGCTCCGGAAGTCGAAAATACCAACGTCCTTTAGGCCAAGGTTCTCTAGCGATACCGAGTAACCCGGAAGCGTTCGAGACGGCAAGGTTCGTCAGGCCCTATACCTGCTTTACGTTTGGCAATAGCCACCTGCTCTTCCGCTGTATCTATCCCCTCTAGATCAGGCAAAAGCAAACCTTTCTTAAGGCCGCTAGAGACGATCACTCCATACACCCGCGGATTAAGCTCTTCTAGACTATTTACAGGCTCCGGTTCCTCCAGCACGTCGACCGAATATTCAAGATAGGGTAGTTCTTCAACCTTGACTGGCGGAAAACGGGGATCTTCCAGCCCAGCGCTCAAAGCATTGTAAATAATCTCTTCGGCAATATTAGAACGAGTAGGGCTGACGGTTCCTATACATCCCCGGAGCTGGCCAAATTTTTTTATAGATACAAACACCCCAGCGCGGCGTGCCATATCTGGTGGCAGATCCTTAGGAACAGGTAAAATACGTCCGGTATGCAAGTAATGCTCTAGGCTTTCCTTAGCCAGGCGCACCGGAAAAGGCAGTTCGGAAACCCCGGGTTTTAGCTCTTCTTTTTTGAGCAAACTACGCTGGGGGTCTTCCTCTCTAGGCAAGAACCTAGCCACTAAGTACCCCACGCCAAAGGGTCCTTCATAAGAAAGAACCTCACCCTCTACCCGGTATCCGTCCAAAGCTCCTAAGCCCATAATAAAGGAGCGGAGTCCGCATTCCCCAGCTCGTTCAGCTAGATCTTCTGGTAAGGCCAAAAGCCCAGCCACATCTAAGCTCGAAAGCAATTCCTTTACCCGGCGATCAAAAATTTCTCCCTGGGGATCGTAGCCGGCCGGTGCGCCCGGGATCAGGCGGTGGGATAGATCGCCGCTGGCTACGAGCACGGCCCGGCGGGAGCTGGCCTTAACTGCCCGGGCGAGGACTGCCCCGAAAGCATATAGTTTCTCCCGTTCCATAAAGGCCATGCCCATGGCTACCAAGGGTACCTCCACCCCCGCCTCCCGTAGAAAGTAAAGGGGCACCATCATCCCGTGATCCAACTCTGGAATAAGGCCATAACGCTTGCTGCTCTCTTCATCTAACAAAACAACCGGGACTCCTCCTTGGCTGGCCGCGGCTGCAATATCCCGGGTTAATTCTAGGTCCAACGCGTACTGAAACTTAACTCTAGGAGCACGGAAGGAAGATAAGTCCCCTTGTAACTTGCGCGTAGCCCACAAACCTACAGCTTCCCGGAAAACCGGGCCATGGGGGGATATAATGATGATCACCTCTGGGCCTAGCCGGGCTACCTCGCGGGCTAGCTCCCTAGTAGAAGCTACAGTGGAAGCAATTTTAGCCAGTTCCTCTCCCCCCACCTCCGGTACCATAATAGGCGGGTGAGGTAAGAAAACCACTTCCAGCAATCTGCCCACATCTACCACCCCTTTTAATATGACCTACCGCTTAAGTTTTAATGTAATCCTTTCTTTAGGTATACTTTACCACATAGAGCATGAATTTAGTAGTTACCGTTTTCTCTCGGCTAAATACTTCGCGATCCCTAAATAAATGGCGAAGGCCATTCTACGCTGGTAATCTGGGTTCCTTAAAAGTTTCTCTTCCTGTGGATTAGTAAGGAAACCCACCTCCACAATTACCGCCGGAATATTGAGGTTGCGGAGCACAAAAGCATCTAAACCTAAAGCTTCTCGCTCGGTATTTTTTAATAACCGGCGGATCTCCTCCTGGATAGCCACCGCCAGCCTTTCTCCTTCCTTAGAGCCGGGGTTAAAAAACACCTGAGCCCCGTACTCCCGGTCATTAAAAGCATTGGCATGAACTGATATAAAAACGTCCGCTCCCACCTTCTGGGCCAGCCGCACCCTCTCTACCAGATCATCCCCGCTTTCCCCCTCCGGGGCCTGGGCATCCTGGCGGGTAAGGAAAACCCGGGCCCCACCTTGCCTTAAAAACCCCGCCAAGTTTTGGCTTATAGCTAATACTATATCTGCCTCCAACGTGCCTCCCGGCCCCCGGGCACCGGCATCGATCCCACCATGCCCAGGATCCACTACCACCACCTGGTTGGCCAGAGCCCAGGAAAGGGCCTGAACCGCTTTGCGTTCCCGGTACCCCTGCCAAGCCATACGCATAGTGATAAACATACCTAAAGCTACTACCCCCAACCCGACCCACAAGCTAAGCCTAATTACTCTACTTGGCATGCCCATTTTCCCCCCGCCTTAAATCCATATGAAAAAGATCTCTTCTTTAGGCCAGGCAACAATTTCCCCATCTTTTCGCATTGTACCTTGACAGGTAAGCTTAGCTAGTCCTACAATAGAAGTGGTATTACCACTGACCTCATATACCTGGGAGAGGGGGAACTTTACACAGTGGAAAAGTTTTTTGTACACGCCAAGGCGGATACCGTAGGCGTAGCCGTAGCGGATATCCAAGCTGGCGAAAGGGTAACTGGCTGGGTCATGGAGGATGATAGCATCATTGAACTCCAAGCTAAAAGTAACATTCCGCTCGGCCACAAGATCGCCCTCCAGGACATAGCTAAAGGTGAAATGGTGATCAAATATGGTCAACCTATTGGCCGGGCAACAGATACAATAGCCCGGGGCGAACACGTGCATGTGCATAACCTTAAAACCGCGAGGTGGTAAAGATATGCCAGAAACTAAATTTTTAGGCTACCGTAGGGAGAACGGCCGAGTAGGTATCCGGAACCATGTAGTAATTCTCCCTTTGGATGATCTTTCTAATGCTGCTGCCGAAGGAGTAGCTAAAATAGTAGAAGGAACCATAGCCCTCCCCCATCCTTATGGCCGGTTGCAATTTGGAGAAGACCTGGAGCTCTTCTTCCGCACTTTGATAGGGACCGGATCCAATCCTAATGTAGCCGCCTGTATAGTTATAGGGATAGAACCTAAGTGGACCAACCGCGTAGTAGAAGGGATCGCAGCAACTCAAAAACCCGTAACCGGTTTTGCCATTGAGCGTTATGGAGATCTTAAGGTTATAGAAATGGCTGCTCGTAAGGCTGTGGAATATGTACAATACGCTACCGAACTTAAGAAAGAAGAATGCGATGTTTCAGAGCTAGTAGTGAGCATCAAGTGTGGGGAATCCGATACCACCTCCGGGCTGGCTTCAAACCCGGCCTTGGGGAACGCTGTGGACCGGCTGGTGGATATGGGCGCCACGGTCCTCTTTGGGGAAACCTCTGAACTTACAGGAGGTGAACACCTGGTAGCCGAGCGCTGCGCCACCCCGGAAATCAGGGAACAATTCATGCGGAGTTTTACCTCTTATAACGAATTTATTATATCCCAGGGTGTAGACCTCATAGGTTCCCAACCTACCGAAGGCAACATAGCCGGGGGCCTGACCACCATTGAAGAAAAAGCTCTGGGCAACATCCAAAAAATAGGTAAGCGCTCCCTCATCCAAGGTGTACTTCAACCTGCAGAAGCTCCCCAGGGTAAGGGGTTATGGTATATGGAGACCTCTTCTGCTGCAGCGGAAGCTATTACCCTCTTTGCTGCTGGCGGCTCGGTTCTCCATTTCTTTACCACCGGCCAAGGTAACATCGTAGGCCATCCCATTATTCCTGTTATAAAGATCTCGGCCAACCCGATCACTGTTTCCACCATGAGCGAGCATATAGATGTAGACTTAAGCGGCATCTTACGCCGAGAAATGAACCTTGAAGAAGCAGGAAGTAAAATCCTAGAAGAATTCTTCCGCACCCTGAACGGCCGTTTCACCAAAGCTGAAGCCTTGGGCCATAAAGAGTTCGTCCTTACCAAACTCTACCGCAGTGCATAATCTAGGTTAAGCCCTATGGTAAAAAGGGAGGGGATTAAACCCCTCCCTCTTGTTTTTATACAGGCTTGTTTCCCTGGTGGCAGGTTTAACCCTTTAAGCTTACTTTGGCGCCCCCATATTCTTCATCACCCTTCCAAAGAGCCAGCATATTATGGTAATGAAAAGACCCGAAAGGAGTGAAATTAAATGGCTAACCTTCTTTTCGATAATCGGTTTGCCTTCATTCTCTTCCTGATCCTTGTCCTGCTCTTCTTTGGTGACAACTAAGTTCTTGACTCGCCAGAGCCAGGCGAGGGGTGACCCTTCAGCGCAAACCCAAAAAGCTTCGTGCCCCCGGAGTTTCCGGGGGTATTATTTTTTATTGTCCCCCTTAAGGTAGTAGAGCTATAATGGTAATAAGTTTGGAGGGGACACCATGACACCCATCATTGAAGTGGAAAACTTAAGAAAGGTCTTCGGTCAGGTGATAGCAGTAGATGGGATATCCTTTGTAGTAGAAGAAGGAGAGATCTTCGGTTTCTTAGGGCCTAATGGCGCAGGTAAATCCACCACCATAAGAATTTTATGTACCTTGCTGCGACCAACCAGCGGTCAAGCTCGCCTAGCGGGATACGATATCTTACGCGAACCTGATGCGGTCAGGCGTTCCCTGGGAATAGTCTTTCAAGATAGCTCCCTGGATGACCGTTTGACAGCCGCCCAGAACCTTTACCTCCACGGCCTCCTTTATGGCCTACCCCGGCCGGTATTAAAAAAGCGGATGCAGGAAGTACTGGAAATGGTGGGGCTGGCGGAAAGACAAAGGGATACTGTACGCACTTTCTCAGGAGGTATGCGCCGCCGACTGGAAATCGCGCGGGGCTTACTCCACTATCCCCGGGTGCTTTTCCTAGATGAGCCCACTTTGGGTCTGGATCCCCAAACCCGTACAGCCATTTGGGAACACCTCCGGAAACTACGAGAGGAAAAGGGCCTTACTATTTTTATGACCACCCACTACATGGATGAAGCTGAAAACTGCGATAGAATTGCTATTATTGATTACGGTCGCATCCAGGCTCTAGATACTCCGGACAATTTGAAACGCTGGGTAGGCGGAGATATATTGACAGTGGTTCCTTTGGATGGGGTGGATCTCGCACCTCTTATTACGCACAAATATAACCTTAAAGTCCAGCATAGCCCGGAAGGATTACGAGTAGAAGTGAGCGATGGGGCCAGCTTTATTCCCCGGTTGGCAGGTGACCTGGGAGGTCAAATCAAAAGTATCCACCTCCGGCGCCCTACCCTGGATGACGTATTTTTGAAGCTCACCGGGCGCGCTATCCGCGAAGAAGAAGCTTCAGCAGTGGAACGTATGCGGTTAAGCTCTCACCGTAGGCCAGTACGGCGATAAAGGCTTCTTAGCCGTTTAACTTGATAAGGTACGCTCTTATCCAGAGCAAGATATTTAGAAATGGGGAGGTAATAAATTTTACTCTTATGCCCGCTGCTTTACGTGCTATCTACACCATTTGGTACCGGGATATCTTGCGCTTATTAAGAGAGCGTAGCCGTATCATCGGAATGTTGGGACAACCTCTGATCTACTTTCTTATTGTGGGACAAGGTATTTCTTCCGCCATGGGTTTCCGGGGGGCACCTCCAGGATTAAATATTAGTTACCTGCAGTTCATGTACCCAGGGATCCTCGCTATGTCCGTGCTGTTTACTTCCATCTTCTCTGGTATCTCCATTATTTGGGATAGGGAATTCGGGTTTCTAAAGGAAGTATTGGTAGCCCCGGTTCCCCGCTGGGCCACAGCCATCGGTAAAGCCTTAGGGGGAAGCACAATGGCCATGGTTCAAGCTACCATCCTTCTTCTTCTGGCCCCCCTGGCCCAGGTCTCGCTTAATTTTACTGCCGTCGTCCAACTTCTAGCTACCCTCTTTTTAATTTCCCTGGCCCTCACTTCCTTTGGCATAGCCATCGCCAGTTACATGGAAACTATGGAAGGCTTCCAGATGATCATGAACTTCTTGATTATGCCCCTCTATTTTTTAAGCGGAGCTATGTTCCCTATACAAAGCGTCCCTGTCTGGATGGCCTTCCTCATGCGCCTGGACCCCTTAACCTATGGTGTAGATGCCTTGCGGCTTTTGGTCTACCGTAATGCTGATCCCCGGATTCTGGCCTTTCTAGTGCGCTACGATCTAAAAACTGACCTGTTAATTTTAATCCTCCTGGTTTTGGCCTTAGGAGCCTGGGGAACCTGGTCCTTTAGCCGCCAAGAATAAGGAGCTTAAGATAGAACTATACATCCCTCCAAAAGAACTACCCTGACAGGCGCTGCCTCAGCCCCCCATACTGGCAAGGGCAAAGCTACCAAACCGTATTCTCCAGGTTCTACTTCCTTAAGCCGTAATCCTTCCAGAATAACAATGCCTTGTTCCAGAAGTATCTTGTGGCTAGGGTGCTCAGGTTGAGCGCGTTCAATACCTAGAGCATCCCATCCTATCCCTCGTACCTTTCTTTCTACTAAATACCGAGCGGCAGATTCGCTTAGGTAAACAAAACAAGGGTCAAAAACGTCCTGGTAGGAATTGCGGGTTTTAAAAAGGAGAAACTCCCCTGCTTTGATATCTAAACTCCAGAGGTTCTCTGCTTCTATTTTCTCTTCTATACCAGTTAAGTCCGCCACCTGGCATTTCCCCAGTAATAAGTTAAGGTCTACCTGCTCTATGGTCTTACCCCCTGGAAGAAAATGCGCCGGGGCATCCAGGTGGGTACCTGTGTGGCTAGGCAAGATAAGGCGAGTCTCCCTAGCACCAGACGGGTAATCCCTAATTATTTCTAACCGGGGTTGCCGGCTCGGCTCCCCTTTATATACTGGCATACCTGGGTAAATGGGCCAGGATACATCATATACGCGGGGCTTTCCCACCAGCGCCGCCCGTCCCGCTCTATAAGAACCCGAGCTTCGGGCGGGCCCCATTCCCCGGCAGCATAATTGGGGAAGTGCACAGGGATAGTCGCCCAAGCCTGGGCTATAGGATCCACAAATTTCCATGCATACTCCACCTCCTCCCATCCAGTAAAAAGAGTGGCGTCCCCACGCAAAGCATCATAGAGTAGACGTTCATAAGCCTCGGGAGAGTTGGTACCTACCCCGCAGTTCTGACAAAAATCTAATCTTATGGGCACGATATAGTTATTTGTACCCGGCCGCTTGGCATTAAGCTGCACAAAAATACCTTCTAGGGGTTGCACGCGAATAACTAAGACATTGGGCAAGAGCTCACCGTATTCCTTAAAATAGAGAATTTCTGGTAGGGGCTTAAACTGGATTATAATTTCTGTTACTTTGGCCGGAAGGCGTTTACCGGTCCGCAGGTAAAAAGGCACCCCGGCCCAGCGAAAGGTGTTTACAAAAAGCTTCACGGCCAAAAAAGTTTCGGTGACGGAATCGGCAGGGATTCCAGCTTCTTCCCGGTATCCTGGGACGGGTTCTCCGTCAATATAGCCGGGCCCGTATTGGCCCCGGACTATGTCTTGAAGGATCCTTTCTCTCGTAAAAGGTTGCAAGGAACGGAAGACCTTGGCCTTTTCCAGGCGGATGGCCTGCGCATCTAATCCAACCGGAGGTTCCATGGCTATAAGGGCTACAAGTTGGAGCATATGATTCTGTAACATATCCCTTAAAGCCCCAGCCCTATCGTAATAAGCTGCGCGCTCCCCTACCCCTATTTTTTCGCTGGAAGTAATTTGAATGTGATCGATATATTTGTTATTCCATACCGGCTCGAAAAAGGCATTGGCAAACCTTATGACCATAATGTTCTGGATCATCTCTTTACCTAAATAATGGTCGATACGGTAAATATCTTCTTCCGGAAAAGCTTGGGTCAGCTCCCGGTTTAAAGCCCGGGCTGAATCTAAGTCCCAACCAAAGGGTTTCTCCACCAAAACCCTTTTCCAGCTACGAGGTCCTTTGTCGAGGAACCCCTGTTCCTTAAGATTGGCCACTACAGGACCGAAGAGTTCTGGCGCTAAAGCCAAGTAGAAAACACGATTCCCTTGGACCCCCCATTCCCAGTCCAGCTGGTCCAAAAAATTTTTAAGCTCCCTGTAGCGCGAAGAATCCCGCAGGTCTAGGGAAAAATAATAGCAACGCTGGGCAAAAGAAGAAAAATTATGAAGTAAATTTCCTGCCAAGCGGGAATTATCCAGAAGAGCAGGTAGGATAAATTTTTCTCGAAAGTAAGCCAAATCAAAGGGGCGACGCCCCACTCCTACTATGGCTACTCCGGAAGGTAAAATGCCTTCTGCTGAAAGGTTATAAAGGGCAGGAAAAAGCTTGCGCCGAGCCAGATCCCCTGTGGCACCAAATATAACAAAAAGGGCAGACTCTATGTGATGACCTTCGGCCACCCCGGGTACCTCCATCACTTTAGGCGTTTTTATATTTATTGTTCCCAAGATGGCCTTATAAACCCCACAACCCCTTTCTCGCGTTACGGGCCTCCTTTTCTAATTGTTTAAAGATTTCAGCGTACTTAACATTAGGAGGGACAGTCATAACCTGGGCATAGCCTTCCAGTAACAGCTCTGCATTGAACATTTTAGCGCGTATCTCAGGCAGTGATTTATTTTGGGGCCGTTCCAGCCAGACATAGGCGAGCAGGCGACCGTATTTATCCCGCTCGGCTGTATCCAATTCAAGGTAAATACGCCGACCATCCAGACGCTTCTTTGTATAGGCTTTCGCCTCCAACCCATAAGGTTGGACTTGGCCACTAATTTCTGGGGTATTAACACCGATAAAGCGCACTTTCTCTTCCCGGCCATCAGCTAGAATTACCATAATGGTATCGCCGTCTATAACTTGGTGGACTTTGCCCTCTAGCAAGAGACCTGCTATTCCGCGATCACGAGGAAATAAGTTATAGGCCAGCAGGGTTAGAAAGGTCAAGAAAAGCCACGGAATTATACTTTTACCCTTAAGCCTTCTTTTTATGTTCATCGTATCTTTTCTCCTCTCCTTTTTCTTCGAGAAGCCTTCTGATGCTTTCCTTCATTTCCCATTTTTCCGGCATCCATAAAAGCCCCCGCACATATTTTTTATCTCTTGGACTACCACAAAGGCTTGGGCATCCCAATGTCCTAAAAACTCTTGGAGCTCTGCTAAGCGCCGGCGAGGAAGACTTAAGTGCAAGATAGGGTGTATCCCTTCCTTCCCATACCCTTGGGTGACTGTAACCCCGTAGCCCGCATCCCTTAAGTGTTGGACTAGTTCCAGAGGCTTATGTAAAGTTATGATCTGTACGGACACCTGCCCTAAAGCCACCTTTTCTTCAATATAGCTTCCTACAATATTCCCAGTGGCAAAACCTAAAGCATAAAAAATAACGCTTATAGGATCCGTAAGGTGCTCCATGACAAATTTTAAGCTGGCCACCCAGATTATTACCTCTATAAACCCTAGGCCAGCAGCGTAAAAGCGTTTCCCGCGAACCACAAAAAGTACCCGCAAGGTGGCCAGGGTTACATCTGTTACCCTAGCTAGAAAAATCAATAAGTACCCGGTAAATAAAGATAACATCAGGATTCCCCCACCTAAGGTTTCCTCTGCCTGGGGTACCCGAGACCCCCTGTGTTTCCACATATTTGTGGTAAAATTGTATCAAAGAGCTAAACAGCCATTGTAGATTCCTCAATTGCCAGCCTGGTGATCTGCTCGCCTATATGCCCGACGAAGAGCAAGGCCGCTAAGCGGGCGTGGCTCGCAGGGCTTGTGGCCTTAAACCCACAGCGATTTTAACAGCTAACGAAGAGGAGCGCAACATGAAATTCCACGTAATCATGCAGTTTACGCTTTTGACCCTTCGGGTACGCTGCTTATAATAACGGTTTTGAGGTCATTGAGGAATACCCGGAAGATCCGCGCGGGGCGAGCTGCCTGGTGCTGGGCAGGACACCGGATGGAAAACCTCTGCATGTGGTATGCGGTTTTGACCGTACTATCCCGAAGAGCCCAAATGGATTGATGAAAGGACGAGGAGGCGAATGCAGTGAGCGAATGTTTAGCCTGTGGCGGACTAACAGTTCTGGAGAAGGTTAACGTAGAGAGGTGGTGGAAAGGCCGTCTGGTAATTATCGAGGGCGTACCCGCTCATGTGTGCCAGCAATGTGGAGAGAGATATTTTGACAGCGAAGTGGCTTTAAAGATGGACAGAATTGTGCGGGCGGCTGCTGTCCCAGGGGAGAAGTTTATTCAGGTGCCCGTCAGGCCCTTCGGTAACATACATGCTCCACAGGATAGCCAGTAAAAACCGCCTTCTGCAAGGCCCTGCAAGCGGTGCAAAATGGCCGGGAGTACAGATTCCCCCGGCCTTTTTCGTGGGCTTACAGGGCAAAATAAAAGGCGTTTTTATAATAATAAAACCCTCCCCAGAACTACGGACTTTTTTGGGAGGGTTAGCCCGTTGGAGGCTAGTTTTTTCAAGGCTGGAGCGGAAAACGGGATTCGAACCCGCGACCCTCGGCTTGGGAAGCCGATGCTCTACCCCTGAGCTACTTCCGCCCGTGCATTTTCTATTTTAGTAGTTCAATAAGCCTTTGTCAAGAGTCCGGAGGCTCTATAATAAAAAGTGTGGGATAGGGGTAGATGGAATTAAGCGAGTGGGAAGGTAGATTTTGGTTGTAGGAGGAAAAGGACGGGGGCGACATCCAAATGAATATTAGCAATCCAAAACCCTTTCAAGAGAGGAGTGCCCCCATGCACAAGATTAGCACGTTCACCCTCGAAGAGCAAGAGAATTTTGAGAAAATACTACAGCCCATTTTAGAAGAACCCCAAGACCCAGGAGATATTGTGTTAAAGGTAACCGTAGACCCTCCAGAGGTATGCCCTGTATGCAACGAAGGCAAATTACACAGGCATGGCTTCTTAAAGGAGAACCAGAAGCCGAAAGAAAGAAGAATTCGCCATGCCTTCTTATACAGTAGATGGGTCATTCTATTGTGGGTTCCCGTACGGTATAAGTGTTACCGTTGTGGCAAGACTTATACCCTTCGTCCTCCGGGTACCAGCCCCTGGGCCAGATTTACAAAATTAGGGGTGCAGACAGTAGTTTATTATGCCCAGAGGATGAGCTTTACTTATGCGGCTCAAATGTTAAACCTTACCCCCACTAGGGTTATAAGATTAGTGGACAAGTATGTCCAGCCTAATCTTCCTTTTGATGATACTCAAGAACCTATAGTGTTAACCTTAGATGAGCTATCCTTTACTGGGAACGATTTTGTATGCATGGTAGGGAGGTTGGAACCGGACAAGAGGCCTTTGACTATTTTAGAGGATGTGAGAACGGCAACTATAAAGGCTTACCTAGAAGAGCTCAAGAAAGCTGGGGTCAAAGTAGAGGCGGTAGTAATTGACATGAAAGACTCTTGGCGTAAGTTAATCAAAGCAATATTTCCTTCAGCCAAGATAATAGTAGACCCTTTTCATGTGATCCAGGATGCTAACCGTCGTTTAGATGAGGCAAGAAGGATAGAGCAAGAAGCGAGCAAAGAGAAGATACCCCGGTTTCCTCTGATTAAAGCTAAAGAGAGACTTACTCCCAGACAGCAAGAGGCATTAGAAAAAATTAAAGATAAATACCCGTCCCTCTATGAATTATACCAGCTAAAGGAAGACTTAAGGCAAATTCTAAGGATGGACCGGGTAGAAGAGGCAAAAGCTGCTTTGAGCCGTTGGTTTATAAATGCAGAATGCGCTGAAAATGCAGAGGGACGGATATGGGCCCGTACTATCAAGTCTTGGAGGTCAGAAATATTAAACCTGGTAAGATATACCCAGCAAGGTCGCCGGTACACTAATGGCTATATAGAAGGTAAAAATACCTTAAGCAAAATGCTTAAACGCTTAAGTTTCGGCTTCAGAAATCGCATTCATTTCATCAAAAAAATCTTCCTAGGATGTTGCCCCCAAAATCTGATCCCACAACTATTGACATAGAGCCGAGTCCGGAGGCTCTAGACTTTCCATTTTTTGTTTTTTTAAGTTCGAGCCCTAGTTAAACTACATTTAATCAGGCCTCTAAGGAGCTTCTACGCTTTCCCTCCGCTTCTCCTCCACACGTAATAAGTTGGTCTCCACAAGTACTATTTTACCAGGACGCAAAAAGAGCTTCTCTTAGGTTTTTCAAATAATAAAGCCCTACAAGTTCTTACATAACATTACATATAACTTCAGAAGAAATATCTTGCAATGCTCCACACCCTGTAAGGCGCATAGCTACCGTTAACTCTTGAGCTAAGGCTTCCAACTGCATCTTAACTCCTTGAGGTCCTCCTCCACAGGCAGCAATAAATAAAGGTCGCCCTACCAGCACTGCGTCCGCCCCTAAAGCGAGCATTTTAAGCACATCTACCCCTGAACGAATGCCCCCATCAACCAAAACCATGAGCCTCCCCTTGACAGCGGCAGCTATACCCGGTAATACATCCGCTGTCCCCAGGGTATGATCTAAAGCCCGGCCTCCATGATTGGATACCACTATACCTACCGCGCCACTAGCCAAAGCCACCTTGGCATCGGCCACAGTCATGATACCT
Organism: Thermanaeromonas toyohensis ToBE; assembly: GCF_900176005.1. Taxonomy (NCBI): domain Bacteria; kingdom Bacillati; phylum Bacillota; class Clostridia; order Neomoorellales; family Neomoorellaceae; genus Thermanaeromonas; species Thermanaeromonas toyohensis. Next base: position 262,041 of record NZ_LT838272.1, on the reverse strand, counting down.
TTTAAAATTAGGGGTAGAGAAGTGGAACGAGCAATCTCTATAATATCTTCCGCTGTTTTGGGTTCCACCACCTGGCCAACCCTCGTCATATTGAACAGACCTGCCGCATCCACATCAATAGCCACGGCTAGAGCACCTGTCTTTTCCGCCTCTCGAATGCGTTTTATAATTTCCTTATTAGACCTGGGCTTGATAACTGGGATACCCCAGCCGTCGGCTTCCCTAATGGCAGCCAAACCAGCAGCAAAAACTTCTGGATCCGGACCATCGCCTGTTAACGCCACCGTTCCCGCAGCCTTGGCTCCTAAAACCAGGGCTCGAGCTATTTCCCTTTCATCTAGCCGTCCACCAAAATTTACTTTAGCTCCTGCTATGGCTCCTCCTAATATAGGAAAAGATAGTTTATGGCCAAAAAGCTCAAAGGTGGTATCCTGAATTTTCCTGGGGTGTAAAACCCGTAAGTTTAATTTCCATCTGGCCAAGGAAGCTATATTCCGACGGAAACCTTCGCCAGTACCTGCACCTCCTATTCCCGGTACCCCGGTGGGGCAATTCCGGCCATCACATACGACACATACCCTGCAGATACCTTTAAGAACCTCTCGCGCTTTTTCACGTACCTCCTGTAGGTCCATTTACCTTCACCCCTTTGTCTCTGCCGGGGCTGGAGAAAGGGTCTGGCAAGAGAAAGGCTGCAGAGTGAAATGGGCAGGAGGTGGGGTTATCTTTAGCGCCGGAGCCCTTCTATTGGCTGGGGAAATGATATCCCAAGGGGCCCTCTTATTCGCCTACTACCGCTACTGCTTCAATTTCTACTAACACATCCCGCGGTAGCCGGGCGGCTTCTATGCACGACCGGGCTGGAGGATTTTCGGGAAAGTACTGGGCGTACACTTCATTAATAGCCTTAAAATCGGCCATATCCTTAATGTAAAGGGTAGTTTTAACTACATCCTGTAAGGTAGCTCCAGCCGCAGCAAGTATAGCCTTTAAATTTTCTAAGACCTGCCGTGTTTGTTCTTTAGCACCGCCAGGCACAATCTCTCCTGTAGCCGGATCGAGGGGTATCTGTCCAGAAGTAAAAATAAAATTACCCACCCGGATGGCCTGGGAGTAAGGGCCTATGGCTTTCGGGGCCTGGGAGGTGCTAATAACCTTTTTCTCGCTCATTTGAATTACAAACCTCCTCGCTTAAAAGCCTTTCCTTGCTTTGACGCTCTTATTATTTACTCCCTTATTTTTATTCCCTTACCTCATTAACGTTCCAACATAGGTAGGCTGCTATAAATTCTCTCTTTTGAATATACCTACCTTCAACAGCATGGGAAAGTACATAATCTACAATAACTTTACGGGAAGTATGGTTAAGCTCTATATATGGGTAAAAGAAATTCTCTAGCTCTTGTATAGCCTCTTCTACCTCTATTTCCCTTAAGATAGGCCGTCGTTCCAACTGCAAGGAAGGAAGATAACCCCAAGAATAAAGAAGATGAAAAATATAGAAGACCTCTGGAGGAACAGGAGGCATCTCACCCCCTATAAGCTTATGCCAAAGGACCCGGCGAGCCTCTTCCTCTTGCCGGACGTGCCCCCCCAGAAGGCATACCCCATGGCAAGCCTCTATCATTTTCCTTAAAGTAGCTGGGTCATGGACCCCTGGGCTCATAAGGGCCAGGACTACCTGGAAACGCCTCCGCCAACCCAAGCGATCTAAATCTACTTCCTCCCAGGTAAGCTGGACGGGCTCAATGTTGCTTAAGCCTTCCGCTTGCATCCGGCTCTTTAGAATAGAAAGCATTTCCGGGGAAGGATCCAGGGCCACCACCCGTTTTACCCTACGAGCCAAGACCAAGGCATAGGCCCCAGGGCCGCATCCTATATCTAGCACTTCTGCCTCTCGATCTAGGCCATCGTGATGTCCTAAAAAATGCAGAACATTAGCTACGCGCTGCTGGGCTTCCCTACTTTGGGAATGGCTAGCAAAGCTTGCTGCCCGGCGGTTCCAGTATTCCTCCCGGTCTCTACCGGGACGCCGTCGACCATAGAGGCTCTTCGCCCTAGCCTCTTGCCACATCCTTTCCCAGAAAAGGCTATCCCCAAAAAGATCTATATGGATTAGGTCTCCCATCTTAAATTTACTCCTTTTTAAGCTCCCGGGCCACAAATTTAAGATGCTCGGCCATAGCGCGGCGGGCTCCCCTCACATCGCGCGAGGCTATGGCTTGATAAATAGCTTTATGCTGGGTGTATAATTTTTCTGCATTTCCAGGAGTCTGGTAAAGCCGCTGGCGGCTACTCCGCAATACCTGGCGTATGGTGTCGGAAACAGTATACATCAAGCGGCACAAAACATTGTTGCGGGCTGCTTCTGCTATGGCAAGATGAAAACGTACATCCGTCTCTTCTCCCAGGCGCCCCTCTTCTAGCTCAGTCTCCATCTCTTTTATGAGCTCCTCTAGCCTCTCTATTTCTTCCGGGCAGGCTCGCCGTGCAGCTAAAGCTGCCGTCTCAGTTTCCAAGATCTCCCTGGCTTCCAACAAATCCAGCGTGGCTTGCCGGTCCAGAAGGAGGGCTATAGCTAAAGGTTCTACTATGGCCCCATTTTTTACCGCCTGGACGAAAGTCCCTTCCCCTGGCCGGATGGTGATGACTCCCATAGCGGCCAGGGCGCTTAAAGCCTCACGTACCGACGCCCGGCTCACATGTAGACGTTCAGCCAATTCACGTTCTGAAGGCAATCGGTCGCCCGGTTTTAAATTCCCCTCTCCGATAAGTTCCTTAATTTGATTTACTATCTCTTCATAGATCTTCCGGGTCCTAATAGGTCTAAGCTTCAAGCTCGCCTCACCCCCTGGCCCCGGCTTCTTAATCATGTATTCGCGCTTTTTCACCATAGATCCTGCCCAGCTACTAAAATTTCGGCTGTATGTTTGGCTTGGATAGGCCTAGAAGCCTTATCCAGGCCTCCACGGAGCTGTACTAGACAACCTGGGCAATCAGCAACCACTATGCTAGCCCCGCTTTCTAAAATCCGTTGAAGCTTGCGTTCTAGCAAAGCATGGCTTATTTCTGGATATTTAAGGGTATACGAACCCCCGAATCCGCAACAGCGATCGCTCTCCTCCATCTCTACCAGTTCTAGTCCTTGGTGACGTCTTAAAACCTCCCGGGCTACCTGAGCTAATCCCAGATGGCGCTTATAATGGCAGGAATCGTGATAAGTAACCTTTACCTTTTTCCCTTGAGAGGACAAAGGGAAAGCTATTTCCATCTCTTGCACGACTTCGTTAAAGTCCTTAACCCTCGCCGCTAGGGCCAAAGCCCGTTCATACCAGCCCGGATCAGCAGAAAGAAGATGAGGAAATTTATATTTCAAAGCCACAGCACAGGTGGGACAGGCTGTGATCACTACGTCTGCAGAAGCTTCCTCTAAGGCAGCAATATTCCAGCGGGCAAGTCTTAAAGCTGTCTCCACGTCCCCGGCATAGATAGCGGGAATTCCACAGCAGGCCTGGTCTACAGGAAAGCTTACCTCAACTCCTGCCCCCTGCAATACTTTAAAGACCGCTTCCCCGATCTCAGGATAGATAAAGTCGATAACACAGCCAGCATAAAAGGCTGCTCTAAAATGCGGATGTATAGGGGGCTGTTCTAAATCCTTTATACGCTCACGCAAGGGACGAAGGTTTAGGGCTGGTAGGCTCCTTCCTTCGGTCCAAACCTTAAAAGGTCTGGGTAAGTTTCGAATGTAAGGGTGACCACCAGTGATCGGCCGCTGTAGCTCTTTCCCTAAAGTGAGGAAACCCCGCATGAGTTTAGGCCTGGCTACAACACCACGCAAGGCCAGGCGGTAAGAAAAAGGTAAGCCCTGTTCCCTTGCTATCCTTTTCCGTAGCTCCAACACTAAATCAGGGATGTTAATTTTGGCCGGGCATACCTCAGTACACCGCCTGCAACCGATACAAAGACTTTGGGGTTCCGCTGCTTGGGCAAGGGAATGGAAAAAAGCTGTTAAGATGCTTCCTATACCACCGGAATAAACAAAACCATATACCTGGCCGCTCACGAGCTGAAACACAGGACAAACATTGGTACAGGCCGCACACCGTATACACTGGAGGGCTTCCCGGAAGACGGGGTCCCTAGCCATCTTAAGCCGGCCATTGTCTAACAAAACCACATGTAACTCTTTAAGGGCACCCTCTCCAGAGCCTTCGACTGGTACCGGTCCAGTGATCATGGTAACATAACTCGTTATGGGTTGCGCGGTGCCGCTTCTAGGTAGGGCCTCCAGAATAGGAATTACATCCTTCATCCGCGGCACAAGTTTTTCATAACCTACTACTGCAATGTGTACAGGAGGGAGAGTGGTAGCCAGGCGAGCGTTTCCTTCATTGGTCAGAAGAATAAGGGTACCTGTTTCCGCTACCGCTATGTTGGCACCGCTTATGCCCAACCCAGCTGTCAAAAATTTATCCCGGAGTTCCTCCCGGGCAATGCGCACCATAGTTTTAATATCTGGTTCCACCGGTCGACCTAAGTGACGGCTAAAAACCCGGGCTACTTCTTCCTTAGGCAAATGGATAGCCGGCATTACCATGTGGGACGGGCGTTCGCCTGGCATGAGTTGAAGGATCCACTCAGCTAGATCCGTTTCATAGCAAACGATACCATGGCGGGCTAAGTACTCGTTTAATTGTATCTCTTCTGTAGCAAAGGATTTAGATTTCACTACCTGAGTAATTCCGTGCTCCTTAACCACCTTCAATATATATTCTCGCGCCGAAGCCGCATCCTTAGCGAAAAATACCTTACCGCCACGGGAGGTAACCTGCCGGGCGAATTCCTCTCCTAGCTCCTCTAAATGAAGGGCTGCTGTGGATTTGAGGGTGGCTATCTTCGACCTTAACCCCTCAAAGTCCCGACCAGCAAACACCTGCTCGCGTGCTAACACATAAGCTTCTGCAAAGCGTTCCAGGGCACCCCTTAAACTAGGGTTAAGAAGAGCCTGCTTGACTCTTACTTTAAACGGAGCCTCCGGCATTGTTCCCCCCACCTTCCTTAGAAGCTTTACCTTCCAGTATCACTATTAAAAGATTTTCCGGCCCGTGAACACCGATGGTCAGGCTCCGTTCAATATCGGCAGTACGGCTGGGCCCTGTCACGAAAGCTAAGTAACCAGGCCACGGCCCATGTTCCAAGTAAAAATCCAAGGCTTGGGCCATATCGGGAACAATTCGCTTAGCCGAAAGCACTGCTATACAATTGAGTGGGAGCATGGAGGCTAACCGTTTACAGAGATCAGTAGCATCATGGACTAGGGTTCCTGTCTCGGCTATTCCTAAGTCGAATTCCACCATCCCAGTATCTGCTTCTCTGGCAAAGCCTTGCCCCCCAGTCTCCACCTCAAAACCGGCCTCTTTTAGGATAGCTCCCAGGTTTATCTCTTCTAGAAAGGGCGAGATAGCGATAGCCACCCTTTTACCCCGGGGTTGTAAAAACTCTAAAATTTGCTTTATCATTTCCTGGGTATCCGCTACCCTTAAGGTAGTAGCACCCATAGCTTCCGCCTGCCGGCAAAAGGTATCCACTAACTCTTGCCTTACCAAGGCCCGCCCCCCTTTGTGTTGGCCTGACCACCTGATGATTTAATTATATCCTTCTATCTTGCCCAATGCAATTGTATAAATTCCAAAAAAAGAATCCCGTAGCCCTCCGGGATTCCCTAATACCACCTTGAGAGATTTTAAGCTCAATTTGTTTCTAACCTTCCTGGCCAAAAATATTAGTAACCGCTATAGTCTGATCACGCCGGGGCCCTACAGCTATAAGCTTTATCGGTACTCCTACTAATTCCTCCACCCGTCTAATATAAGCCCGGCAGGCAGGAGGAAGCTCTTCCAGGGTATGCGCTTGGGTTATATCTTCTTGCCATCCCGGAAGTTCTTCGTAAATAGGCTCACACTTTTGCAAGACTTTAAGACTGGCCGGGAAATCGTATAATACCTCGCCTCCATACTGGTAACCTGTACAAATCCGCACCACATCTAAGCCAGTAAGTACATCTAGTTTGGTCAAAGCTATCCCAGTAAGACCATTAACTTCTACAGCATGGCGCAAGATAACAGTATCCAACCACCCACATCTCCTGGGCCGTCCAGTGGTAGTCCCATATTCTGCTCCCCGTCGGCGTAAGTATTCGCTAGCATTATCTTTAGCCTCTGAAGGGAAGGGCCCCTCCCCCACCCGGGTAGTATAAGCCTTGACCACTCCTATAACAGCATCTATAGCTTTAGGCCCCACCCCTGCTCCTATACAAGCACCACCAGCCACAGGATAGGAGGAAGTAACATAGGGGTAAGTGCCTTGGTCTAGATCTAGGAGCGTCCCCTGGGCACCTTCAAAAAGCACTTTCTTACCTTCCCGTAAGGCCTGGTTTATTAAACGCCCCGTATCAGCCACCAAGGGCCGCAGACGTTCCGCATACCCTAAGTATTCTTCCAGGATTTCCTCTAGGGAATAAGGGGAACAGCCGTAAACCTTGATAAAAAGCTCATTTTTTTCCTTAAGATTAAAGGCCAGCTTTTCCCGAAATTCTTCTGGATCCAAAAGATCGATGACTCGGATACCCATACGAGCTGCCTTATCTACATAAGCTGGCCCTATACCCCGCCGGGTAGTACCCAGGCGCCCAGCTCCACGCCGCTCTTCCTCCACCTCGTCTAATCTTTTATGATAAGGTAAAATTACATGGGCACGGTAACTTAAGCGTAAGCCAGAGGTATCAATGCCGCGGCGCTCAAGGCCTTCTAGTTCGGCCACCAATACTTGGGGATCCACTACTACGCCGTTCCCAATGATGCAGATTTTTCCTGGATAAAGGATCCCAGAAGGTACTAGGTGTAGTTTAAACTCCTCCTCTCCTACCTTCACGGTATGCCCGGCATTGCTCCCCCCCTGGTAGCGTACCACCAGGTCGGCCTTTTCGGCTAGATAATCGGTAATCTTTCCCTTACCCTCGTCACCCCACTGGGCGCCAACAAGAACCACTGCTGGCATAAATTTCACCGCCTTTTTAAATTTACCTTAGCCCTTGCCTTCCCTAGCCAAAATGTCCCGCGCAGCTATCACCCCGGCCGCGGAAGCCTGGGCCAAACCCCGCGTCACCCCTGCCCCATCGCCTATAGCATACAATCCTTCTACCTCTGTCATGAGGTTGGAGTTCAATTTAAGGCGCGAGGAGTAAAACTTGACCTCAACCCCATATAAAAGGGTATGGCGAGAATAAACTCCTGGAGCTATTTTGTCCATGGCTTCCAGCATTTCTACTATAGCAGTCAAATGACGATAAGGAAAGACCAAGGAGAGATCTCCCGGGGTAGCTTCTTTGAGGGTAGGAGTTACCAACCCCTTGCTTAAGCGGTCATGGGTAGTGCGCCGACCAGAGAGGAGATCCCCTAACCGCTGTACCAATACCCCTCCTCCCAAGAGGTTAGCCAGCCCGGCTATATAGCGGCCGTAAGCGATGGGCTCTTTAAAGGGCTCAGTGAAAGTTTTACTTACTAGAAGAGCGAAGTTAGTGTTATCGGTTTTTTTGTCAGCATAGGAGTGGCCGTTAACTGTCACCAGCCCTTCGTTGTTTTCTAATACCACCTCACCATGGGGATTCATACAAAAGGTACGTACACGGTCATCAAATTTTCGGGAATAAAAGATAAATTTCGATTCATAAATGACATCAGTTAGATGTTCCATAACCACAGCCGGAACTTCCACCCTGACACCTACATCCACGGGATTGACAGCCAGTTCCAATCCTAACCGGTTAGCCACCTTCCTCAGCCAATCCGCTCCCTGTCGACCTGGCGCAAGTACAACATAACGGGCCGTTATCTCCTCACCGGCCCTAGTAACCACACCTCTTATGCGTCTGCCTTCGGTAATAAGGATCTCTTCTACCGGTTCCTCAGTTCTTATTTCCACCCCTTTTTCCAGGAGATAATCTTTCATGGCCTTGAGGATCTCCTGGGTGCGCCCAGTACCCAGATGGCGTATGGGAGCTGGAATGAGCTTAAGATCAGCAAGTATTGCCTTCCTCTGTATTTCAGCGATCCGCTCATCTTCCGGCCCACCGTACACTTTCTCCGGTGCCCCAAAGGAACGGTAGATACCATCTACATAGTCAATAAGACACTCTACTTCCCTTTCCGGTATATACTCACTTAGCCAGCCGCCCACTTCAGGGGATAGGGTAAGCTTACCGTCGCTGAAGGCTCCTGCACCACCCCACCCGGAGACCATAGAACAGGGTGAACAATGGCGGCAGGCTACCCCCCCCTCTTTAGACGGGCAATGCCGCCGCTCCAAGTCATGGCCTTTCTCCAGGACTAGCACTTTCAGGCCGCTCCCATATCTTACCATCTCCAATGCCGCGAATATACCGGCAGGCCCGGCACCCACAACTATAACATCATACTTTTGGGTCACTTCTTCCCCTCCTTCGGGAAACTTAAGGGCAAAAAAATAGCCCCTCTCACACATGGAGCAGCCCTTAAGCCAGGTATATTGTAACAGAAGGCCAGGGAGTGATCAAGGCTTTAGGGGGAAGCTTAAGTTAAATAAGCATACAATAAATAAGGGGGAGAAAAATGGGCCATTTTACCTATGATGAAATAAAGATTAGAATAGGCCACGTAGTGATGAAGATGACAAGAAAATTTAGCCTCCCTTGGCCCCATGAGGTTTCTGCATATATCCCCCGGGCAGAGATCCGCCGACGGACTTACCGGGAAGGGAAGCTAAGGTGTGAGGAAGAGATGATACTAAACAGCCTAACCATAGTACATGCCCCGAGGCATCCGCCTGAGCGCCCTCCTCTTCCCGGAACTCAGCCGCTACCTCTATATCCACCTGCCCCACCTAGACCGCCAAAAATACCTCCTCTCCCGGAAGCACCTCCAGCACCACCTACGGGAAGCCCAATTTCTCCCCAGGCGTTACCTCCGAAAATTGACCCTTCCTGTTCTCATTCTCTTTATATTCCCTCAGGAACGCCCTCCGAACCTAAGGCGAATCTTAAGCGGCCACGGATAGTGCTCCGTTTTGAGACCAGGGGAAAATAAATTAAAAAAACGCTGTGGAATTCTCTCCACAGCGCAGACTACTACCTTTAAGTTTGCCCAAGCCAGTTTTCTTTTTCCCCGGCGCATCTTTAACTTTTTACGGCAACCGCAAGACTGTAAAGGCTAGCCAGCTTATCACCGCTCCCACTACTGACATGGATAAGCCCCAGATAAGCATATCCCGGAAGAGCTTTTGCTTGTTGGTCTTCTCGCCCGCATTGGCGTAAAAGATAGCGCCAGTGGTAGAAAGGGGGCTAAGATCGGTAAGGAAGCCGCAAACCACAATAGTAGAGAGCAAGGGTATGAGCTCTGTAGAAGGGGCCCCGACCTTCTGTAGCAACATGGGAGCCATAGGGATGAAAGCTGGTAAAATAACACCTATAGTGCTAGCGTAAGCAGAGATCAGCGCAGCCAGGAAACCCGTGACTAAGGTAAGGGTGAAGGGTGTGGAAACACTAGCTATAATTCCGGCAAAAAGATCCATACCACCGATATTCTTCATCAGCTCGATAAGCACCGTAACGCCGCATACAAATAAGATGGTACCCCAGGGCATTTGCTTAATGGCTTTACCTTCATCAGCTATCTTAAATAGAGCGAGGATAGTACCGATAAGGAAGCCGCCCAGTCCTACATCCATCTTAAAGAAGAGGGCGCCTATAACGAACACTAAAATGGCTATGAAGGTTATCCACTGGTTGCGGGTAAAGGGCTCGATCTCTAAGTTAGCCAGGACCTGCCGCTCGCCGGTATCTTTAGCCTTCCATAGTTTTAGCCCTCCATAAATGATGTAAGCTAACACAGATACAATAAAGTGCCCCAGGAGCTGGTTTAGCCACAAGACACCGCTTACTCCAGAAAGGCCCATCTTGCTAGTTAACCCTGCCGTTATAACCCCCGCCGGAGCGATAGGCGACATAGCGCCAGCCTGCCCACCGTTTCCCACTACAATGGCCATAAGCAAGGGGCTGATACCTACTTCCTCCGCCAAAAGCATGGCCATGGGTGCCATCAAGGCAGCAATGGTTATTTGGCCTGGGCCCATGGAGGAAAGGGCAAAGGCGAGGAAGAAAAAGATAATGGGAAGGATAGCTACATTACCCCGTACACCCTTTATAGCGTACTTAACAATTTTTTCTAAAGTACCATTCACCTGGGCTAAGGCGAATAAATACGTAGTACCAGCTAGCATCAAGAATATATTCGTGGGGTACCCTTTGATTATCTCGGCTATTTTAACACCACCTAGATAATGCCCCACAAGAAGGGATAATCCCAGGGACATGGCGCCGATATTCAGAGGAAAAATACAGCTAATAACAATTACAAAAATCAGGGCTAACAAAGAAATTACAGGCACCGACATCCTCTATAAAGTCCCTCCTTAATGTTTAGATTAAAATTTACCTTAAAAAATTTACTTTAAAAACCAAGCAACCTATTAAACCGTAAAACCCCCTTCTCTCTAAAATTCCCCTCCTCACCTCCTTGCTTTAACCTTACCTTCACTATTGGGATGAACCCTTGAACAGGTTAAGCCTTTTACCCCCTGGACCGATGAACCCTTTCACCAGAGCTCATACCCTGTAGGCACAATAAGCTAATCTTTTGCTACCCTGGACTAACGAGGTACCCTACGGCAGCCGCTGCTCCTACCGCCCGGGGAGAAGCCAAGTAGATCTCTGCCGTACTAGCACCCATACGACCAGGAGTATTCCGTACTGTAGCAGCCAAAACCCGATCTCCTGGAGCTAAAAGCCCTAAATGCTTACCCGGACACGGTCCGCAACCCGGTGGAAGTATTAGGGCACCTTGCTCCCGTAAAATTTGGGTCAAACCCTCCCTTTCCATAGTAGTTAAAATCTCCCGAGAAGCCGGAGTAACTAGAAGGGTTACATTCTTATGCACTGTATGTCCAGCAAGTCCTAAGAGCAATTCCCTTATATCTTCCAGCCGTCCACTGGAGCACCCACCTACTACCCCCTGGCTAATGGGCAACCCCTCGAGTTCTTCCAAGGGCCGTACGTTAAAAGGGGAAGGTGGGCAAGCTACTAGGGGCTTAAGGTTGCTCACCTCTACCTTCAGTTCAGGCTCCCTTCCCACCTCTACTTCTTCTGGTGGTATCACTAACCCCGTCGTTGCACCTGTTTCCCCTATAAGGTTACATAAAGCCATCTGGCTAGCGGTACTTAAAGTCCACACCCCTTCTCCTTGAAAGACCAAAGCCGCCCCTTGGATTCTTTCGCGGTCTAAATTCCTCAATACTTCTAGGGCTAAATCCCGTGCTGTTACCCCCGCTGGCAGGCGGCCCCCAACTTCTACCGTATATACCGGAGGTACCCGTACTAACAGGTTACCGGTTAAAAGCACTTCTACTAATTCTTCGGGTTTAACGGTAAAGGCTAAGGCGCCAAAAGCCCCGGACGTAGCTACATGGCCATCAGCACCGGCTATTATCCATCCCCGCCGGGGAGTAAATTGTTCCGCTACTACCTGATGAAGAACTCCTTCACCTCGGGCTAATACATATATATTTTGTTCCCGTCCAAACTCTAGAAGACGCCTGTGCAACTCCCGCGCTTCTACAGTAGGGGCCGGTAAAAGATGATCTAAAGTAAACACAGTCTTTTGGGGGATGCTTACCTTACCACCCGGAGGCCAATGGGTGAGCACCTTCTCCGCTGTCCCGTCATGCCCCAAAGCTAGATCTACTGGTACCTTAATAACTTCGCCGCTTTCTACCTTTTCCCGGCCAGCAGCTACAGCTAATATACGGTGGATGAAATGCATAGCCTGAAGCCTCACCACATGTTACAAGTTAACAGTCCGGCTAAAGCCTGCCATAAACTCGCCTCGCGCTCTTTAAGCTCTGCACCGGGAGGTAATTCTAACGAAAGGAATCTATAACCCCCCATCCCGGCTACTTCTTGGGACAGCCCAGCAGCTATTACTACTCCTCCTTTTTTAAGCCCCTGGGTAACATCGACAACGTTAAAAAGGCTGTTATCCAGCACCACTACTATATCGGGTGTAGTCTTATTCGAGGAACGAGTGTAAATGAAAGTATCGCTGATTCTAACCGTAGTATGCAAGGGCGCTCCCGGACGGAAAGCACCGAAGTTTTCAAACACCTGAACATAATATCCCTGTTTTAAGGCCTTCTCCGCTATGGCCATGGCCCAAGGTGTAACTGGCTGGCCATAACGGCCGTGAAAACGTATTTCTATCATCCTCCTGCCTCCCTTAAAAAGAGCCTCCGGTGTTATCCACTAACTTTGAGGTAGACTTTTGCAACTATAGGGATGGAGGTTAAAGAGCACCTTCCCCTCCTGACAAGTTGGTTAAAAAGCCTGCCTCTACCTGGAAGAAAGCTAAATCCTCTTCACTAAGAGTACGGAAGCGTTGCTGCCTGAGGAGGTATTCCCGCACTGGTACCCGGCGCTCCGGGATTACGGTGACCCGTCGCTCCCCCGCCCTAATTTCGTATAGTTCCCAGAGACCGCATTCCACCGCTAGCCTAGCCATTTCTACCGTCTCCTCTTCCTTTATTCCCCAGCCACGGTAGCAGGGAGCCAGGACGTGAATATAACGGAAACCTTTGATTTCTTTAGCCCGTTTGAGTTTGTCTATGAAATCTTGCGGATAGGCGATAGAAGCCGTAGCTAGATAGGCTGGCCGGTGGGCAGCCATGATGGCCAGCATATCCTTATGCCGTGTCGTCTTGCCGGAAGGCGTATCAGGAGTCCAAGCCCTAAAGGGTGTAGTCCCCCCTGCCTGGCCGCCAGTATTCATATAACTTTCGTTATCGTAGCAGACGTGTATTATATCCTCCTCCCGTTCAGCAGCACCAGTTAAGGATTGAAATCCGATGTCCGCCGTCCCGGCATCTCCCGCCCAAGAAACCACGTTTACCCCCTTTATTCCCTGCACCTCTAAAGCCGCCCGGATACCAGAAGCCACCGCTGGAGCGCACTCAAAAAGGGAATGGTAGAAGGGGATACGCCAGGCGGTCTTTAACCCTGACCCCCCTATAGTGGCCATACAAGAGGCGGGTATCACAATAATAGTACGCGGACCCAGGGCCTCCATAGCCTGGCGCACAGCAATAGCCGCCCCGCATCCGCGGCAACCCATATGTCCCCCTGTAAATAAATCCACTTTAAGCTACCTCCTGTTACTCTATTCCATACCACTCGTAGGATACAGGTTCCTGGTTGGCTTTAACTTTTTCCTCTACTCTCTTGTAGATGCGGATTACATCTTCTAAAGTTACATCCCGGCCACCGAGACCGGCAATGTAACTATAGACAGAAGGTCCTGGGGCTAGCCCGTACAGAGAAGCCCGCACCTCCCTAGCCAAGGCTCCTCCCGAACCGTAAACAATGTTTTTATCCAAAACCGTTACCGAGCGAGCCTCCCTTAAAAGGAACCGCACTTCCTCCCTGGGGAAGGGGCGGAAGGCCCGTACCTTTAACAGCCCCACTGGTAAACCCTCTCCCCGTAGAACATCTACCGCTTCGCGGCATGTGCTGGCTAGCGATCCCATGGTAACGAAGATATGCAGTGCACCTTCCAACTGGTAACCCTTTAACGTTCCCCCCCAGCTCCGGCCAGTTAATTCAGCATAAGCAAGATCTAGCTCACGAAGCACTCCCGCAGCATCCTGTAGGGCCTTATCCTGCTGGTACTTATAGTCCATATACAAGTCGGGCCCGGTGACTACATTTACTGCTTGCGGGTTATTAACATCTAGAGCCGGCCGGCGGTATAAAGGTAAAAATTTATCTACATCTTCTGCAGCCGGAACCTCCACTACTTCGCGGGTATGGGACTGAATATAGCTTTCATAATGCACCATTACCGGGAGTCTCACCCGTTCATCCTCCGCTAGGCGATAAGCTTGGATTAAAGTATCTAGAACCTCTTGATTGTTCTCACAAAAGAGCTGTATCCACCCACAAGCTTCCTGGGCTACCGCATCTCCATGATCAGGAAAACGGGTATGGGGTGCTGCTAAGCCCCGGTTCACTACAGCCATAACTATGGGCAGCCTGAGCCCCGAGGCATGGTATAATACCTCGCTCATATAGGCTAAACCCTGGGAGTTGGTGATAACCAGGGGTCTGGCACCTGCCAGGGCTGCGCCTACAGCGGCAGCCAAGGCGCTGTGATCAGATTCTACCCGGATGAACTTAGCCTGAAGAGTCCCTTCGGCAATAAAACGGGTGATCCGTTCCATGGCTGGTGCGGCTGGAGTGATAGGGTAAGAAGCAAGAACTTCCACTCGCACAAGCCGCGCCGCCATAGCAGTAGCTTCGTTCCCATCTAGGAGCTGCCGCATCTATTCTTTTCTCCCTTCCCCTATACCTTTATCCCAGCAATCCCTTGGGCCCTGTATATTCAGCTACCATATGCAGAGCATCCTTCTTACATTCATGGGCACAAATGCCACAACCCTTACAAAAATCCAAGTTTATTTCCAATTCATGCTCCTTTAGCCTTAAAGCTCCCTCCGGGCAAAAGTACAAGCACTCACCGCAAGCGTTACAACGTTCCCGGATTATCCGGGGATATCTTTCGCGCCAAGTAGCCGCCACCGGCTTTAAGGCCATAGTCCCGGGTGGAGCTGAAGGGACTACAGGGAGATTCTTTAAAGCCAAGGCTATCCTCCCTTCTAAAATTTTACAGTCCCGTCCTTTTCCTGGCATCTTGCGTATCTGCTTACTTCGTATTTGTTCCTAAATTCGTATCTCTCCGTAACCATAGTCATCTCTATCCATAAGGATCTATGCAAGAAATGTGCCAGATCTATAGCTTTTTATTCCCTTATAGTCCTAAAGCCAAAACCGGTAAGAAAAACAAGGCTTCGGCCTAAAAAGCAAAGTAAACTTGCCAATAAACTGGAGAAGTCTTTTGTTACATTATTGCAACGGAAGATACATCGATGTAACGTTACAATAATCTATAATCTATCCCTCTTTTTATCCCTCTTTTAGCCCCGCAGCTAAAGTTGCGGCCGGTTTAGCTTCTTTCTTATGCCCGAAGGGTTTTTACTAAAACTTCTAGTAACAGTTAAAGCGAAGCTAATTATTTAACCCTTCTTTAATTTCCTCCATAAAGTGGTCCGGCTTATACCTAGCCGACGGGCAGCTTCCGCTTTGTTTCCCCCTGTTTCCCAAAGTACCCTCTCAATTAACCCGCGCTCTACTTTTTTTACCTGTGCAGTCAAAAACACATGCCCTGAGCAAGAGCTACTCTTTATAGGCTGTGAACCCCCTTCATCCTTTTCCGTACCTCCGTTCTCCTTCATTTTCTTCCCAGTTTCCAGCTCCAGCGCTTGAAGTATTTCTTTAGCCCCGATCTCACCGCCATGGCATCTTAGGGCCAGGCGCTCCATAGTATTACGTAGCTCTCTAATATTCCCCGGCCAAGGATAAAGCAAAAGCTCCCGGCAAGCCTCTGGAGTAAGTCTTGCCACTGGCCTTTTTAAACTGCGACAAAATTCCTCTAGAAAATGCTGGGCAAGGAGGAGAATATCTGTCCCCCGTTCCCTTAAAGGAGGCAAAGTAAGATTCAGCACATTAATCCGGTAATACAAATCCTCCCGGAAGGCCTGCTCACGGACCATAGCCTTGAGATCCCGGTGGGTGGCAGCGATAACCCGCACATCTACAGGAATTACGCGATCATCACCCAGCCGCATAATCTCCCCTTCTTCCAAAACCCGCAGGACCCGCGCTTGCAAGCGTGGAGACATTTCTCCAATTTCATCTAAGAAAATGGTCCCTCTATGAGCTAGCTCAAAAAGGCCCGGTTTCCCCCCTTTACGCGCCCCGGTAAAGGCGCCCTCTACGTAGCCGAAAAGCTCGCTTTCCAGGAGATTCTCGGGTAGGGCTGCACAGTTTACAGCCACAAAGGGTCCCTGCCGGCGGGGGCTAGCTAGATGCAAGGCATGGGCGAACATCTCTTTCCCAGTACCTGTCTCCCCATAAATCAGAACTGTAGAATTAGTAGCCGCGTATTCTTTGGCCAGGCACACAGCTTCCAAAAGGGCCGGGCTCTGACCCAAAATATCTTGAAAGGTATATTTGGCTACATGCCCTCGGCCAGATAACATGCGCCGTACCTTATGCTCTAAGTTTTGGAAGCTACTTATGTTCTGAAAAGTAGTAACTACACCCACTGTCCTCCCGTCCACCACTATAGGTACCATATTGGCCACGACCCTGGTGTTGCCGATTTCCAAAATCTCGCCTAGCTCAGGTTTGCCCGTTTGGAGAAGAAGGTGAAATTTTCCTTCGGGAATAACTTCGGTCACAGGCCGGCCAATGGCCTCCTCAGCCCGCCAACCTGATAATTTCTCTGCCACTGGATTAAATACAGTAATACGGCCCTCTTCATCTAAGGCGAGAATTCCATCATAGGTAAAGTCTAGTATTGCTTTTAACTGCTCTGAACGCCGCTTTTCCTGCTGGCGTACCTGAAGAACCCGCTGGGCTTCCTTTAAGGCCTGGTATACTGTCTCCTTGCCCGAAGTTATTATGACACTGTTAAGGCCAAAGTTGCGGGCTTCCTTGGCCATGGCGATTTTACCTATGACCACTTCCGCTCCAGCCTCTTTTACAGCCTGGATCCCCCGCCGGATATCTTCCCCCTGATCCTTAAGGGTATATTTGATGAAAGTCTCCCCTAATATATTCTCTAGGCTTTCCAGGCCCTGGATGACATCGGGAATATCTACAATCCCGATAGGCCCGCCGAACTGTTTAGCCTGGTAATAGGCCCGCAGGATATCATAGCCACCGATAGGGACATCTACCACTGGTAGATCCAGGCCTGACTGTTGGATAAGCCAAGCTGTTACGCCGCGACTCACCACCACCTGGCAACCCTTCCGCGCTGCCTCCTGGGCAGCTTTAACTCCCTCTTCCATCCGTGCTACATATATATCCAATTCCAATCCCAACTCTTGGCTCACCTGACGGGCTACGTGAGCCAAATCTTCATAAGGAGCAATAAAGGCTATTTCAGCCACAACCAGCCCTCCCCTTTGTAAGATTACTATGTTACAGAGATGTAACATGGGTAATACAAGGTAATATTAAATTTTCGTTTTTTCCTTTTCTTCCCCTGCCGGCAAAAAATAGGCGGAGGTTAAAAATCGGTTACCCCCGCCTATTTTTGACCCATATCTTTTGCCCGATATTTTTATTTAACCTCTTTGTTAGCACTCTGCCTCCCCTGTGCTTTCCTGCCTTTCCCCCAATACCTGTCACCACTGTATACTTTTCTTTATACTTTCACCACAGCCCCAAACTTGCACTTTTCTAAGCAGCTTCCGCATTTGATACAACGAGAAGTATCAATATGGTGGGGTTGCTTCCGCTCACCATTTATAGCGCCCACCGGGCAAGCTACCCGGCAAGCACCGCAGCCAGTACATTTATCTTCTAAGATGGAGAAGACCAATAAGGCCTGGCACACATGGGCTGGACAGCGCTTATCCCTAATATGGGCCTCATACTCGTGGCGGAAATACTGAAGGGTAGAAAGTATGGGATTAGGGCAGGTTTGCCCTAATCCACACAGGGCTGTATTCTTGATCACCCGCGCAAGACGCTCTAAAGTATCCAAATCTTCCATCCGGCCTCGGCCTTCGCATATACGGGTTAAGATCTCTAGCATCCTCTTTGTCCCTTCGCGGCATGGGGTACACTTGCCGCAGGATTCCGCCTGGGTAAAGTTTAAGAAAAAGCGGGCCACATCCACCATACAGGTATTTTCATCCATGACCACCATACCGCCAGAGCCCATAATGGCGCCCGCGGCAGTCAAGGATTCATAATCCACCTGGAGGTCAAGCTTCTCCTCAGGCAAGCATCCTCCAGATGGGCCGCCTATCTGCACGGCTTTAAATTTCCTGTCTTCCTGGATACCTCCGGCTATCCCGAAGATTACTTCCCGTAGGGTAATACCCATGGGCACTTCAATAAGGCCGGTCTTCTTTACCTTTCCAGTCAAGCAAAAAACCTTGGTACCCTTGCTTTTCTCCGTGCCCATGGAGGCAAACCAATTCCCACCCCGCCGGATGATAAAAGGCACGTTGGCGTAGGTCTCCACATTATTGATGTTAGTGGGCTTACCCCAGAGCCCTTTTTGGGCTGGGAAAGGAGGCCGCACTCTGGGCATCCCCCGCCGACCCTCTATGGAGGCCAGAAGGGCCGTTTCTTCTCCGCAGACAAAAGCCCCCGCTCCAGCCTTAATATGGAGATGGAAGCTAAAACCGGAATCTAAAATATTATCGCCCAGGAGGCCGTGGGCTCTAGCTTTAGAAATAGCTCCTCGTAACCGTTTAAGGGCCAGGGGATATTCAGCCCGGCAGTAAATATATCCCTCATCAGCACCAATAGCGTAAGCCGCAATGGTCATACCTTCAATGACCGAGAAGGGATCCCCTTCTAAAACGCTCCGATCCATGAAGGCCCCCGGATCCCCCTCGTCCGCATTACATACTACATACTTTTTATCTCCCGGCGCATTACGGGTAAAGCTCCACTTAAGGCCGGTAGGGAATCCAGCCCCTCCCCGCCCCCTTAAACCCGAAATCTTAATTTCTTCGATAACCTGTTCCGGGGTCATCTGGCTTAAGACCTTCTCTAGCGCCTCATACCCACCTGTAGCTATATATTCCTCTAAGCTTTCCGGGTCCGTAAGTCCTAGCCGGGAAGTGACCACCCTCACTTGCTGGCGAAAGTAAAGGCTATCCTCCATGCGGGGTATACCTGGATAAGGCTCTGCCCCATCCGTAACCTGAATCAGAGCCCATTCTTCGACTGGCTGGCCAGAACCCACATGAACCTCCAGGAGCTTGCCCACTTTAGCTGGGGAAATATCACCATAAAAAACCCGAGGTTTACCCGGTAAGGCCACCTCCACAATGGGCTCGGCGTAACACATACCCACACAAGAGGTGAACCCTACATCTAAATCTAATCCTCGCCGCTGGGCTTCCTCTCTGATACTCGTAAGGACCTTTTCCCCCCCAGCTGCTATACCACAGGTGCCCAGTCCCACAGTCAACCTAGGCTTAAGTTTTTGCTTTAAACGCGCTTCCTGTATAGAGGCACGCCATTCAGCCAAGCTTCTCACCTTTATCCCCTCCCGCAACCCAACACAACACTAGCGGTAAATCCTCCACATTAGACATCTAAAATGAGCATCCCTGCGTTAATGCGCATGGTGTTCTCCAACTTTACCTATTTGTATTTCTCTAGAATTCCGGATACTTTTTCGGGGGTTAGTCTCCCGTAGGTATCCTCGTTTATCATCATCACCGGTGCCAGCCCGCAGGAGCCTAGACAAGCCACCGTCTCTAAGGTGAAACGCAGGTCAGGGGTAGTTTCGTTACGTCCCACACCTAAAGCTTGAGATACAGCCTCGAACACCCGTGAGGCACCTCGAACATGGCAAGCCGTACCTTGACAGATGCGGATAACATTACGGCCACGGGGTTTAAGATGAAACTGGGCATAGAAGGTAGCTACCCCAAAAACTTGGCTAAAGGGGATTTTTAAGCGTCGAGCTATTTCTCGCAGGACCTCCGCCGGGAGATACCCGTAAATTTCTTGTGCCTCCTGGAGCAAAGGAATGAGGGCCCCCCGCTGTCCTGCGTAACGCTCAAAAGCCCTCTCCAAAGCCTCCCTCTTACCTTCTTCCTGATGGCAGTTGCAATTGCTCAAATTTTTGTCACCTCCTACTTTCTTCTCCCCAAGGGCTTGCCCATACCTACACTATAAAGCCAGCATAGCAGGTTCCAGCCTGGTCGGCCCTAAGCTCCTCGCGTTGTCCCTTTTTTCTAAATCCTTTAAAGCACCCGCCACGCATGGCTATAAACCTTAAACCTTTTCCCGCGCACAAATCCCACAATGGTGATCCTCAAAAGGTCAGCCAGCCATACAGCATAATCGCTGGGCACTGACAGGGAGACTACAAAGGGGAACCGCATCCTGGCTACTTTGTAAAGTATCTCCGAGGAAATACGCCCAGTAGTCAGGAGGAGCTTATCAGAAGTCTCTATTCCTTGCCGCAAGGCACAGCCCACCACCTTATCCACGGCATTATGCCGACCTATATCTTCCCGTAATATCAAGATCCCCTTGTTGGGGGAAGCCAGGGCTGCACCATGGGCCCCTCTAGTCTTATGGTACAAAGTACCCTTTATCTCCAGCCCCATTACAAGCTGGGTAAGGGCAGCAGCCGAAACTTTTAGGGGAGAATCCACTTTAACTTCGTAGATGCAGTCCTCCTGCCTTCCCCGCCAGGTAATGTAATGCCCGCAGCCGGAAGTGAGCCAAGCCACCCCGCTACTGTTATCCTTTAACTCGCCCTTTATTCTTGCTTCAGCCCGGTTTCCTGTTATTTTAAGTTCTGTTATATCCCTAAGATCTCCAATGATCCCTTCAGAATATAGGAATCCTACCACCAAATCCTCCATATCTGTAGGGGTACATAGGAGGTTCACCAGGCTTTGGCCGTTAATTATGACTTCTAAAGGGAATTCAGCAATAACAGCATCCTCGGCCTTTCGCGCCTCCCCTCGTTCAAAGAGGGTAACTACCAGGTCGCTATAGGGGGCCTCCTTCATCCACCCCAAGGCTCCTTTTTTTAAACTATCTCTTCACTTTAAAACCTATTTTTCTCCTACATTAAATTTCTTTTCGCCTTTAGGCTAGCTTTCTTACTTTCACAGCACAAGCTTTATATTCAGGTATCTTGGCCACCGGGTCTAAGGCAGCTATGGTCAAGAGGTTAGCAGCTGCCTCCCAGAAGTGGAAGCTCATGAACACTACCCCTTTAGGCACACGTTCAGTCACTCTGGCTCGAACTTTCACCCGCCCGCGGCGGGAAATTAACTCTACCATTTCGCCCTCCCGTATCTCTAAAGAAAGAGCATCCGCTGTGTTTATCTCCACCTCGGGTTCAGGGCATATTTCCTCTAAGCCTTTAGCCTTCCGGGAGATAACCGTATGATAGTGATAAAGGAGACGGCCCGTAGTAAACAAGAAGGGATATTCTTCATCCGGCTCTTCGGCCGGCGGCCGGAAATGTACCACGTGGAAGCGGCCCTTTCCCCTGGTGAACCTTTCTTTATGCAAAATGGGCGTGCCGGGATGATCTGGAGAGGGTACCGGCCACTGTAGTCCTTTTTCTTCCAACCGCCCATAAGTTATACCGGCATAGCTAGGGGTGAGCTGGGCTATCTCCCGCATCACATCTTCTGGTGATGAATACTGGTCCTGACTTCCTAGCCGCTTTAGGATCTCGCATAAAATAACCCAATCAGCCCTAGCCTCTCCTGGCGGCTCAACTGCCTTGTGCATAAGTTGCACCCGCCGCTCTGTATTGGTCACGGTCCCTTCTTTCTCAGCAAAGGCTGCTCCAGGCAAAACAACATCCGCCAAGCGGGCTGTCTCCGTCAGGAATATATCCTGGACCACGAGGAACTCTAGATTCCGTAGGGCTTTCTCTACATGGGATACATCGGGATCCGTCAAGACTGGATTTTCACCCAGGATATACATCCCTTTGAGCCGCCCTTCCTCTGCTGCCCGCATCATCTCTACCACTGTAAGCCCTGGTTCAGCCGGAAGCTCCTCTACCCCCCAGGCTGAGGCGAATTTCCGGCGAACCTCGGCATCCGTCACTGGCTGGTAGCCGGGCAAAACGTTGGGTAACCCCCCCATATCGCAGGCGCCCTGGACATTATTCTGCCCACGTAAAGGATTAACTCCGCTACCTTCCTTACCTATATGCCCACAAGCCATGGCCAGATTGGCCAGGGCCATCACATTAGCTGTACCGGTCACATGCTGGGTAATGCCCATGGCGTAAAGTATGCTGGAACGTGGGCCCCGCGCATAAGTCCTGGCCGCCTCGATAATATCCTGGGCTGGGACGCCAGTAACCTCTTCTACTTTCTCTGGAGTATATTCCTCTAAAGCTACCTTTACCTCCTCAAAGCCTTCTGTCCGCTCCCCGATAAATTTCTGGTCATAGAGCCCTTCTTTCACAATAACATGCAAAAGACCATTAAGAAGGGCGAGATCTGTACCCGGCCTTTGCCTGAGCCACAAGTAAGCCCAATCTACCAGCTCTATATACCGGGGATCCGCAACTATAAGTTTGGCCCCCCGGCGGACAGCTTCCTTGACCTTAAGGGCGATAACCGGGTGATTCTCCGTGGTGTTGCTACCAATGATAAAGATGCAATCAGCCTGGGCTATATCCGCTATGGAATTGGTCATAGCCCCGCTACCAAAGGCGGTTGCCAGACCGGCAACCGTAGAGGAGTGTCAGAGACGGGCACAATGATCAACGTTATTAGTGCCCAACACCCCCCGGGCTAACTTCTGCAAAAGATAATTCTCTTCGTTGGTGCACTTAGCCGAGCACAAGAAGCCTAAGGCATCAGGTCCATAATATTCCTTTATCCCTTTAAGCTTCTCTGCTACCAAGCTTAAGGCTTCTTCCCAACTTGCTTCCCGGAAACGACCGGAACCCCTCTCTCCTTCTCGGATTAAGGGACGAGTGAGCCTATCTGGGCTGTGGATATAATCGAAGCCAAAGCGGCCCTTGACACATAGCCACCCGTTATTCACCTCAGGGTTCTCATACCCCGTAATCTTGACCACCCGGCCGTCCTTAACATACAAGGTTATATTGCATCCTACACCGCAGTAGGAACAAATACTACGCACCTTTCTAAACTCCCATTCGCGCCCCTGCCAGAGGCGCTCCTTCTCAATAAGGGCACCTACCGGACAAACCTGCACACAATTCCCACAAAACACACAATCTCCGGATTCTCTTAAAGTGACATCCAGGGCCGGGACCACCCGGGTATTAAAGCCCCGATAAGCAAAATCTATAGCACTCCTGCCTTGCACCTCCGCGCAGGCCCGTACACACTTGCCGCACAGGATGCATTTGTTCATATCCCGGATAAAGAAGGGGTTGTCCTCTTCCAGGGGATACGTATGCCGTTCCCCTTCGTATTCCCCTCCCCGCACTCCATACAGGTAAGCATAATCCTGCAGGCGGCAGTCACCATTCCTACTACAGGTCAAGCAATCCTGGGGATGGTTAGCAAGTAGAAGGGAAAGTATCTCCTTTCGGGCTTCAATCACAGCCGGAGAAGCTGTCTCTACCACCATGCCCTCGGCCACCATTGTTACGCAGGAAGCAGGTAGACCACGCATACCCTTGATCTCTACTACGCAAAGCCGGCAACCACCCCAAGGGGAAAGCCGGTCGTCCTGGCAGAGGGTGGGAATAAAAATCCCTGCCCTTCTCGCCGCTTCTAAGACTGTAACGCCCTCTGGTACAGTAATTTGTTGTCCGTCTATAGTCAATGTTACTTCAGCCACCTGGGATTCTCACCTCCAGGAGAAATAAATCCTTACAACAATTTATCATAAGCCGGACAGAAATCGCAATAATTTTACGCAACCTTAAATCTTTTACAGCTAATTTGTCCCTTAAAATCACATGCTGCCTCTTCCGCCTTTCCAGCTCAATAACGCAGGAAGGCCGAACCTCCTGAGCCACACACAAAAACCCTATGCTAGGAAGTCCCTATATCTTCCCCCATGGCAAGTCTTACTAAGGATCATCCCTTTTTACGCCGCGGGTCTTTCCTGCTTGAGTAACAAATCCCGGGCATATCTAAATTGCTCCTCACGGTCTTCTATCTCCTTATCAGGCTTAAGCCCCTGGGCCTCGATCTCCCGGCCCGCCGGGGTAAGATAATGGCCAGTAGTAAGTTTTAAAGCCCCGCCGTTGCTTAAAGGTATAATACTCTGGATACTACCTTTACCATAGGTACGGGTGCCTACGAGATAAGCTAAACCAGCATCCTGCAAGGCACCAGCCAAAAGCTCCGCTGCGCTAGCCGTATCCTTGTCCACCAGGACCACCAGAGGTAAATCCAATCCTGGACCAGCCGAGCGTAATATCTCCACCTGGCCAGCCTTATTTACTACCTGGGCCACTGGAGCTCCCGGAGGTAAGAAGAGGGAGGCTACTTCTACAGCGGCCTGCAGGTACCCACCGGAATTGCCTCGGAGGTCCAGTATTATCCCCTTAACCCCAGAAGCCTTAAAATAATCCAGAGCCCGGGCAGCTTCCTCTGGCATCCAAGTGGTAAAGGAAGTTAAGCCTAGGTATCCGAGCTGGCCATCTAAAGCCTGAGCTCTAACTACCTGCTGACGCAAAAACTCGCGTTTTAAAGTAAAGGTTCTGGGTACCCCTTCCCAAGGCCAGGCTATCTCCAAGAGCACCTCGGTACCTACTTCTCCTTGTAAAAGCCCTTTCACTTCCTCTAGGGTGCGCCCCTGTACAGGTTGACCATCAATTTTAAGAAGCACCCCTCCTGGCCTTAAACCCTGCCTTGCCGCCGGAGAAGAAGGGATAATTCCTACAATGGTAAAGATCCCTCCTTCCTCTTGTAAGACCAGGCCTACCCCTGAATACTCCTGTTCCAAAGCTTTCTGGTAAAGCTTTATCTTCTGAGGGCTAAAATATTCGCTATAAGGATCCCTTAAGCTTTCTAGCATCCCCTGAATAGCTCCTTCTTCCAGGGCATAAGGGTCTATCTCGCCGGCATAGTGTTTCTCTATTAGCTCTCGGACTTCAAAGAGCAGGGGCCAGAAAGAGTCCCCCTCTCTGGCCAAGGCCGGGGCAGGCCTTCCTAAAAGAAAAGCAAATAAGAAAGCCATTAACGCAGCTCCAAGGATAAAGGTAAATAGCCAATCTTTCCCCTTAGCCATAAATTTCTTGGGCATAAATTATAAAAACCTCCCTTCCGAATAGCAGCCCTCCCTTAGCTATTCGGCAAAAGGAGGTTTTTCCCTTCTTTATTCCTCCAGGCTATTAATCACCAGCCCAGTAATGAGCTTAGGGTAAAAATAGGTGGACTTTTGAGGCATCTTCTCGCCAGCTTCGGCCACAAGTTTGACTTCCTCTACCCGCGTGGGATTTAAGAAGAAAGCCAACTGGTACTCTCCGCTATCCACAGCCCGCAAGGCCCCTTCTTCTTC
Source organism: Thermanaeromonas toyohensis ToBE (assembly GCF_900176005.1). Taxonomy (NCBI): domain Bacteria; kingdom Bacillati; phylum Bacillota; class Clostridia; order Neomoorellales; family Neomoorellaceae; genus Thermanaeromonas; species Thermanaeromonas toyohensis. The sequence goes on along the minus strand of NZ_LT838272.1, from coordinate 236,822 downwards.
ACGGGTATAGGCTAAATGTTTCTCCTCGGCTCGTTCCACCCCACCGATACCTAAAAGTTTTTCCAAAATAAGGCAGTGGAGAACCGATACATCTAATCCCTTCCAAGCTAGCGAAGGTCCTGGGGGCATGAGAGAAGAAAGGTCTCCTTCCTCCCGCAGCGTAAGAAGATAGAGACGGCCCTCACCACAGTAAAGACCGAAGGCATGGCCATGGGGCATAAAGCATGGGGACTTAAAAAGCTTTTCTTCGGCGACCCCTTCGGGTAGGAGCCCCCCCTTCTCCTCCATTTTCTTTAGGAACTCGCTAAAATTGCTGTAGTCGGGAGCTAAGGAGAAAGGCTCTATGGTAAAATGTTCTTTAATTCCTTCCAGTAAACTGTCTTCATCCAAATTTTCTAGGTTGCGGACCAGGCGATGGGTAGGTAAGATCACGAGCCCAGGATCGTAAAGATTAACTAAGGTCATCAATACATAATCATAAGGACGCTCGCCTGTGGAGAAGCCTTCCTGTTCCCTCCTCTCCCTTTGATAGGCCAGGGCTGTTTCATAACGGTGATGACCATCAGCTATGAAAATACGCTTAGGAGCCAGGAGCTCTTCGACCTGATTTAAAACCCAAGGATCCATAATCACCCACAGGCGGTGAACCTGGCCGTCTTCATCTGTAAACTCTACATCTGGCCTTCGGATGCCCCCATCATAAGTTAAGGCTCTGCGCAAAACTTCCTCCACTTGCCTTTCCGGATCCATATAAAGCCCAAAGATAGGGCTAAAATTGGCCTCGCAGGCCCTAAGCAAAGCTAAGCGATCCGCCTTATGCCGGGGGAGGGTCTCTTCATGGGGCAATATTATCCCTTTCTTATAGGGCTCCAGTTTAACCCGGCAAATAAGCCCGGTACGTGTAAGCCTAGATCCCTTAATGGTAAACTCCTGCTCATAAAGATATAAAGCAGGCTGGTCCTCGGGTACCAGCACTTTATCTTCCCGCCAGGCCTTAAAATAGGCAGCAGCCCGGGTATAACGGTTATTTTCTTCTGTATCCTCGGGGTAAACCTTGCCGTATTCTAAGCGGATAATGTTATAAGGGTGACGGCGATAATACTCTTCTTGGGCAGCCGCATCAATAACATCATAAGGTGGGGTTACTAAACGGTCCAGGGGACCAACCCCAGGAGAATACCGCCACCCCCGGAAGGGTTTTATCTCAGCCATGCTTTAAGATATTTTCACCTGCCTTTTCTGCTGTTAGGGGTCTTTAGCATCCTTTACCTGCCTTAGCCTAAAGAAACTCCTTGTCTACCCGCGCCCCATATTTTTCCACTAAGATTCTCCGTATCTCGTCTATCTCCCCAGGTCCCCAAGTAGCAGGATCTATACCCTGCTCTACAGCATAAGCTGCCGCGACCCCGGCCGCATCACCCAGCACAGCCTGGTTGGGCAGAACCCTTAGCTCAGCCCAGGCCAGGGAAGAAATGCTTGCAGCTACCCCCGGTACCAGGAGGTTACTAAAACGAGGGCTCAAGATAGCTTCAAAGGGTAGGTACACTGGATTTTCCGGCCGCGCCGTTGAACCGGGCAAGCTCTGCCCAAAATCGGGGCGTAAGTAAGAAATTACGGGCCAGCGGAAAGCCCCATCCTCCCCTTGCAAGTCCTCAAAACGGTAGCCATTTATGTCCAGCCAATAAAACCCTAAACCTATACGGTTTACATAATTATCAGCATCTGCTCCCTCTCCCGGTCCCCGCCCAGCCAAGTAAACTTCTAGGGCAGTAACTGCATAATCGCCATCCCCAGCCTCCTTGCCTACCCCCCCTCCTCGCCGGAGCTGGTGCACAGTCTCCCGGAGGTAAAGGATATCGCCTGTAACCGGCTGCCCAGTAGAATCTTTCACCAGATCCGCTTCTTCAAATCCCGGAAACTGCCGTAAGGCGTGTATAAAGTCGGGCTTAAGGAGAAGTTGCCTTGCTGCCACCCAGGCCTCATCGGTTTCCAGGGTACCGGGTAGCTTGTCTAGGGGATAACGGCTGCTTCCTCGGTCCCGGAAGTGGGCCCGACCGTCCACATTAAAGATAAGTAAACTGTTAACCCACCATTCAGGGCTATCCCGGCCGTCCTGGGCAGCATTTAAGGGCTTAAGGGCAAAACCCTGAGGGCCATAGGTTTTGTTGAAGTGGGTGACTACTGGATTCTCCCTGTAGGTACGTAGGCCTCCATAAGCACCCCACACACCCTGCGGGCTCCGGATAAAAACCATATCTTTATAAAGCCCAGGCCGCACACCCTTTACCTTAAACATTAAGGTAGCAGCTTGCTGGCGAGCTACCCTGTTAGTCTTACCTGGAGAAATACTAGGAGAAAGCTCCTGATACCCCCCTAACTGTAAAATCCTTTCCCTAAAAACCCTCCCTACTGCGTCTTTAGTAAAAAGTTCTATCCAGTTTCGGGGAAATCCCAGCTTTTCTGGTAGCAAGTAACCTGCCGCCTCTTCCTTCCACCTAGAAGCGGAAGTACCTAGAGGGTCCTCTACCTCTGGCAGTAAAACGGCAGGCCAATCAGCACGGCCTACGGTCACACCGCTACCGCTTAAGAAACTCAAACGGCCATCTTCAGAAGCATCGATAAATTGCTTGGCCTTAAGTAACTTCTCCTTGCCCTTCCAGTGCACATACCCTTCCGGGCCCCGTTCCAGGGAGCGGAGGGCTAAAGCCCTAAGCCGTTCCCCTTTAGCATCGGCATATACGGCCGTGATGTCTAGGCCCCAAAGGGTTACAAGATTAGGTAGCTTCTCTAATTCTTTAGCTATAAGCTTCGCCAGCTCGGCAGGGCTGTAAAAGGGCCCTGTATGATAAAACCAATGAGCAAAGCTTCCACCCTGAGGTAGCCGGCCATCCCGGGACCAATAACGCACATCCCAGAAATTCTGCCCCCCTACTGTAGCTAAACCGCCGTACTGCCGCGCTATATAGGGCACCACCAGCGCTACACGCTTATCAGAGGCAAATGAGGCGGCTTTCCAAGCGGCAGCGCAGGCCGCCAATCCTCCACCATATATTACAATATCCACGTGCTCGGCTCGTTTTATCTCGTAAAGCAACCGGGTAGCCGGCCAGACAAGCTTTGCGGATAGAATAAAGCCTAGAACGAGCAGCAACCCTACCGCTATTATAATCCTTTTCTTCGTTATTCCAACTACTTTCTCCCCACCTTTCTACTCATTTTTAGAAATTCGGCCGCTAACGCTTACCTTTAGTGATTTGCCAGCCCTTTAATTTTACCATAAAAATAATAGACATGGCTTAAAAGCTAAAGTAAAATGAAATTATCGGTCAACTTCTTAAGAGAGAGGAGAGCCTAGAGGAGATGAGCCAAAACTTAATACCCCGCAAGTGGTACAACATCCAGGCGGACCTCCCTAAAAGACCTGCGCCGCCTTTAAACCCCGCTACAGGAAAGCCTATTAAACCCGAAGAACTAGCCGTCATTTTCCCGGAAACCCTTATCGAGCAAGAGATGAGCACCCAGAGGTGGATAGACATCCCCGAAGAAGTCCTAAATCTATACGCCCTCTGGCGGCCTACACCCTTGCGTCGGGCCCGGCGGCTGGAGCAGTTTTTGGAGACACCGGCCAAAATATTTTACAAGTATGAGGGTACAAGCCCTGCTGGAAGCCATAAATTGAACACTTCCCTAGCCCAAGCCTTTTACAACCGCCAGGCGGGCATAAAGCGCCTGACCACCGAGACCGGAGCTGGGCAGTGGGGTACAGCTTTAAGTATAGCCTGTCGTTTCTTCGGCCTAGATTGCACAGTTTATATGGTAAAGATAAGTTACCAGCAAAAGCCCTACCGGCGCTCTTTTATGCAAGTGTATGGTGCCGAGGTCATACCCAGCCCCAGCAACCGTACAGAGGCTGGCCGCAAAATCTTAGCCCAGGACCCAGACTGCTTGGGGAGCTTGGGTATAGCCATAAGCGAAGCTGTAGAGGATGCTGCCACTCATAGAGATACCAATTATTCCTTAGGGAGCGTATTAAACCACGTCCTTCTCCACCAGACCATCATAGGCCTGGAGGCCAAGGAGCAGTTTAAGCAAGAAGGCCTCTATCCTGATGTAGTGATCGGCTGCCACGGCGGGGGCAGCAACTTCGCCGGACTCTCCTTCCCCTTCCTTATGGATGTGTTTGCAGGCAAAAAAGTAAAAGTTATAGCTGTCGAGCCCGCCGCCTGCCCCACCTTGACCAAAGGTAAGCTAGCCTATGATTACGGCGATACCGTGGGGTTGACCCCACTGCTTGAGATGTATACCCTAGGCCATTCCTTCGTCCCGCCTGGTATCCATGCTGGAGGCTTGCGCTACCACGGGGCAGCGCCCCTGGTAAGCCGCCTTTATGCCGATGGGTTAATTAAAGCCCAAGCTTATCATCAAAATGAGGTCTTCGCTGCCGCTGTCCTCTTCGCCCAGCAGGAAGGGATCCTTCCTGCCCCAGAAAGCGCCCACGCTGTCAAGGCTGCCATAGATGAAGCGATGAAATGTAAGGAAACTGGGGAAACTAAAACTATCCTCTTCGGCCTAAGCGGGCATGGCCATTTTGACTTAAGCGCCTACGAAGACTATTTTGCTGGCAAGCTCCAGGACGTAGAATACACTCAAGAGATGCTTGAGCAAGGCCTGGCCTGCCTGCCCAAAGTGTAACGCTTAAGCCCAAGGCAAAGGTGACGCTTAAAAGCATCTTCCACTAAGCCCCACCTGCCCTCAAAAAACCTAGAAGAACACTTAGGGGTAAGCGAGCCACCTACCAAAAGGCTATAAAGGAGCAAAATGGGTTAGAGAGGAAGCCGACCGCTCCGTTTGGGTATTCTAATAATGAGGTGATAAACAATATTGGCACGCCGTCCTTTAAGTTTATTCATCTTACTTGTGGCGGTCGCCTTAGCGGGAGGTTACTTTTTAGGGTATAATAAAGCGCTAAGGCTGCCGCCTTTACTTTTGGAAAACCCAAGGAAGGAACGGCCTGTTCCCCAAGCCAAAGGCTATTATGTGGGGATCGCGGTGGCCGACGTTCGCGCTGAAGCTAACACCGAGGCAGAACTAGTTACCCAGGCCCTCCTGGGCGATGAAGTTAAGGTATTATCTAAAGGAAACAGCCAGTGGCTCAAAGGCCAGGTACCGGATGGGTATATCGGGTGGCTTAAAGCCGGCGAAGTGATAGAAGATATACCCCCAGGAGGAAAACAACTAGCGGTTGTCGCTGTCCCCTTAACCAAGCTTTATCAGGAGTCGACGACCACGGCACCCGTGATGGGGGAAGCTGTGCTGGGTACAGATCTCCCCCTAGTAAGCCAGAAGCCGGGCTGGGTAGAAGTCTGGATTCCTGGCCGTAAAACAGCTTGGCTATTGAGACAGGATGTGGAGATCTGGCCTCAAGGAAGACCTACAGATCAGCGGAGCGGCCTTGACGTGGTGAAAACAGCAGAAAAATTGCTGGGTGCACCTTACCTCTGGGGCGGCGTAAGTGTTTATGGTATCGACTGTTCGGGGTTAACCTACATCTCCTACTTTATAAACGGCATTAAGCTTCCCCGGGATGCCGACCAGCAATTTGAGGTGGGCCTGAAGGTAGAAAGGGCAGAGCTTCGCCCTGGAGATTTGGTCTTTTTCAACACCGAAGGCTCGGGTTCAGTTCCTACCCACGTAGGCATATACCTTGGCGATGATAAGTTTATCAACTCCCGCTCCCGCCAGGGCGTAGTCATAAGCTATCTCTCGGAGCCCCTCTTTGCCCAGGGCTACCTGGGTGCCAGGCGTTACCTGCCGTAGTATATTTTACTCTTCAACCTCGCCCACCAAAGCCCGCCGTAAGGCCTCGGCTTCGCTAGTCACCGTAATGGCTATAATGTGGTCACCGGGCTGCAAAACCACATCACCCCTGGGAAAAATGAGCTCATCCTCCCTCAAAACTGCTAAAAGTAAGGAGCGTTCGGGCAGAATAAGATTCTTGATAGCTACATGGGCAGCAGGAGCTCCTGGAGCGAGCCTTACATCCACGAACTCAAATTCGCCGCCTTTTAAGGTGAGCAAAGGTACTAGCCCGCATATATTTACTTCTTGCAACATAAGGTGATATATCAGACGAGTACTGTTAACCAGGTTATTTATCCCTAAAAGGCGGAAGGTGTCCTCATTTTGGGGATAATTAACGCGGCCTATGACTCGCCGTATCCCAAAAATGTCCTGGGCCAAGCGGCAGATAAGGATGTTATCCTCATCCGAACCGGTGACCGCAGCCAGTATACTAGCTCGCTTAGCCCCGGCTGCCTCTAAAGTACCTACCTCAGTAGCATCGCCATGTACCACTATATCTCCCAGATGATCCTCTAGCCAGCGGCAGCGCTGGGAATCTTTCTCTATAAGGGTAACTTCGTGCCCGTTCTTAAGCAAGGTAAGGGTTAAATTATAGCCTACTTTCCCTCCGCCTGCGACAATCATGTACATCTTAAGCCTTGCCTCCTTGGGATTGATCTCCTATTAAGCTCAAGATATACTCTACTCCTGCGGTAGTAGGGCAGAAGATAGCTAACCCTTTTTTTCGATAAACTTCCGCAGCTTCCGGATCATAAAGGCGGGCCACCACCCGAGGTATCTTGTACTTCTCATGGGCTATCTCCGCCACTACCAGGTTGGTGCTGTCCTTATCGGTGGTAGCGATAACCACATCCGCTTGGGAAATATTAGCTTCTTCTAGCACGCCCAGATCTATACCTACGCCTTTAACCATCTCCCCCGGGAAATCTGGACCCAATCTTTCTAACGCCTCCGCTTTAGAATCGATCACAGTTACTTGATGACCAGAGTTCGCCAAAATCCTGGCTAAACGGCTCCCTAAACGGCTACAACCTACTATAAGAACGCGCATACCTATCCTTTTCTCCTCCTTAAGCAGGTAATTTATCGATCACAACCTCGCAGTTGGCATATTTAAGAAGCCATTCGGGCGTGCGGGTTAAAGGAATGTGTTCCCCCCGCGGTGGCCGGACCCCCATCACTACCATATCGGCTTCTTCCTCTTTTACAGCCTCTAGGATCCCGCTACCTGCTGTGCGGGCCCGCATGATACGCGAACGATAAGGCAAATGGTGGAAAGCTACTATCTCTTGAGCCTGCTTCAGTATATGGTGCGCCTTTTCTTCCGCCCCGGGAAGGGCAGCACCCAGGGGGAGGGTAAAAGGTACTTCTAAAACATAAAGGAGCACTATTTCCGCTTTCTGTTCTGCTCCTAAGCGGGTGGCCAGCTCAATAGCCCGCCGGGAATAATCAGTATCTACCACGGGTACTAGTATGCGGCGTATAGCCTGCACTTCGCTTGTTATACGAGCTACCTCATAAGGTACCACAGGAGGTAAATGGAGCATCCACCAAAGGAGGGAGCTCATGCTAACCACAAAAATCAAAGCTAGTAATGCGCCTAAAGGATGGATGGACACGGGGGTCACCGTTCATCCCTCCTCAACATTTTCCAAGAACGGAAATATCGCCAGATAAAGTACAAACGGTAAAGGCTAAAGGCCAGAAAAGTTCCCCCCACTATCCAGGGAAAAGTAGGCATAAGGGTATGAGCACGTAAAAGTATAGTTATCCCTATACCTAGGTAGGCCAGAGTAGCGATCACTTGATAATAATCACGCCACGTAAGGGGGCGGGCGTTCACGCCTGGGCTACCTCCTTTTTCCTCCGTTCCCGGAGGGCTAGCTTATATCGTTCCAGGAGTTCATATTCTTCGGCGCTCTCCAAAACCCTCATCTGCTCAGCCTCCCAATCACGCGGTATACTACCTAATATAGGGAGGCCATGCTTCCGGCGGTACCAGGCATAAAACAAAAAGCTTAAAACAACCCAAGCTGGGCCAGCTATCCTTCCTATGGCATGGGTAAGGATAACTTCAAACAAGATAAGACTTACCCCCAGCATCCCCAATACTCCCAAAATAGGAAACTCTACTATCCGGTTATGATACCTCACCTTAATGTTAAAGGGCACTTTATAGGGCCGGGGTGAATAAGGATCTGAGAAGCGAAGCTTAATCAGGGCTATAAACACTAGAATATACCCTGTGGTGGCCCCAAAGGCATACATATTGCCTAAAGTATCCATGGCATTAGGGGTAAGAAAGGAAAGGATTAACTGCACGACGCCAATGAGGGAAAAGACCAGTATGGTCCGGTAAGGAGTGCGGAAGCGCGGGTGCACAGCATTAAACCATTCCGGGATAAAATGGAACTGGCTCATAGAGTAGGTGAGGCGGGAAGCGCTCATCACCCCTGAATTGGCAGAAATTAAAAGGATGGTAGCACCGAGCAAGGCAGCAAAGGGCCCGGCGATGACACCGATAAAGGGAATAGCATGGGCCAGGCGCGCCACAGGGTCACCTATAGCTTCCGCCAGTTCCTGCCAAGGCAAAACCCCTAGGCTCATGGTAGAAAAGGCAGTGGCAAAAATAAATACAGTGAAAATCAGGGTCACCGAGGTCCGGGGAACTATGGTGGCTGGCCTCTTGGTCTCCTGGGCAGCCTGGGAAATAGATTCTAGCCCTACAAAGGAAATTATGGCTAGGGAAGAGCCATACATAAATTCCTTAAGGGTAGGAAACTGGGTGTGCCACTGGTAAGCCAAGAGCTCTGGCTTCCAGGCAAAAAGGAAGCCAAATACGATGATGCTAGATTCTGTAAGGATATCGATAGCTCCTAAGATCTCATTAAGCAGGGAAGATTCCCGGATGCCTCGAATGTTAAGCCAGATAAGGAAGGCTACCAAAAGAAGGGATTCTGCCATCCAAACTAAGTTTACCTGGTGGAAGGGACCTAAGCTTACCGTTAAGTCTTTAACATCCACGTTAAAAAGGTAAGGAACAAAGAAATTAATATACCCGGCCGAGGCGGCAGAAAAAAGGGCTATATCGATAGTATAATCCAAAAGCAAGGCTGAACCGGCTACAAAACCCCAGAAATCCCCTAGCCCCCGCAGGGTAAAATACTGCCCTCCCCCAGCTACCGGGTAAGTAGCGGCAAGCTCAGTATAGGCCAGGCCGATCATTATATATACTAACCCTGCCAGGGCAAAAGCCAGAACACTTGCGCCTTTAGCCCAAAGCATCACTAACCCTAGGGCTGCATATATATCCGCTCCCACATCAGCATAACCCCACATAAAGGAGCCCCACACAGATACATCTCGCCTTAACTCTAGTTTAGTTTCTTCCATCGCACCCATAAGCCAAAACTTTATTTCCTCCTTTTAAGTCTTAGTATCTACTTAAATCTTATTGCTTAAAAAAGCCAATAAAAAATCATGGAGATCCTCCATGTTTCCTCGAGCAATCCCCTACCTTGCGCTTACGGGGTTAGCTGACGGGTTCGGGCCCAGGGGCGGCCCTACCCGGGAACCAAATTTCCCGGGATTCACCCCAAAATACGGGTCCCCCGCTTCCCTAAGATTTAAGGGAATTCAGCGCCTCTATTTTTTCCATTGGTGGCTATTCTAGCATCCCTATGGGTTCGAGTCAAAACCGGCTTAAATTGTTTTAATCTATAGCCATACTCATGGGGGATTACTGATCCTTTTCCCCTTCTCTCTTTCTTGGATTTTTACTTTATTTCTCGCCATTCCCCTCTTTTCCACTTTCCTTTACTCGCAAGTTAAGCTCAGTAAGGCTAGCGACCACCCGAGCATTAAAGGAACCTTCAGGAAATTTTCCATCAGGCCCGAGCTGACCCGCTGGTAAGCCTGTTAGGAGTTCGATACCCTCATCTACAGTATTAATAAGGTAAACGTTAAACATTTCATCTCTTATAGCCTCTACTACGTCTTCCCTAAGCATTAGGTTTTCAGCGTTAGCCGCGGGGATAACCACACCCTGATCCCCTGTTAAGCCTTTAATACGGCAAACATCAAAAAATCCTTCAATCTTTTCGTTTATACCCCCTACGGGTTGTACCTCTCCTTTCTGGTTGATAGAGCCAGTGACAGCTAAGTTTTGTTTCAAGGGTATCCCGGTTAGTGCGGACAGTAAAGCGAATAGTTCAGCACAGGATGCGCTATCTCCCTCAACACCTTCGTAACTCTGCTCAAAAACTAACCGTGCTGAAAGGCTAAGGGGAATGTCCCGGGCATACTTTCCCGCTAGATAGCCGCTTAAGATGAGCACTCCTTTAGTATGGATACGACCCCCAAGACGTGCTTCTCGCTCTATATCAATAACACCATCTTTGCCAGCTGCAACAGTAGCCGTAATGCGCGATGGCTTACCGAAGGTGAGGTCTCCCAGACTCACCACAGAAAGCCCGTTGACCTGACCCACCTTGGCTCCAGTGACATCTAGTAATAAGGTCCCGCGGGCAAACATTTCTTGAATCCGTTCCTGGATAAGATTGGAACGGTAAAAACTAGCATCTATAGCCTTTTTAACGTGCACAGCGGTAGTATAAAGGGCTCCCTCTCGTCGAGCATAATGACAGGCTTCCCTCACAATATCTGCTATCTCTGCAAATCGAGTAGAAAGTTTTTTCTGATCTTCGGCTAACCGGGAACCATATTCCACTAGCTTAGCCACTGCTGAAGCATCAAGGTGTAATAGATTTTCCTTGCCACATAGGGTGCAGAAGAAGGCCGCGTATTTACTTATGTTTTCAGCGTTACGGTCCATACGAGTATCGAACTCAGCTTTAACTTTAAAGAGTTCTCGGAAATCCCGGTCAAACCAGTATAGAATATAGTAATGTAGGGGCTCCCCTAGCAGGATAACCTTTACATCTAAAGGAATGGGCTCTGGGCGAAGGCTTTTGCCTGCCACCAGGCCCAGCCTCTCAGCAGGTTCCTCGATGGTTATCTCCTTATCGCGCAGGGCACGTTTAAGGGCATCCCAAACGAATAGATTGCGGAGTAAATCCTCTACATGGATAACAATATATCCCCCATTAGCACGGTGAAGCGATCCGCCACGGACCATGGTGAAATCAGTTACCAAGGTGCCAAAATGAGCTTCTTTTTCGATTCGCCCAAAGAGGTCACCATAAGTAGGGTTAAGTTCTACAACTACAGGTGCACCCGTTAGTCCGCTATTATCTACTATTACATTTACCTCATATTTCCGAAACGGGGTCTCCCGCATCCAGGGAGGTACCATACTTTCGCTTTCCCGTGGTTCATTACGAAAAAGTCCGATATTATTCACCATATCTTGTTGGACGGCCTCTAAATGAGCCTTCACATCGGGAAATGCACTATATTTTTCTAAGAGGTGAGCAAATAGATGTCCTACTGCGAAAGCAGCTATTTCGCTTTCCAGACGACGTAAAGCCTCGGCAGCTTCGTGCTCAAACTTGTGTAACTCCCGGAAAGTTCTGGCCACTTCCTGCTCTAAAGCCGCTCGCCGCTGTAATATGTCTGTTTGTTCCTCTGGTGGAAGCTCGGCGAATTCTTCATCTTTAATTATTTGACCATTCCTAAGGGGAATAATAAAGATGCCGTTGGGCGTGGCCTGGACAACAAACCCGGCCGCCTGCGCCTTAGCATGGAGCTCCCGGAGAAGCTCGTTTTTCTTAGCGTCAAAGGCCGCAGTTATCTCTTCCCTCTTCTTAGCGTACTCTTCACTAGCAAAGGCACGTGGTATTTCCCGGCGGGCTGTTTTAATAAGGTTTTGCATATCCCTCGCTAGTTGGGCCCCCATACCTGCCGGTAACCTTAGGGCCCGTGGTCGGTAGGAATCTCGGAAATTATAGACGTAACACCAATCTGGCGGCGCTGGCTTCTTACAGGCCACCTCTTCCAAGAAGGACTTTACCGCTGTAGTCCTACCAGTTCCTGGTACTCCGGCCACAAAGATGTTAAAGCCTTCCGCTTGGATATCCAGGCCAAATTCTAACGCCTTAACTGCGCGTTCCTGACCAATAATGGTTCCCAGCGGTTTAAGATCATCAGTATGAAGACACCCTAGTTCTTCTATCTTGCATATTGCCCTTGCTTCCTCTGCAGCTATCTTTTTCAAAATAATATACCTCCCGCAAAAATGGCAGTTCTCTGTCCAAATTCGCCAAGCCTCCGAAGTTTCCTTCTAGGCACCTCCAGGAGATAAATTTTTCTCTTTAAAATTATGGCTCGCAGGATTTCGATAAAAGGAGCAGATGAAAACAACCTAGAGCATGGAAACAAATTTTAGTAAAATAAACTTTGGAGGTGAATACCTATGCATGTGTGGCTTAAAGTAGGAAATGTAAAGCTTGAGATCGAGCTTAACAATACATCCACTGCCCAGAAAATATGGGAAACGTTACCCATTGAAGCTACTGTCAACACCTGGGGGGACGAGATATATTTCAGCATCCCTGTTAAGCTTGAGCAAGAAAAACCCCAAGAGACAGTCCAAGAAGGAGATGTGGCTTATTGGCCGCCTGGCCATGCCTTGTGCGTTTTCTTCGGTCCCACACCTGTATCTGGCCCAGGCGAAATAAGGCCCTATAGCCCCGTTACTGTGGTAGGCAAGGTAATAGGTGAAGCTAAAGTATTAAAGGCCGTGCGAGACGGCGAAAAGGTAAGATTGGACAGGAAGGAGACCGACGAATAATATAGGAGCTGAGCAAAGGCCTGTTCATAAGGACCTGCAGGGCTATAAATTTGCCGCCAAATACCAAACAATAGCCGTAAATTAAACGGGAGCGTATCAAGCTATGGTCAATAAATTTATAGCCCACAAGACTATGAGCTGTGTTAACAATGCTCCTCGTAGGTCCAAATATATTCTTATCCCTTGCCTTTTTGCTATCTTCTCCCTTTTTACTATCTTTCTCCCCTACCCCGCTTTGGCGGCAACAGCAACCCAGGTCATCTTCTCAGAAAACTCAAGGGAAATATGGATAGACGGCACGCGGGACGAACTGCCTGAGAAGCCCTACCTATCCGGTGACTACATTATGGTTCCCTTAAGACCCCTCGCCGAAAAGCTGGGCGGTCAGGTACAGTGGGAGCCCGGTCCACCGGAAACCATAAAAGTTTCCTTAGGAAATCGCCAGGCTATTATTTACCCTGGAAGCAAGATTGTCTTTTATTTAGAAGGGGAACAGCCGGGAGCTGAAATCTTACCAGCAGAAATACAAAAGGTGGGCCAGCTTGTCTTTGCCCCCGCTATAATGTTTTATAGGGTTTTTAACATCCCTTACGCCAGATGGCCAGAAGGAAAAGCTTACCTCCTAGGGAGCACTAACCGGCCTCCCACGGCCTACTTCGAAGTCTCTCAACCTGCCTACGCTGGCCAACCTCTACATTACACAGTAAAGCCACAGGATCCCGAAGGAGACCCCATCGTTGAAGAAAGGTGGATAGGCCGGCAAGAAGTATTCCCCGAAGAAGGTCTATACACTGTTACTCTGCAGGTAAAGGATAGCCGGGGAAGCTGGAGCAAGCCCTTCTCACGGACTATCAAAGTGTTATCCGCTCCGGTCACCCTCCAACCTGGTGACCTATGGCCGAAAGAGAAAATATCTCCCACCTTCACTTATAAGCCAATAAAGAAGCATACAGGCCCTATCCTGCTCTTTAGCGACAGCCCAGAATATATAGAACGGCCCGGGATACTATACCGTGACGAGATAGAAGGAGAAGCAAGGCTCTATTTCTGGCACGCTATTCAGAGCCCTTTAACCTTTAGAATATATGTACTGGCTGTTAACCCTGGACAGCGAGAAGTTGAGCTCACTATTGAGAAAGAGGGATACAGTGGACCTTCTAACAATGTCTACCAGGTGGCCAAGGAGGCTCTCATCCAGTATTTTAATGCCACTCAAAGCCGTACTTTACGCCTAAAACCTGGAGAGGCTTTGATCCTTAATAAAATAACCCCTCCTGCAGTACGGCACCAAGTAGTACACGGGATTATGGATGTGTATGCTACTGGTAAGCTCCAGATCCTTTTCATAGCCCTTCCCACCACCACTGATGTGCTCAAGGAATATAACAAGCTTCCTTATCTGCTGGCAGATGGAATACACACGCGGGGAACCTTCGGGCCCTCTGATATAGAAATAGAGCTTGTTTTAACCGGCCAGGAAACAGGGAGTCTTATCCTCGCTGATGGCCAGGAAGATGAATTTTTACCTGGAAAGGGTAGTGCACCTTCACTTACCGGCAATTACGGCGCTTTCTACAAGCTAAAGCTCCTACCCATTCGCGATACTGAGGTTTTCTTAGTCCCGGTAAGCGGCTACTTTGGGGGGATAGTGGTCCTTGAGGGAAATATAATCGAGGTCCCCCGGAAGGGGTTTGTGGAAACCCCGGAGCAAGCCATTTTCCTAGGGAAACTTAAGGCCAACCGGCCCGCTGAGCTTTATTTTATACCACCCGGAGGTTCTTGTTTGCCCGTGAAATTGGTGTTTAAGCCTTCTCTATAATAAAAGATTAAGGTTAGGATACATACTCTCCCCAGTTGTAGCCAAGTCACATCGAGTAGGAGGGGGCGGCTAGCCCCCGTCCTCTCACACCACCGGACATGCGGGTCCGCATCCGGCGGTTCATCAAGCTTGACGAAGACAAGAATAGCGTTCGGTTAAGCTCATGAGGCCCTGGGACTGCCAATAGGCATTACCCAGGGCTCTATTCATTGGACCATGAGCCATCCACCATGGCCCTTTGCGAGCATTAGCAAATTGATGTACCACCCATTCCGGCAGTCCCAATGCGCGTAGCTCCCGATATCTGGTCCGTACTCGCTTCCACTGCTTCCAGAGGCACATGCGTAGCCTCCTCCGCATCCAGCCTTCTATCTCCTCAAAAACGCTGGGCGTTTCGGCCAGGGCAAAGTATCCTATCCACCCGCCCAAATAGGCGTTGAGACGCTCTATGCGTTCGGCCATACTCACGGGTTTATTCCGGGCAGTTATCTCCCGAATTTTCCCTTTCACCCGCTCGATGGTCTGAGGCGCCAGGCGGATAAGAATTTCTCCTGTCTTGCGCTTGTGCATGCTAAACCCCAGGAATTTCAGTTTCCACGGCCGGTCTACCGCACTTTTCTGCTCGTTAATTTTGAGCTTCAACCGTTCCTGCAGGAACTTACGGATACTTGCCATGACCCTCTCCCCCGCCCGCTTGCTCTTGACGTAAATGTTGCAGTCATCAGCATAGCGGACAAACTTGTGGCCCCTCTTCTCCAGTTCTTTGTCCAGGTCGTCCAGGAGTATGTTGGCCAAAAGTGGACTTAAAGGCCCGCCCTGCGGCGTCCCTTCCACCGTCTCTACGACCACCCCGTTTACCATGACACCTGCCTGGAGATAGCGACGGATAAGGGTAAGCACTCTCTTATCTGTCACTTTTCGGGCCACTCGGGCCATGAGTATGTCGTGGTTGACCCGGTCAAAGAATTTCTCTATGTCCAGGTCCACGACCCATTCGTATCCTTCTTCCACGTATTGACGCGCTCTCCTTACCGCATCATGGGCTCTCCTCCCAGGCCGAAACCCGTAACTGGCCTCCGAAAACTGCGGGTCGAAAATGGGCGTCAATACTTGCAGGAGAGCCTGCTGGATCAGGCGGTCCATTGCGGTAGGTATCCCTAATAGCCGCTTGCCTCCCCCGGGTTTCGGGATTTCGACCCGGCGCACGGGCTTAGGCCTATAGGTACCTGTAAGCAATTCCTCCCGGATGCGCGGCCATTCGGCACGAATTTGGTCCCGAAGCCGTTCGGTCGGGATGCCATCTACGCCGGGCGCGCCTCCGTTCCGCTCTACCCGCCTCAAAGCGGCCAGCATGTTGCTTCTTTCCACCACCTGCTCCATCAGGCCGCTACCTTGGCCTCCGCGAGGTGACGTCCCGCCTTGTGCCGGAGAAGAACTCGGCCCTCCCCCAGTCCCCCGTGGCTTCACCACTTCCTCCTGTGGGCAGGCCCCTTCCGGGGTTTTCTGCTTTCTTCGCCCTTCTCGCGAACGCACCAGTCCCACCTCTGACTTGATGTTCGGGCCTTCCCCTGGAGTTCATGACCCCCAGGGTACTATGCCCAAAGCTTCCTCCTGCCAGTTCAGCCGTGCCTTCCGACACGGGTTACCAGCTCTACCTGGCTTATCCGGCAGGCCTCCCCGGGTAAGAGCGTTAACCTTCACCCCGCGCCCGCCCCATATACTCCGCCGTCCTTATGTCTGCCTGGGATTTCGCTGTGTTATGCCAGCTCATCCGAACGGCTTAGCCTCTTATGGGGTTCTTGTTCATCGGGCCGTGGCTTTGCCTCCGGCTTCCTTCGGATTCCACCTCACGATGGACACCCTTGCCTTCGGCTAGCAGGCTCGTGCTGCCTCGCCTGCAGTGGACTCTCACCACCAAGTTAACGCCCATGCCGGGCGCACATAAAAAATGGCCGGTGCTAAAAGCCCGGCCGTACTGCTTCCTTTCATACCCTTCTTTAGCTCCTCTCCTCATTTTACTCTTCATTTTACTTGTGTAACTCAGAAAGCTGTTTGCCACCGGTGCCGATGTTATCCGGGGAATTCTCCCGGATGATAACGACAAAGGCTTGGGTGGGTATACCTAGGATAGAACTAGCAGTATCAGTTAGGGCCTTGATAAGTTCTGCCTTTTTCTCTTTGCTCATGGAACCTGCATCGATTTGAATCACAGGCATTTTTTCACCTCCTTCCTCATCTTAACCTCTCCACGGCTAGATGAAGGATAAGGCTATTAAACTACCTCACGGAGAGTTGGAGTGAGGGAAGGGATCCCAGGTGAGTATTTCCTCTCCTGTTTCCCCGGCCCGGGCCACCACCACGCCTTGGGGATCTACGATTAAGCTGTTCCCCAGGCTTATAAGGCCTATATGGCTCCCCACCGCGTTGGCCAGGAAGACAGGAAAAGCATTCTCCACTGCCCGGGCAATGGGAAGAGCTAAGTTCTTATCCATTTTCCATCTAGCCTCGGGTGGGGAGTAAAAATGGGCTGAAAGGATAAGCAGGGCTTCCGCCCCTTCTTGTCGCAACCTTTGCGCCAGCTCAGGATAATTTTGGTCTCGGCAGATAATTATACCGAAGCGATGTCCATAGTACTCAAACACTAAAGGTGTCTTCCCCGGAGAAAAATAACGGGCTTCCGCTTCCGTAAGGTAGATCTTATAATAGGTATGTACCCTGCCGTCCGGGAGGAAAACTGAGGCAGCATTGTAATACTTTCCTTCTGAAACTTCTGCCCTTCCTACCACTAAACTTAAGTCTAGCTTGACCGACCACCTGCTAAGTATAGCCAAGGCTTCCTTTAATTCTTCTTCTAAACGTGGGCTTTTAAGGACCTTAGAACTATAACCTGTAAGGCACATCTCTGGGAATACTACTAGCTTTGCCCCGCGCCGAGCCGCCTCCCTAGCCAAGGCTAGTATTCGCGATAGATTAACCTTAAGGCTATCAGCTATAAACATCTGCACTACTGCTACCCGCATCCTTCTTTCACCTCTTAATTTCCCTCATAAATCCCTTTAACTCTTCGACATCCCGTTGCAAAATGCCATGAACCGCATAAAAAGTTCCGAGGCGCTAGCTCCCCCAAGCACCTTGGGGTCCAAAAGCCGCCATTAAGCCTGGGGTGGGGGATAGGTTACGGGAGTGAGCCTATTCTTGGCTGTCGTAAAACTCCTGGTTGGCCCGCGCAAAAAGGTCCAATACCTCCTCAAAATTAAGATGATGCCCTCCCGAGAGGCCCGCCACCAATGCGGCCGCCTCCCGGGGATCGGCGTGTTCCACCGGGGCGTCGGAGCCGACCAGCAAACGTATACCCTTATCCTTCATAAGCCCCCAGGCGTAGGCTGTCTGCATCCGCTCCGGGCCCAGCCTGCGTTTGGCCCAGGAGATTTCCCGGGAAAAGATAGGCTGTATACAGACGGGTATCTCTAGCTCCGCCAAGGCCTCCAGCTGCTCTTCTCTGGCATACTGGACGTGCTCCAGGCGGTCCAGGGGGTGACGGCTCTGCCGCACAACGCGCAGGAATTGGTCAATAGCCCGGTCTCCGATAGCGTGGGCAGCGATGGGCTTGCCTTTTTGATGGACTCTTTTTACCAGGGCAAGGAGGGTTTCATCGCTGTAATTGAGGAGGCCATAGTTACCAGGGTCGTCGGAGTATTCTTCAGTTAAGGCCGCGGTACGGGCCCCCAGGCCCCCGTCCAGGAAAACCTTATACCCTAAAGCTTCATCCAGTAGCCCGAAGTCCACCGTATAGAACTCCACTTCGATCCCTTCATTCAGGTCCTCGAAGAGGGGACGCTTGCTTCGATCCATGCTCATGTCAATGACTTTAACTATCCCCAGTTTCTTAAGCTCCCTTAAGCCTTGGGATAGGATCGATCTTGGCTCTAGATTGAGGCTGGCTACCAGGGTCTTAAGGAGGTTAAATACCTCGGCCTCATAAAAGATGCCGTTTTCTGCGAAAAAACCCAGCCTCTGCATGGCGGCCGTATTAGCTACGACCAGGTGCAGGCAGGTCCGGACTATTACCACAGGAGTTGAGCCGAAAGCATAGTCCAGGAAGGCCCGTTCGGGGATAATTTTTTCGGCCAGCCTTTCCTGGTTAAAGCGTACCCCTATGGCCCATCCCTCTACCAGGCTTGACTTCAGGGTTTCCACTAGTTCTTGGAGATTTGAACATTTTTCCAGGTCAGCAAAGTGATTGAAGAGGGCGAATTCCCATACATGTATGTGGGCGTCCACGTATCCCTGGCAGCACAACGTTCCCTGACTCATGTTTATTCCTCCACCCTAAGCTTAAACTCTTTCTTCACCTCTACCATTCTCAGGTTCATATTAGGCCTTGCAAGCAACATCTGTCAAGGTTTCCTCTCGTTACGACCGGGCATGGCCAAATCGAATAGACCTCCTGTGGTTAAGGTACTGGTCCAGGTTAAAGGGCCTTATGTGGTAGCTCAGTCGACTCGGGATGCGAGGCTGGGGTAAAATATCTTAGTTTTACCACCACAGTAGCCAACAGAAACAATATTGCGGCCATGGAGGCTAGTACAACCAGATCGGGCAGGATAGTGTTTAGACTTACATCCATCAAAAAGATTTTCCTAACGTTATCTGCATAATAAGTAAGAGGCAGGAGCCGGGCGAGGGCTTTGGCTAAGGGCGGCATAGCAGCCAGCGGCCAGGTATAGCCGGAAAACAAAAAAGAGGGAACAGCCACCAGCATGGCCACCTGCGTAGCTTCCAGTTCATTGCGGCATATGGTAGAAAGCAGAATGCCAAGGCTCAAGATACAGGCGAGGAAGGCTAGTGTCAGGAGTAAAAGGTTGACGTAGTTGCCCTTAAAGGGCACCTGGAAGAGGTAAATACCTCCTGCAAACAAGAGGTTTAGGGTCCCCAGGTTGATAAGAAAGTAAGGCATAATTTTCCCCACTGTAACGGCAAAGGCGCTCCGGTAGCGTTCTGTTATCTCCCTCCAGGCCCCCTGTTCCTTTTCTCTGACCATAGCCACAGCCATATAAAGAAGCGCCACCTGCTGGATTACAGTAGCCATGAGGCCCAGAAGCAGGAAATTAGTATAGTTAAATGTTGGATTATACCATACCCTCAGGCGAAAGACTATAGGCTGGATTAGCTTGCTGGCCGCCTGGGACGAAAGGCCGCTACCTTCTAACCTCTTAAGTAGCGTACCAGCAGATAAGGTCTGGATGATCTCGCTTGCCGCGGTAGTGACCGCGTTGCCAATAATCATATTGGCCCCATTGACTACTACCATCACCTGGCTGCCCGTACCCCTCTTGATGTTCCTAGTAAAGTCTGGAGGGATGACAATGGCAGCCATGATCTCTCCTCTCTCCATGGCCACTTCCATATGCTTTTGGTTGTCCAGCTTGGTCGTATACTTGAAGCGGTCAGAATCGCAGAAGGCAGTTATGACCGCGCGGCTTAAAGAGGTATTATCCATGTCCAGCACGCCTAGGTTGATATTATTAACCACATGCTTGCTGTAAAGAATCCCGAATAAAATGCAGTACAATAGGGGCACTCCAATTAAGATAAGGAGCAGACGCCGGTTTCTTAGGATGTATTGCCACTCGCGGAGCCAGACGTACCACATTTGGGAGAGCATTTTCACTTTTCCTCCTGCTTGGGTTGGAAGTCTACAGTTACAGACATCCCCGCCTTAAACTCAGGGTTATCTAGCCTTACTTTAACGTTATAAGAAATAATGTCTTTATCACCCCTCTCATTGGTGGCTCGCTGGATGGCATAATCAGGCTTTGGCCTGATAGATTCTACCCAGCCACTAAAGGTTTTGCCCGGAAAAGCAGGGCTTGTTACGCTCACCTCCTGGCCTTCTTTAATGCGGCCTAATTGTGTTTCCTTGACTTTAACGTTCACCCAGTTTTTATCCGGCTGCTGTATAGTGAAGAGTGGCATCCCCGCGGCTACTATCTCGCCTTCATCCACGTACTTAGAAACAATTATGCCGTTACAGGGGGCTTTTATAGCAGCTTCTTCCAGGCTACTACGAACCTCAGCTAGTACGGCTTCTGCGCGCTTTAAGTCCGCCTCAGCCATTTGTACCGCGTTGCGGGCGATCAGGTCTTGCATTTTGCCCGCCTCAGCTTTCAATAGGGCGGCCTGGGCCTGCTGAACAGCGGCGGCCGCGGCGCGTATGTCTTCCTCTTGTGTCCCCTCCTCCAGAAGGCTTAAACCCTCTTCCGCGTAGAGCATCTCTTGCCTGGCCGCTTCATACTTAGCTTTCACTTCATCCAGCATCTGCTGGGAGACGGCGCCAGACTCGAAAAGTTGCTTGGTGCGCTGGTAAGACTTTTCCGCCACCTCCAGGGCAGCCTTAGCCTGGTCTAGCTTCGCGCGGGCCTGCTCTACCTGCTGAGCCCGGGGACCTTTTTTAACCTTATCGTATTGGGACATGGCTTGGCTTAAGGCTGCCCGCGCGGCCTGGAGGTCAGCCTCGCTTGCCTTTTCTTGGAGCAGGAGGGCATTCTGGGCTTTTTCATACTGGGCCCTTGCAGCCTCAACGGCAGCCTGAGCCTGTTTTTCTTTTTCTTTTAACTCTTTAATTTCTATGTAAGCTAAAATTTCCCCCGCTCTGACCAGGTCGCCTTCCCTGGCTTTGATCGCTTGGAGGCGTCCCGGTATCTTAGCCGCGACATCCACCTCTTCGGCCTCCACTATTCCGTCAACTTTGAGGAGTGTTTCCTGCTGCTTACCGCATCCTGTGATTATTAGAAAGCTGATAACCAATAAGGATAGCACTTGGGAAAATTTCTCGCGCAAAAATATTCACCCCTTTATGAGCAGGATACTCCTTAAAACCAAGTCCAGTATGTGCTTTAAACGTTTTTCCAGGTTTTCTGGCCGCGTGGGATCGTCCTGCCAGAGGATGGCCAGTATATCCTTTTGGGTGAAGTAAGAAATGCATAAGGTGTTTACGCTTGTTAAGACCTGCCTCACGTCCAGGTCGGTGCGGAAAACCCCCTTGGCCATGCCGTCTTCCAATATGGCTTTAAGCCGCGGCAATCCCTCCTCCCATATGGGGGGTAGGACTCTCCTCGCGTAAAGGCCGCCTTCAAGAGCCTCCCAGGATACTAGCCGGGCGTAATTGGGGTTCCTGGCCAGGAAATAGAAGTAGGTCTTTATCGCCTCGACGGCTTGTTCCCTAGGATCTTCCTTGCTTTTCGATGCCTGGCTGGTGGCGGCCAGGGCTCTCTCGAAATTAGCCTTTAGAACCGCAGTATAAAGGTCTTCCTTGCTTTGAAAATAGTGATACAGCATCCGCTTGTTGATCTGGGCCCTGGCAGCGATCTCATCTACCCGCGCTCCCCGGAGTCCTTTGGAAGCGAAAACTTCTTCGGCCGCCGCCAGGATGCGCTCCCTGCTCTGCATCCCGCACACCTTCACTGCAACGCCCCCTTATAAATGCCTGTGCCAGGTAACTAACTATTTAGTTACTAGAGACAATTAGAGGCCCTTTCCTTCCCAAAACCCCCAGGGGAAGGCCATAAGCCTTTCCCCTGGGTAAGAAAGTTTTACGGCAAGTATAGACTTAATTTGAAAAGATCCAGCTCTAGTTGCCAGACCCACTGCTCCCAGTACTCCCGCTTCCCGTACTTACAGCCCAGGGCTTCTCAAAGGCAAGCTTCAAGTAGGCATGCTTCCGCACCAGGTCATCCAGGGCCTGCTTCGCCTGGACCACGGCTACTTCAGCAGCCAGCACGTCTGCTTTAATGGATATCCCCACCTCGTATTTGGCCCTTTCCACGCGCAGCTTTTCCCCCGCCATCTTGAGGGCCTCTAACGCCGCGGCATAGCCTTCCTCGACTTTTTTGGCCTGGTAGTAAATGGTCCGCGTAAATTTAGCCATAACCTCTCGCGCGTTGGCGTAGTCCAGCTCCGCCTCCTCCAACTCCTTCTGCCTGGCCTCGTAGGGGGTGTAAACCCCTTTAATAAAGTACATCATGTCCGCCGCCCATTTTTTAAGGTCTATATTCTGCCGCGCCTTCCATACGTTGGGGTCTTTATCCAGCACCCTGGACACCTCGGCCTCAAGGCTGTCTACCTTCAAGGGCTCAAACTTGACGTCGTCAGTAAGCTCCGGTCTTTCGCCAGCATCCAGCCCAATGGTCTGGTTCAGTGCGTTGTATGCGTCATCCAATTCGTGCCGCGCCAGCTCGCAATTCTTCACTGCCTGCTGGTACTGGGCCTCTGCGATAGTTAATATGGACTGTGCTATAGTGCCTGCGGCTACACCAGCCCTGGCGTTCTGCAGGTTAACCAGCGCCTGCTCTTTAAGCTTCTCCTGGAGGGTTAACTTGCTCTGGGCAACCTGCACATCCCAGTACTTCTTGCACACATCCAGTACCAGGGCGTCTATCTTCGCCTCGTAGTCCCTCTTGCTGACCCTCCAGGCCAGGTCATAGGAAAGCAGTTTGTTCCAGTTAGCCTCTATCTGCGGGCCGTAGGGGCCGACGTAGCCTCCCAGTACCGGCGTAAACTGTACATCCTCCTGCGCCTGGTCCCGTAGGGCCTTAGTGCGGTCGATCTCGGCCGCCGCCTTCTTTATGCCCCTGTCGTGCTCCAGGGCCAGCTTGATGGCCTCGTCCAAACTCAGCGTATCCTTTGCAGCAGCTGCTTCTACCATACCAAAGCTCAACACGAAAACAGCAACCAGGACTAGTGCCAGTAAGGCCCTTTGCAAGCTACCACCCCCAAATTATAGGACCCAGGTCCGCACCCGGACCTGGGTCCTGGAAGCCTTCGTAGGCTTATAGCTTCATGGTGACGGTCTGAGTAGCCTCGTCCCAGTCCACCTGAGCACCGAAGGCCTGGGCCACCCACCTGAACGGCACCATCACGCGGCCGTTGACCACTTCGGCTACCACGTCCATGGTAACGGGCGCACCGTTGATGCTCAGTATCGCGCTGCCAGGAGTGACTTGAACCACGCGGCCCTGCCCGATGAAGGTGGCCTTAACGCCATCCCAGATCACGTTTTCGGGCGAGATGCCGAGGGCATAGGCTACATACCTGATAGGCAGGTAAGTGCGGCTATCCTTGATGTACGGGGCAACATCCATAGTGGACTGGACGCCGTTCACGGTGTAGGTAGTGCTATTAATGGTGAACACTGCCGTCTGCCTGGCCTCGGACGGAGCCGGAGTCACAACGGTAGCGTTGACGACCTTCACAACATAGTCATCGCCCGGGAAGAAGGCTTTATCAACTACTCCATCCTTATCCTTATCATAGCCTTCCGTGTCGGTAATTACCAGCGCAGGGCCGCCAACCTTAACCTGGATATCGCCTTCGCCAACGGTCCGATCGATGTCATAGTAAATACCGCTAATCTCGATAGTGCTAGCTTCGTTACTGTCATCCTTAAATTTGATCTTGAGATCGCGATCGTCGTTCACAAGGGAGACTTGGTCGATCTCGATGTCGCCCTTGGTTACCTTAACTTCGGGCTTAGAGCTAAACTTCACACCGCTCGGCAGCCCTAACACCAGTTCCCTCTTGCCGTCATCAGTATCAATAGCACCTGCTCCCTGCTCAGTTATAGTAATCTTACCCGCCACCTGGTTAGCCTTGCCAAGCTGTACGTTTGTCTTCTCGGCGGTTACTGTTACGGGATTGACCACCTTAGCGACCGTAATCCTGCCACTTACACCGGCGCTACCGCCAACTTCAACTACTAGATCCCCTGTATAGCCAGCTTGGAGGTCTACAGTGATATTTTCGATGGTGAGCTCTGCCTTGTCCGTAGAACCTTTACCAGTGTTACCTGAAGCCAGCTCAACGGTAAACTTCGCTGTGCGATCATCGGTACCTTCGAGGCCTTTGAATACCAGCTTAATACCGCTATCCTCATCCACGCTATCGCCTGGCTTGAGTTGATTATCAACACGCTGGTCGTCAATCTTCCACCACCTGGCATTGGGCGGCAAAGTGAGCGTGATTGTCCTGCCTGGTACGAGGCTCTCCTTCATTGCCTCTGTGATCTTGATATCGCTAACTTCCTGATCATGCTGGCCAGCATAGACTACCTTGGAAGAGTCTTTAGCGCTAACAGTCGCCTTGTACTCACCATAGGTGCCTACTATGATTTCGCTCGGGCTCACAGTATAGTCGCCCTTTACTTTCGCAATCACATCGCCATATTTAGCTTTACTGGTATCGGTTACCTTGATGGGTACCCAGAAGTCTATGGCCACTTTATCCGTAGACTTGTAAACATCGTCTACCAGCGACATCTTCAGCGTATCGCCGTCGGAAATGAACTTGACTTTCGATACATCACCACTGCTACCCAAAGTACCATATATGATTTTTGCGCCTACATTCTTCGTATCGTCCAATGTTCCGCCATTGATATTGACGTCGCCCCACTCAAAGCCGTCGGGCAGCTCCAGCTTGAGCTCATCTTTCGCATTGAGCTTGCCGGCCACAGTTTCTTCAAGGCGTATCTTTACATAGCCTCCAGCATCAGAGAAAGTATCGGTGTCCACTGCAGCTACCTGGAGCCCGCCACCAGCAATTTTGCCGATTACCACGCTGCCATCAACTAGCTGGCCCGAAATATTCTTGATCGTAGCCTTGATATCACCACTCGCACCAGCGGGCACCTTTACATCTGTGAATTCTACGAGCAAGCGGAATTTTTGACCAGATATATTACCGCCACTGAATGATAATTTGAACCCGCGTTTCGTTTTGTCGGAGACGGTAACAAAAGTATTATATTTTCCGCTTTCCTCATAAACTACCTTATTTACAGCTTGTTGATCCGTAAATGTAACTCTTGTAACAGCATTCGAAGCATCTAAACCGAGACCCGTAAACTGCACCTGATAAATTTCATAATCCTGCGGTAGCTCTATCCATGCTTCCGAGGTTACAGAAGAATACATAGGATCAATTTCTATTTGAAATGAGCCTAGCTTGGCATGGGCAGTATCATCTTCAACCGTTGGGACTGTAATCGGCGTGTACGCCGTACCCACAGCCGCTGCCGGTCCGGCGAAAGGCACCATTAAACCGACTAGCATAGCGAGGGTTACCAAGATTGACAGCCACTTCTTCCTCGTTTTTGCCAACTTTCTCCCCTCCCTAAAGTTTTAAGAATGATAGTGTTTAAGGTGATAATGCCTTCTTTTACCGTTCTTCCCTTTCCCCTCCCCGACCGCCTTTGCTACACCCCCGCGTTACACTCGCTCATCCTCTGGGGGCCCAACACGGCGCTACCGGGACTGCATCCCCCCTTTATCTTCTTTCTTGCCACAAGGCTTTATCTTATCCCTGGCGCGGCCAGGCGCTCCAGAGGTGTCTCCTTTCCCTTTCTTTACCCTGCCATTTCCAAGTAATAATAACGAAGATATCCTCCAAAAGTTTCGCGCCCACGATATTTTTTACCCATAAAGCTTTACCTGTATTTTCTATACACTTTAGAGCCTTTAGGGCTGTAGCTTAAGCCACACATTGATCACTTCTTTCCCCGCTTCCAGGGTTTCTTGTCCGGTTTCTTCCAGGTAGTTCTTTAAAGCCCTAGCCATTGCCTCGCTTTCCGGATCTTGTCTGGCTTCGAGCTCTTGATATTCTAGTAGCCTGCGGTTATACTCCCCGGTCAAATCTACGGTGCTCCTTTCCCGGGCCATTTCTTTTCCTAAAGCCACTACCTGAGATATAAACCCGCTCGCCTTCTCTACTGGAAGGACAACTCTTAAGAGCACCTCTTCCTGCTGGTAAACCCAAACTTCTTTGGGCTGACTACCCCCAAATTTCTCCGCTAAGGCTAAAACGACTTCTTTGGCATAGGGGAGGTTTTTCACCTCAAGTTTAAGTAGGGTAGTGCGCACATGTAGCTCTTTGCTTAAAAATAGCTGGGGCTTGAGTTCTGCTTTTCCTCCCACCGCCGGCGAACCCACGCTGCTTGAAGCTACCTGACCTTGCTTTTCTTGCTTGACCAACGGCCCTGCCTCTAAGCCAGCTTTAGGCACAGTTTCCACCCCGGCATAAGTTTTCTTTCCCTTACTTTGGCCTTCTTTCTTTTGGTCTAGAAGCCTATCACCTTCTTTAGCCCCAGGATTACTCACTACCGGGATCTTTTCTCTCTCTCCTAAGGAATTGCTAGGAGCTTCGCCCCTTACTTTCTCCTCTACTGCTAAACTTCCCGGTGCAGCTATATTCCCGCTCAGCAAAGGAGCTCCCGCTGGCCCGCCTATCCCTGCACGGCCATATTGCAGCACCGCCAAGCCTATTCCCGCTACAAGAGCAGCAGCCACCGCTACCTTGCGCCACTTTAACGGCTTCTCCTGTAGCTGCCAAGGGGAAGCACTTGCTTCCTCTATCGCCTTTATCCGGGCCATGACTCCTTCCGCAAAACCAGCCGGGGGTTTCACCTGGCGGTATATATCTTTTAACCCTTCAGATATCTTGCGCAATGCCTCCAGCTCTTCCTGGCAGGCAGGACAATTAGCCAAGTGCCCTTCAAGCGAGGACCTTTCCTCCTCGCCTAGCTCCCCATCTATATAAGGTGAGAGCAACTTTCTTGCCTTCCAGCATCTCATAAAGTTTAACCACCTTTTGCCCTCTTAATAGACCTGCCCGTCCCAGGAAAGCATCTCTTTAAGCACCCTTTCGTATTATTTAAAACGAATATTTAGCAGGAAAGTTTCGTGACTAACCGGTATTTTTTTAGGAAAGGTATCCCAAGCTTTTAAGCTTTTCTTTAAGTAGCTGGCGGCTACGGTTTAAGCGGGACTTCACTGCCGCCTCGCTTTCGCCTAAGGTAGC
Source organism: Thermanaeromonas toyohensis ToBE (assembly GCF_900176005.1). NCBI lineage: Bacteria > Bacillati > Bacillota > Clostridia > Neomoorellales > Neomoorellaceae > Thermanaeromonas > Thermanaeromonas toyohensis. The sequence continues at coordinate 209,538 of NZ_LT838272.1, read as the reverse complement.
GGCTATTTCTTTATAGGAAAGCTCATCGATAGCTCTTAGCTTTAAGGTAAGGCGGTAGCTCTCTGGGAGCTCTCTATAAGCCTTCCACACTGCTCGCCAAAATTCTCGCTTAGCCACTGTCTCCTGGACATCATCTTTATCGTCAGGTATTTCCCACTTCCCCCCTTCTTCCTTGGAATCCATTACCCCTTCTAAGGAAAAACTCCGGATTTTCCTCCGCCGCCTCCACCAGTCTATCCAAAGGTTAACCCCCATCCTATGTACCCACGCCTCAAAACTCCCTTTCCCCTGAGCAAATTCCGGGAGCGAGATATAAATTTTAAAGAAAATTTCCTGGGTCAGATCTTCTGCATCTACATGGTTTCCTGTTAAAGTAAGGGCTAGGGAATATACTTTATCCTTATAAAGCATCACCAGCTCCTCAAAGGCAGAAGTATCCCCCTCCTGCACCTTGGCTATTAGAGTCTCAACTTCAGGCATAGATAAGCTCCCTTTAAATAGCCCAGGTTGGGTCGTGACTTCGGTAATAATCACGAAGGAGAGGGCAGAAAGTTTCGCGAACAAAAAGCAAATTTTTTTAAACACAAAAAACCTCGTGGCCCCGCGCCACGAGCAAAAGAAAAAACGACCACCGCGCTCTCACCTTAAGAAATGCGAGGCTGTTTCTTTATCGTAAATTACGAAATCGAAATAAATAGTTGCAAAAATTTTACCGCAAAGGAATCCAAAGAAAACGCCTGGGAAGAGAGATTAAGGGATTGTTTAACCTCTTTTCCCAGGCGCTTTAGCCTCTTACGGCTTACCTCTTATGCGCCCATCCCCTTGCTTACCTTAAAACGGCAGAAAAGCCTTATTCCTAAATCCTCAAGGAGGGTATACAGCACAGGTATAAATACCAGGGTCAAAAGGGTAGAAACCAAAAGTCCCCCGCTAACAGCCGTGGCCAGGGGCGCCTGCATTTCAGCTCCCTCCCCCAGCCCTACTGCTAAAGGAAGCATGGCTAGGATAGTAGTAAAAGCGGTTAGCAGTATGGGCCGCAGTCTAGTAGCCCCAGCTTGCAGGATAGCCTCTTCCCGGGGCAGCCCCCGGCGGCGCAAAAGGTTAATATAATCCACCAGCACGATAGCGTTAGATAGCACTACCCCTGCCAGCATTATAACTCCTAGGAAAGCGGTGACGCTAAAGGTGCGGCGAGTTAAGAGCAAAGCGAGGACTACTCCCGTTAAGGAGATAGGAATGGAAAACATGATTATAAAAGGATGAAATAAGGATTCAAACTGGGCGGCCATGATCATGTACACCAAAAGGATAGCCATCACTAAAGCCATGCCTAGCTGGCCAAAGGATTCCAGCATCATCTTGTTCTGGCCGGTAAATTCAAACCGATAACCCGGTGGAAGCTTAAGCTCGCTCAAGCCTCTCCTTATATCCTGTATAACATCCCCTAAAGGCCGACCCGATATGTTGGCGGTGACGCTAGCTACCCTCTCTTGATTGTAGCGATTTATGGTAGAGGGGGTGGTATCTATTTTAAAGCGGGCCACTTCTTTTAGAGGCACTTGGATCCCTAGGGGAGAAGGTACGGTAAGGTTTTCTAGATCCATTAAGGTGCGGCGGGAAGAAAGGGGTAACTGGACTCTTACATCGTACTCTTCTCCTCCCACGCGGTAGCGGGTAGCCACTTTCCCTCCCACAGCTGAAGCTACAATGTTCCCCACTTGCGCGGAAGACAAATTATAGAGGGCAGCCTTCTCGCGGTCGACTATTACCTCTACCTGGGGCCTGCCCTGGGTAAAGGAGCTCTCCACCCCCACTGTCCCCGGTACCTGAGATACTATTTGTTTAACCTGCAGAGCCAACTCTTTCAGAGTAAACAAATCATCCCCGTGGATATCCACCTGCACCGGCGCTTGTGTCAGACCCCCGCTCTCAAAGCCCGAGGCCGCGGTCACTGTAATTTTAGCCCCAGGGATCTGCCTTAGCTTCCGGCGCAAGGCCGAGGCTACTTCTTCTGAACTGCGCCGCCTTTCCGACCGGTCTACCAGCCTCACCGTTATGCTGGCTATCTCCGGTGTCTCCCCGCTTAAAATACTCATCTGGCTTGTAGAACCGCCTACTACCTCGTAAATACTCTTAACCTCGGGTTCCCCCTTAATTATTTCCACTATTCTCTCTGCAACCCGAGAGGTCTCAGATAGAAGAGTACCTTTAGGTAATTCCAGGCTAATATTTATAGTTCCTTCATCCGAAGCGGGGAAAAACTCTACTCCCACTGCCGGGATTAAAGCTAGCCCGCCGGTAAAAATAGCTAAAGTAAATAAGATCACAGCCGGCCGGTGGTTTAAACTCCACTGTAGGGCCCGCTTATAAAAAGAGGTTAAAGAGGTAAGCCAGGAGCCAGACCAGAGCACCTGCCAAAGGCCCCGCCCTGTTCTTTCTTCTTTAGGCAATTCTCCGGCCAGGATACGGGCAGCCAGCATAGGAGTAACGGTTAGAGATACAGCCAGGGAGGCCAGAAGGGATAAGGCCACGGTAAAGGCCATAGGCGTGAAAAGCTGGGAGGCCAACCCTTGGACAAAGGCCACCGGCAAAAAGACACCTATGGTGGTAAGGGTGGAAGCCACCACTGCGTTGGCCACCTCTCCGGTCCCGCTTATGGCCGCCTGGACCGGTTCCTCCCCTAGCTGGCGGTGACGGTAGATATTGTCAAATACTACGATAGCATCATCCACCATGCGGCCTATACCTAAGGAGAGCCCTCCTAGGGTTATAAGGTTCAAATTAAGGCGGTCAAAGTAAAGAAGGACAAAGGTAGTGATCACGGAAACAGGTATGGTAAGGCCGATGACCAGGGTAGACTTAAAGTTTCTAAGAAAAAGGAGGATTAAGGCCATGGCCAGGAGGCTACCCCAAAGCATATCCCGGTATATCCCCTGGATGGCTGCCTCTATGTACTTGGCATTGTCCACTATGGGCTCTACCTTTACCCCCGGGGGTAAACTACTGGCCATCTCACTTATAGCTTTCTTCACTTCCCGGGAGATGGCCACTGTATTGGCCCCCGCCTGCTTCTGTATGGATAAACCTATGGCCGGCCTGCCATCCAGCAAGGCAAGGCTTGTGCGTTCGGCATGGGTATCCTCTACTTTAGCTATATCCTTTAAGCGTACGATCCCTCCACCCGAAGTGGGAAAGCCTATTCTTTCTATCTCTTCTAAGCTTTTGAATTCTCCCGTGACCCGTACTAGTACATTTTTACCGGCATCCTCCACTTTGCCTGCAGCAAAAGTGGTGTTTTCCCCCGCCAGGGTTTGAACCACCTGGGCGAGGGAGAGCCCGAAAAAGTTTAGGCGTTCAGGGTATACCAGCACTTGTATTTCCCGCTTAAAGCCTCCCGTTACGCTGACAGCTGCTACCCCTTCTAGCCGCTCAAGCCTCTTTTTAACTATATTTTCGGCCAGATCCTTAAGCCGCGCCTCATCCTTATCCCCGTATAAAGCCAGGGTCATCACGGGCATCATATTGGGGTCCATTTTAACCACCATGGGCTTGTCTGCCCCGTCGGGTAAAAACCCCTGGACCCGGTCGATCCTCTCCCGCATCTCCAGGGTAGCAAAGTCCATATTAGTACCCCATTCAAACTCTAAAACCAATACGGAGGTACCCATCATGCTCATAGAGCGGATGTTTTTTATCCCGTGGACAGTGCCCAGGGCCTCCTCTAGAGGCTTGCTTATGGACTTCTCCACCTCTTCTGGTCCTGCCCCTTGGTAGTTTGTTATCACTGCCGCATAAGGTAAATTTAGCTCCGGCAAAAGGTCTATCGGGAGGCGGGTTAAAGCTACCATACCTAAAAGCATGGCCGCCAGGATGCTCATAAGTACGGCCACCGGCCGGTTTACAGCTAACCGGGGTAGGTTCATCTCTTCATTCCCCTTTCACCACTTCCACCAATTGACCTTCACTCAAGAAATCCTGGCCCTTTACTACTATAGGAGTGCCTGCAGCCAGGCCCTCTTTTATCTCTACCTTCTCGCTGTCCGCGATCCCCAGGGTAACCGGCCGGCCTACAGCCCGGCCTTCTTCCACAGTAAACACTATATCCTGGGCTCCTCTTTTGACTACTGCATTCTTGGGCACCAGGACAGCGTTATCCACCCGCTCAGTGAGATAATAGATAATGGCTGTCATGCCAGGGTGTAATCCTTCAGGGCTACTGGTAAATTTCGCTTTAACTGTGTAAGACCGTGTCCGCTGGTCCGCCGCGGGGCTAAAAGTGCTTATCCTACCCTTAAATTCCCGTCCTAGCGCTGGTACTAATATCTTAACCTCTGCACCTTCTTTTAAGAAATTTATGTCTCGCTCCGTCACTTGGAAGTTGACTTCTATATCTTTATCCGTAGACAATTGCAAAATAGGACCCTGAGCTATCTCCCCTGGATTTAAAAGCTTAGCTGTTACCACGCCTTCTACCGGAGCTTTTATGTAGGTGTTAGATAAGGCCACTTCCGCCTGGCGTACCACAGCTTCGGCACTAGCCACCTGGGAAGAAAGGGCAGAACGCTGGGCTTTAAGGGCTTCCAGAGCCGCCCTAGCCGCCTCCACCTGGGCTTGGCTTACTTCCATGGCCGTCTGGGCTTGCTCCAGCTGCTGTTTAGAAGCTGCCCCGGCTTCATAAAGGGCTTTAACCCTTTCCCAATTAGCACGGCTGTTACTGGCATTGGCTTCCGCCTGACGCAAATTAGCTTCCAACTGGGCACGGTTGGCCTCCAGCTGGCTCAAAGCCGCCCGAGCTTGTTCTAACCCTGCCTTCGCTTGATCTAGCCTGGCTTTTACGTCTTCATTATCTAGCTCAGCCACCACATCCCCTGCCTTTACCCTGTCGCCCACCTGCACATACACTTTAGTCAGGCGGCCTGGTAAAGGGGCTCCCACCTTCACCTCCTCCCGGGCTGCAATAATCCCGGTAGCGCTGGCCAGGCGCGTAATACTTCCTAACTCCGCTTTCTTAAGTTCCACCGCTACTTTAGGCTCTTCAGTTTCCTGGGGGCCTCTTTTACCACAACTTGCAGCTAACAGGCTAAAAGTTAAAAAAATCAGCAGTAATCTTCGCCTAGAACCCATGCTCCCCGCTCCCCTCCCCACAGCTTCTAACCCTAACGCGTGCTATTACTACTGCTTCCCAGCTAAAATCTTCGCTTGAGCTTATTACTAGTCTATTTTTACTATCATCCCATCCTGCAAAGCCGTTACATTGGTAATGGCTACCTGTTCCCCCTCGCTTAAACCCTTAAGAACCGTTACTTTTTCTTCATTGCCCAGTCCCAAAGTAACCGCCCTCCGCCGCGCCACTCCTTGGGGATCTATTACAAATACAAAAATCTCTCCCGCCTCCCTTTGGAGGGCACTGGCCGGCACTATTAGACCCTCTTCTCCCTTAAGGTGGAATAGGGCTTTAGCCGTCATGCCGGGCTTAAGCTCGCCTGGATTAGCCACCTTTATCTCTACTGGAAAGCGCTGCCCATAAGAGACAGACAAAGGCCCTATTCTATCTATCTCTCCTTTAAATTCCTTCCCTGGAAAAGCATCTACTAACACAGAAACCTTTTGCCCCAGGGCCAGATAAGATACCCTTTCTTGGGGTACCGTGGCGAAAAGCTTTAAAGAGGACGTTTCCGCTATACTTAAAAGGGGGACGCCTGGCGCCGCTATCTCCCCTGGGTTTATGTAACGGTTGGTTACTATGCCACTCAAAGGTGAAAATATTTGGGCGTTGGTCAGCTGGGCTTCCAGCACATTCTTAGCTGCCTCTGCCTGGGCCAAGCCCGGTCCGGTGGCTATAGCATATTGCTTTTCCGCAGCTTCCTGCTGCTTAACCGCCAGATCATACTGCTTTTGGGCTACCTCGTAACGTTTTCTTGCCTGGAAAAGCTTAGTCTCTAGCTCATCCAATTGACTTTGCGGAGCAGCACCTGCCTCTACTAAAGCCTTCACACGGCTGTAACTTTTCTCCACATTGTCCAGGTCCGCTTTAGCCGTTTCAGCGTTAAGCCTAGCGACTTCTCTACTTAGCTTGGCCGTTTCAATGCTTATCTTGGCCTGCTCAGCCTGCTCTTTTACTTGCTCCACTCCTGCTTCTGCCTGCTTAAGCTGAGCCTTTAATTCTTTTAAATCTAGCTCTACTAAAAGCTGGCCAGCCTTCACCTCCTCCCCCACATCCGCGTGGACTGCGCTTACCTGCCCAGCCAGCTTGGCCGTCACATTAGCCGAACGATAGGGAAGTAAAGAGCCTGCCACCTCTACCGTAGACTCCACTTGGCCCTTGCCCACCACTACTACCTTTACAGGGATTCTTTCACTTGTACCCTGGCTTACCTCCTTGCTGTAAGCTACGAGCCCCAGGGCCAAAATCATTAGAAGTATTATTACAATGGCTATAAAGAGCTTAAGGTTTTCTCTCCCCCATAACACTTTCTATCTCCCCCATTCTTTTAAGCCAAATACTTTATCTAACATGGATTTTCACCGTAGAACTCATCCCTGGGAAAAGCTTTATATCTCCAGCATCTATAAGGGTGATTTTAACTGGAATAACTTGAGTTACTTTTATATAGTTGCCGCTTGAATTTTGACTGGGGAGCAAAGAAAATACCGAGGTAGTAGCCCGTCCTATGCTGGCCACCCGACCCGAGAACACCCTCCCTGGGTAGGCGTCTATCCTCACCTCCACCTTTTGGCCCACCTTTACTCTATTGATCTCCGTTTCCTTGATGTTAGCGCTTATATAAGCATGTTCAGTATCTGCCACCACAGCCAAAGGGGTACCCGGGCTAACAAGGGATCCCACCACCGCCTTGGACTGTATGATCTCCCCGCTTATGGGCGAGCGTATCTCGGCTTTGGAAGCCATTACTCCTGCTGCTCCCGCTAAGGCCTGGGGGCCTGTAGCAGTAGAAGTAAGGCTAGGCTCCAGATCCTGGCGGCCAAGGAGCTGGCCGGCCTTTACCTTATCGCTCTCTTTAACATTCCATTGCACCAGCCTCCCCGGCACTTCCGGTGTAACGGTCACCATATCCGCAGCTACCCGGGCATCCTCTGTGGTCACGAAATTTCGCCATTCGTAGTAGTAATATCCTACTATAGCGCCTGCCCCTATAAGAGAAAGTATAAGAACCAAAAAGACTACCTTTACCCTCTTATTTTTCATCACCTTGCACCCACTCCTCGCTTTCTATTCGCTTCCCACTAAAGGACTAGGTTTATCTCTCCCTTTTTCTAGAAAAAAGGAAGGTAAAAGGCCGGTTAAAGCCAAAACCGCCATAATCACAAAAATATCATTCAGCGCCCGGATGAAAGAAGCCCTCTGAACTATCCCGTTTAAGTAAACAAGACCCAGGCTTGGGCTTGGTCCGGCCTGCTGCAAAAAATACTGCACGGCCGGATTAGTCCCTGTAATCTGCCAGGCTAAGTGGGCGCTGTGCAAGGCCTGCCGGTTGGTAAGGATAGCCGTCAAAACAGCGATGCCGAAGGAACCCGAAACACGGTTTATAATGTTTGTAATAGCCGAAGCCCTCCCCACCAACTCCACAGGGATAACCGCTAAAGCCGCGGTCTGGGCGGGCATCATAGCCATGGACATGCCTATACTCCGCAGTACCAGCCAAAACTTTATAGAATTGGTAGAGGTAACTATATCCAAATTATGAAACTGATAGGTAGTATAAGCTAGAAGAAGTAAGCCAGCCAAACATAAAGGCTTGGGGCCCACCCGATCATAAAGGCGACCAGTTATAGGCATCAAGAGGCCGGAGGTAAGGGCGGCCGGCATCATGAGAAGACCTGTCTCCATAGCCCCTAAACCCTTCACTGTCTGGAGAAAAAGAGGTACATAAAATACACCGGCGAAAAGGCTTATAGTAGTGAGGATCACCATAAGGTTAGCTAGAGTAAAAGTGGGATAACGGAACACTCGGAGGTCCAGCAAGGGGTTTTCTTGGGTAAGCTCCAGATATACAAAAAGTCCCAGGCAGACAGCGCTTGTATAAAGTAATAAAACCGTGTTCTCTTGTCTCCATCCCCAGTCGTTACCTTTGCTCAAGGCTAAAAGCAGGCAGAAAAGGCCGGTGCCCGAAGTAACTGCCCCGCCTATATCCAGGTGGCCGATAGGGATTCCTGGAAATTCTGGCAAGAAGAAAAGGGAAAGCAATATACCCAGCAAACCAACTGGTAAGTTTATAGTGAAAATCCAGCGCCAATCCACATACTCTACCAGATAACCACCCAGGGTAGGTCCGATAGCTGGTGCCACTAGAATAGCTATACCGAAGACCCCCATGGCGCTACCAAAGCGCTCCCGGGGCACCATGCGGTAGATCATGGCCATGGTGGTAGGCATAATCATACCTCCCCCCACAGCCTGGATTACTCTGGCTGCGATAAGGGAATATATGTTAAAGCTAAAAGCGCATAGAAAAGAGCCTAAGGTAAATATAGCCAGGGATAGGATGTAGAGCCTCTTTAATCCCAGGCGGTCACCCATCCAGCCGCTTAAAGGGACCACCACCCCCAAGGAAAGCATATATATGGTGACTACCCATTCCACCGTGGCCGTGTCAGTGTTAAACACGCGCATGATAGTGGGGATGGCTACATTGACAATGCTTGAATCCAGAATAGCCATGAAGGGCCCGATAAGGGCTACCAGTACGGGTAAAGCCCAAAAGCTACTAGGGCTTTTCCCTAGTTTCCCTTTTTCTCTGGCTTCCTCCATTCTTTCTTCACTCCTTTAACGGCTGGCCTTTCGAGATACCTTTTTTCACTCTTTTAGCGGCTGGTCCAAGTAGCGATCTAATCCTTCTAAGGCTTTAATTAATATCCGGTACTCTTCTTCTGGCCAACCGGATAAAGTTTTATCCAGTATCTCTTCCACCCGGCTTGCCACCCTTTCTAGCACCTGCTTAAGGGAAGGGGTACCTCGCACCAAGAAGCTCCGCCGGTCCGCTGGATCCATTACCCTCTCTACTAGCCCCCGCGCTACTAAGCGATCAAGGATGCCGGTAAAGGTGCTAGGAGGGATGCCTAGGAAACTGGCCAGCTCACTAACCCGCCACGGCCCCTTCTTTGCTACTTTCCACAATACGATCATCTCGGTACCCGATAGGTCCTCAGCATAGAAAGCCGGTGCCAGCCGCCGCGCCAGCCTCCCATGTATCCGGCCCAAAAGCTCAAGTAAGCGAATGTAACGCATTATCCCTCACCTGTTTCTAAAACGTAAATTACGAAAGCGAAGTAAATACACCTAAAATAATACCCCCGTCGAGGAGGGTTTGTCAACAGCTATAAACCATTCGACATTCCTTGAGGGGCCGCCAAAAGACTCCTTGCCAAAGGGGTACCAGAAGATTTATTTGCCCCGGATACCCCTATTACCCAGACTCAGTTTGTAACTTTTCTGGTACGAGCTCTAGGACTAGAAGAACAAAAGCTGCCAGCAGCGAGATTTTCAGATCTCCCTTGCGACCACTGGACCTGTGGGGCTGTAGCGGCAGCCTATAAAGCGGGGCTAAACGAAAGCTACTCTACCTGCAGAGGCTGTACAGCAAAACCTGAAAGCGGTAGCTACCTTGGCCCCCCTGCTACTGCAGGTTTTGAAACATTCGCGATAGAAGCCGTTCTTATTCGAAAAGCAGGCTTAATGATGAGGTTAAAAAGAATATCGCTGCATATACGTTTTCCTGAGTTCCAATAACTCTATCGCCAGTTTTTTACAATCTAAGCTATTAACTCTTTCTACTTGGGAAACGAGGGTAACATCAAAAGCCCGAGAACCTCTTAAGGCTCCACAAATGGCTCCAGCAATGGCCGCTATGGTATCTGTATCACCACCCATATTAACAGCTTCTATAATAGCCGGCATTGGTTCACCACCCGTAACTGCCACTAGAGCCAGGGCAGTAATTACGCTTTCAGTAACTGTCATATCTACGCCAATTAACTCATAAAGCGCCCGTATCTGGTCCGCTCTTTCGGCATAACGGGAAATAATTTCCAAGGCTAGATCCAAGCGTCGTTCCAGTAACGGCGTCCAACAGGGGTAACCATAATCGCGGCCGGCCACAGCCCCCAAGCGCGCGGCCTTCAGAACATCCTCCACACTGGCTCCTGGTACCAACGCCGCGGCAATAGCTGCACTAACAGCAGCGGCCGCCGAAATAGCCAGGGTGGTACCATGGGTAGGTAAACAGGCAATAGCAGTTTGCTCCATCAGCAGCTGCCAATTATCACTAAAGACAAGAGCAACTGGTGCTATGCGCACCGCCCCGCCATTGGTTTTACCTTGACGACCAGCCTCGGCAGGTGTTGCTCCTTTTTGCAGGGCTTTTAGAGCATAAGCTGTTGAAGGGCCAAGAAACCCTTTACCAAAAGCGTCTACTTCAATTGCCCATTGAACTAAAGCATTAGCAACTAACTCAGGGGTCAAGCGCTGATAGGTAATAAGGGCCTTAGCCAGCGCGATGGCTTGACCTGTATCGTCTGTTACTGCACCAGCGGGACAACCTGCCCGGGGATGGGAAACTAAAGGTTCCCGCAACTCCTGTACTTTACCTCCAAACCTACTGGCAATTTCTTCCGGAGTTAAAAATTCCGTCGGCATGCCCATAGCATCGCCTAAAGCTAAACCCCAAAGGCAGCCAAGGTATTTTTCCAGTTCGACCGTAAAATACTGCTTAAGCACTAGCCATGCCACCTTCCTGTTGTAACCTGGCTGCTACTGCTGCAGGTGTAATCCGCCCCCAGCGCGCCCCCGGTCCCTCAATAGCCAGAGAAGCGCAGGCAGTGGCAAACTTTAACCGTGTTTCCACAGGCCACCCTTTTAAATAAGCCGCCAAGTACCCAGCCGTAAAAGCATCGCCGGCTCCGGTAGTATCGACTACCCTGGCCGCTATCGCTGGTTGCCAAAATAAACCATCAGGAGCTAGCCAGATACAGCCCTGGGCGCCAAGAGTGACAACTATCTCCCTTAGCCCCCCCTGCCACCAACCCGCCTTTTTGATGGCCCGGGCCAACCATTCGCCTAGTGCGGGTAGTTGATAAGGTATCCTTACTTGGCAACTTAGTAAAAGCATACATTCTTCCCAGTTGAGAAAAAGGCCCTTAACTCCCTGGATAGCCCGAGCGAGGGCGGTCCAACCCTCCCGTACGAAAATGCCGCCTGGTCCGTAAAATACTTGCTGGCCCCGGGAACAGGCACCGGTTACCAACTGGCGGACCAATGGTAAGTAGGCCTCACCAATATAAAGTAACTTGCTCTCCCAGACCCTGGATGGAACTTGGGCGATTTCGTTATATAGAGCGGTCCCCCCTAAAGAAAGGATGGCACGTTGCCCCGCGGGATTAACCATTACAACAGCAGTCGCTGTACTACCGCCAGGTACTGTAGTAATTAATTCTGTAGCAACTCCTTCCCTGATAAAGGCTTGCTTCAAGTATTCGCCAGCTGCATCGTCACCGACTAGACCGGCAAAGGCTACGCGTTCCCCTAACTGGGCCAGACGGACAGCTATATTGGCTGTTGACCCCCCAGCGTCGCGTCGCACTTCCTTAGCCAGAACCAGCTGATCGGCCCCAGGAAAAGTGTCCACCTGGACTATTATATCAAGAGCGACGGCTCCAACTGTAACAATATCATAAGTGTTAACAGGTTTCCGTGTTTGATTATCATGTTGATTATCTCCATGGCACTGAGCCTCTGCCGGTATCATTAAAGACACCTCCTTACAACAGCCCTGGAATAACTCCGCCATAGCCATGTAACCTTAGGGTAACAGCAGTAATCAACCATACAGCCATAACTGCCAACAGGATGTAATCTATAGTCTGGAAAGCTGGCCGGTTGATTAATGTACGGGGTCTATTAGGATCAAAAGCCCGCGATTCCATAGCTACACTCATATCACTCACAATCTTCAAGGAGCGCAAGCACAAGGGAATAACATAAGCTGTATGCTTTTTAAATCTAGTCCACAAGCCTCCCTTATCGAATTCACAGGCCCGAGATTTTTGAGCTTCTACAATAGTCGCATGCTCCGCTAAAAAGTGGGGAATTAACCGGAGAATAATGCCAATTACAAAGGAGAAAGCAAAAGGTAGCCGTAAATAGTAAAGGCCAGCTATTAAATCCCTAGGACTGGTCGTCATGGCAACTACTATAAAGGCGAAAAACAAACTAAAAATCCGAAAAGCTACTCCCAATCCATAAGTAAAGCCTAGGTCAGTGATTGGCCATGGCAAAAGGGGTATTTTAGCCAGGGGACGGCCTGTATTATGCAAAAATATCATCCATAACAACCAGGAAAAAAGACCTACGTAGATACCAAGCCGTCCACTACGAAATACCTGACGCCAGGATAAACGACCTGCGATAATCATGGCTAGTATTGTACAAAAAGTCAAAGCCTGGTATAAAGGGTGGCTAAAAACTATAATCATGATAAATATCCAGGCAACATAGAGCAATTTGGTCCGTGGATCCAACCGAGTAACTAGTGAATTACCACCCTGAAAGAAATCAACCCTAATATTTGCCATGATGTCCCCCCACTTCCTTTGTGCTAATAAAAATCCCCTAAAGTAATCGCGCTAAGGTTGCATACGCCTGCTCTACTGTATACATGTCGCCCTGCCAGCCAACTCTGTTCAATTCTTGTCCTATTTTAGTTACAGGTGGCGCTTCAATATAACATTGCCGTAATAACTCTTCATGGCGGAAAACAAACCCTGGTTCTCCCGCCAAAACTACTTGGCCACTTTTCATTACCACCAAGCGATGGGCATAGCCGGCAGCCGCTTCGACATCGTGAGTAATGACAACTATGGTCATCCCTTTCTTGTTAAGTTCCTGGATATAGTCAATAATTCTGGTGTTGATAGTGTAATCAGCTCCTGTTGCTGGCTCGTCCAACACCAAAATCTGGGGTTTCATAATCAATATCGAAGCAATAGCCAATAGCTTGCGTTCAGCTAATCCTAGGAAAAACGGATCTTTTTCGCGATACTTTTGGAGATTGAATTCTTTAAGAACGACCTCCACTGCCTCCTGCACTTGCTCTTCTGGCCAGCCCAGGTTGCGTGGTCCAAACGCCAGTTCTTCGGCCACGGTTTTCGCGAAAATTTGATGGTCTGGGTTTTGAAAAACATATCCAACTCTATTTGCCAATTGGGCGACGGTGGCATTCTTAGTATCTATTCCATCTACCAAAACACGACCTGTTGTTGGACGCAACAGACCGTTGAAATGTTTGGCTAGCGTCGTTTTACCCGAGCCATTATGTCCTAATATCGCTAGTATTTCCCCCTGGAAAACCCGTAAGGATACCCCATCCAGAGCTTTTGTACCATCTGGATAGATATGGCTAACGTTATCGACTATAATTTTAGCCGTATTGGTACTAACTTTCTCTGCCGATTTTGATAACGGTTCGCCACCGTAATTAACCGTGGAAGTAATACACTGGACCTTAGGTGGAAGATTACTTAAAAAACCCGTTACGGACACGGGTAAAGGCCCAGTCCATTTGCCTGAAGCCCTCAAACGCAGGGCCAAATCAGTTACTTGAGGTAACCTTAGTCCCAGCCTTTGCAAAGTTTCGGCGTTGTCAAAGATAGCTTCCGGCTGATCGTCTAAAATTATCCGCCCGGCATCTAAGACAACTATCCGGTCAGCTAAAGATGCACTACGTTCCAGGTCTTGTTCACAAAGTACAACTGTCAAGCCCATCTCCTTATTTAAGCGTTCGATAACAGCAAGTACTTCAGCTTTACCCAAGGGATCTAGTTCAGCAGTAGGATTGTCCAGCACCAATACCTCGGGGTACATGGCTAATGCTGCCGCAATAACTGTTCGTTGCTTTTGGCCACCTGATAAACGCCAAGGAGAACGGCCTTCCAGTCCTGCTAAGCCGGTTACAGCCATAGCCCAGCGGCTACGTTCTAATATTACTGCCGGAGGAAGGCAGAGGTTTTCTAAGCCAAATTGGATATCCTCTTCGACTGTTAAGCCTACTAATTGCGATTCCGCATTTTGAAAAACAATTCCCACCCGGCTAGCCAAATCAGTAATAGTCGCCTTTGCCACTTCTAAACCTGCTACACGGGCTGTCCCCTGAAGGACACCGCCAAAGAAATGGGGAATAAGGCCATTTAAGATATAGCAAAGTGTACTTTTCCCCGAACCTGTCCGGCCTGTAACTACAATAAACTCACCGCGTCTTACCTTTAAATTAATATCCTTCAGCACCGGTTGGTTCTCGCGGCCAGGGTAACTATAACTAATGCCGCTCAACTCAATAACAAAGTCCATAACTTAACATAACCTCCTGGTATAATCCGGAAAATAATAAAACGCTTTCGAGCAAGCGGCAACCCTAGTTTGGGGTTGCCGCTTATATTTGAATTACAACTAGCTGTTATACTCGCTTTCAACTTCAAAACGCATTTTATCTAATGACAGACCGTATTTATCTGCTGCCGGGCCCACAATCCGAGCAACTAGGGGACCGGCGAGACCACCAATAAAAGTAGTTACTATAACAGCTGGGAATACGCCTACCCAGATAACTTCCGTCGGTAACAAGCGTAACCACTGGAAGGAAGAACACAGGTAAAACGAACCGATAAGGCACCAGAGCAAACTAATGGCGTAATATTTGAACCATGCGCTTCCTTTGATCATGTTACGTTCCTCCGGCTGCCGCATAAGCCGGTAGAACAAGTAGGGCATCCACCAGGAAATTACTGCCCCGCCAATACTTCCTGGCCCGAGGGTTCCTGCCAGGGCGTCGCCAAGCAAATTAGCTAACCCTACTCCCCATACCGCCGGCATTCCAAAAATGGCCCCGAAAGGAAAACGAACCATGGCATCAGCACGAAAAGTAATAGTCCCCGGAACAAGGACAATAACGGCCCCTACAGCCTGTAAAATAACTGACAGTGCCGCTGTCATACCCATAACGGCAATTGATTTTGTATTCCATCGGCGCTGGCGTTTAACTAGGCGCGGCCAAGGCGTTAAGACTACCTGGTAGTTAAACATTTCTCCAATAAGGATCAAAGTCATAATAACGAGCAAAAAGGTACCAATAACATTCATCGTCTGAAAACCGATACTCCGTCCAATGCTTCCTAAACTACTAAGGAGGCTCTTCAAAAATTCTGTCATGCTGTTCCCTCCTAAAAGTTTTTTTAATACTATACACAGCAATAGATCGAAAACTTCCTTCTTTTTCTATTACGCTCTATACCTCACCTCCCCAAGGAAGTATTAAGCTCTTAAGGCCGTTACAAGCCAGTGTATCTTTTAGGGCTTGTTCTGTCTCCATCAAAGAGTAGTGTGCGGTAATAAGATCGGCTAAATATATTTGTCTGGAAGCGATAAATTCGAGTGCGCGGGCAAATTGTCCAGGCGTAAAACCGAAAGTACCCATGAAAGTAACTTCTCCATAATGAACCTGCTCTAGGTCCAGCGGGAAAGTCGTACCTTTAGGAAGCCCTGCAAAAAAGTTAACTATACCACCCCGACGCACATTACGGACTCCGTAACTGATCGCCTCTTGTACGCCTACAGCAATTAGTACCACATCAGCCCCGCGCCCGCAGGTATAAGGGCGTAGGTCAACTTCCTCGTGGCAGGCGTCGAAAATGCCATCTAGGCCCTGGGCAGCAATTTTCAGACGGTGGGGTAACATCCCACTTAGAAAAACGCGAGCGCCAAAGACTTTAGCCAGGCGGGCCAAAAGGATACCCATTGGTCCATCACCAATAACAAGCACTGTTTGCCCGGCTTTAATGCGAGAAGCCTCAATGCCGTGTAAAGCACAGGCTACTGGTTCTGTCAGGCTAGCCTCAGCATAATCAAGGTCGTCAGGAAGGCGATAAAGCGCCCGACCCCCAGTATTTGCTGGTACACGTACATATTCCGCAAAACCGCCAGGTTCAATGCTAGTAGCAAAAAGGGCAGTGCACTGGGTCGGCTGCTCATTGCTGCACCAGTAACAACGGCCACAAGGAATATAAGGCGCCACCACCACACGGTCCCCTTCCTGCGGCCCGTCTTTGTTATTAATCCCCACTGGGGCAGCTACCACTACTCCTGCCACTTCATGCCCGAGAACTGCTGGTGGCTTTATAAATGGATGGCCCCGCAAGTAAGTCTTGGCATCAGTAGCGCATACGCCGCTCGCCATTACTTTAATTAGCCAATCCCCTTTTTCTAACGGGGGTAAAGATACTTCCCGTATTTCTATCTGCCCTGGTTCTATATAAAATGCTGCCTTCACTGGCATACCGCCTCGCTTGCCATACCTAAGTATTGGTCATAAGCTTCTCTTGGAGTTAAATCTCCTTGCCAAACAGCACTAAGCGAACGAATAATTGCTCGCGGCTGGGGATGGGACCAAATATTCCGGCCGAAAATTAGACCGGCTGCGCCGGCACTGCGGATTTCCCGCACAAGCTCTAGAAGTTTTAATTCTGTAGCTAAAGGTTGCCCGCCGGCAACGGCAACAGGAATAGGACTAGCTCCAATTAAACTAACAAAGCTGGTAAATTCATCTTGGGCTAGTGGAAGGAAAATTTTGGCAGCATCAAAGCCTAACTCGGCGCTGATGCGCAAAGCGTCCCGAACGGGCAGACTATCATGACGTGGCATCAGTTCTACTATAGCCGGCAGGCCGTTGGCGTGGGCCTCCTCGGTTAGTAACCCTAAATACCGTAAAAGGCTATTATTTTCTCCCTGGCGCAACAAACCCATTGTCAAGATGCCATCTGCCCCTAGACGCAAGGCGCAAGCCGCACTAGTAACCTGAACCGTGTCTGGCACATCAGGAAATGAGGTAGCGGCATCTACTCGTAATAAAAGGGCTTTAGTATAACAGTCTGGTGGTAACAGTTTCCATAGCCCCCGGCTTAGGAGCAAGCCAGTTATCGGCTCCGACACAAGCCCCCTAATTATCCCTACCGGGTCTTCTGGTCCTCCTTGAAGCCCTTGAAAAAGTCCGTGATCTAGTGCCACAATTAGGGCTCCTTCTGGTGGAAACAAGCGGCGCAAACGCAATTCTTGGCCTGTCAAAAACATCTCCTCCTTTAAGCATTGCGTCTAATTAATGTTTGTTAACAGGCCTAAGACAGGTTACGAGGGCAGTATCTACTATTACCGTCACCTTTTTTTCGACACTTAGTTGACTTAAGGGATTACCATCGACGCAGATAACAGTATTATTAACTAAACCCTTCACTGTTACTTTATCTCCAGTAAACAAACTAAAACACTGGCTTGTTACAGGCTCTATAGCTTCCAACTTACTAGCATCAATATTAATCCGCGTCAAAGGTTTATCAGCCAGCACTAAAGCTGCTGGTGCCCCTGCTAGGGCTGCAAGGCAAACACCGCCAGACACGGCCTTACCAATGTAACGACCGTCAACTGTGCCGATTATTATTTGACCTATTTTATGCCCTTTGCCCACTAGCAACTCGTGTTTACTACGCCTCAACCAGACCTCAGTATTTGGCCCGCCAATCGGTCCAACTGAACCCCGTTCATGTCGGCCTGCCAAAAGGGCAGTAGCGTCGACATCCCACCGCTGACCGTCTACCGTGGCCGGAACGGTAAAACCGAAGGTACAATCATTAAATCCCACCCCTAGAATTTCGTCAGCGACTTCAGCGACTAGCGCCGGGGGATTAAAGGGCTGCAAAGCCCGAAGCCACTGCTCGAGTTGTACCACAGTAGCGCCTAATAATTCTTCTCCTTTGAAAGCGACAAGCGGCCCTACGTTGGTCGTCCCAATTCCCACACCTAAAAGCCGGGTCTTAGCCGCCAGTCCACCAACTGGTAACACCTTTTGAGCTAATAAGATACCTAGTGCAGCATCCGCTAGGGTACCATCTCCCCCCACAACTACTAAAACTTCAGCGCCCATTTGGCAGGCCAAACGCGCGGCCGTAATAGTTTCGTTCCTATTACCCCTCGATGTCACGGGCAGGGGTACTACCGGTAAACCGATTTCGCGGGTAATAGCCGTTGCTACCGTTTCCTCTGAAACTAGGACCGCTGTAACCGGCATGATGATCCTCAAACCGGATAATAGCTGTGGTAACAGTGTAGTAATAAGCGGAAGATTATGTGTCGGGCCACGACCAGCCCGGAAATTGACTATTAGACCAACTTTCACTCTAATCTGTCCTCCCTAATACTGCGTATTAACTCCTCAGCTGTGCTAAGATCTGTAACCAAAGTATTGATCCACCGCCCGCGTAAGGCTCCCAAAATGCTCCGTACTTTTTCAGGACCGCCTGCAACACCAATTACAGTGGGTATCCGTCGCAAATCTTCTAAATCCACAGCAATAATACGTTCGTTTACCGATGCCTGGCAAAGACGACCGTATTCATTGAAAAAGCGAGCACAAATGTCCCCCACTGCTCCTTGGTGCATCAAAGCAAGGACATCGCTATCACCAAAATAATTGGTCGATAACATGGGGGACACGGATATGGGTGGTCCAATGCCAACTACAGCTACGGTGATCTGGGACCATAAACTTATTACTGGCCTTAGACTAGGATCGTTAATTAAGGCTCTTTTAACTTCGGCAGAACCTACTAAGGCGGGAGCATGGAGAGCGTAGGCAGTACCACCAAAAGCTTGAGCAAACATATTGGCCAACTCATTAACCTGAAAATGACGTGGTAATTGTCCCATCCCACCTAATAACGGAACTACCTGTATCGCCCTTGGAGTTACGCCATTAAGATTAATTGCCAGTTCGTATAGCGTACTGCCCCAGGAAACACCTAGTACATCGCCTTCCTTAAGGATTTCATCGAGCAGACCTGCAGCCGCTAAGCCAATTGCTCGCCTAGAGGTGCGTTCAGAAACCCCGGTTGATGTTATAACACAAGCCTTAAGGTTAAACCGCTGCTGTAAAGTCCGGGCAAGGTCTTGATTGTGGTTATAAGGATCAAGCACACGGATTTCCACAAAACCTTCTTTACGAGCCTTTTCAAGTAAGCGGGAAACGGTTGATCTCGAAAGCTGCATTTCGGTAGCAATTTCTTGTTGAGTTAAACCTTTTTCGTAGTATAGTCGCGCCACTTGGATGATAGTTTTTATCTCGCTATTCATATATGTCCCCTCAATTTGCACATTTGTGCTGGTAATTTGTTCAGCCTATAAATATATTCGCCATGCATTGCTTAAATCCTGCTGACATTAAATATGAAAATCGCCTCTTAGCCTTAGGTATTTTAATCCTGAAACAGGCCAGCTAGATTCAAAGCAACCAACATCAGCTTATAGAACACTACTGAACAAAGAAAGGGTTCCCTAATGCTCACCCTAGAGCGCAGGCAAAAGATCTTGCAATGGATATTACGGGAAGGCCGGGCGGAGGTAGCCGAACTTGCTTCGGCTTTTGGGGTTTCCACTATGACCATCCGGCGGGATCTGAAGGCTTTAGAGAATGAGGGGCTTCTGGCTAGGTCTAGAGGTGGAGCATTGTCCAGAAATGGTTTGATTGGAGAAATACCTTATCGCTCGAAAGTTACTTCCCATCTAGAGCTTAAGAGGGGAATTGCTAAGGTGGCTGCTGGTCTAGTGGAAAATAATAGCACGGTGATCCTAGATGCAGGTTCCACTACCCTAGAAGTGGCTCGGTGTTTAAAGAAGTCTAAAGAGAATTTAACTATAGTAACTAACGATTTAAATATTGCTATAGAACTGGCTGATGTACCAGGGTTTAAGGTCTTAACTACCGGAGGAGAAGTTCAGCCGGGCGTGTATTGCCTACTAGGAGAAGAAGCGCTCGCTTTTTTGCGTTCCATTAGTGTGAACATAGCTTTTTTAGGAGCCGGCGCTGTTGACCTAGCAGGCTTATACACCCCTACTTTGGATAAGGTCCACTTAAAAAGGGCTATGGTAGCCAGTGCAGCTAAAGCAGTGCTGGTAGCAGATCATACCAAGTTCGGTCGGAAGGCTTTTGCCAAGGTTTGTGAGCTTAAGGTTGTGGACCTTATTATTACCGACAACCAGCTTGCTCCACAAATAGTAGCTGAGATGGAGCGGCAGGGGATTAATTTAATATTGGCTGAGCCAGATAATACAGTTTAAAGACTTGAAAGGGTTGGCGATACAGAATGGCAAAATGGGCGGTAGTGGCGGATGATCTTACGGGCGCTAATGCCACAGGCGTATTATTTGCTAAGAAAGGTTTGAAGATAGTAACGGTTATTAATTATCGGATGTTACCCGAATTACTTACAGTAAATTGGGAAGGGCTAGTTGTTAATACTTTTAGCCGCGGGGTAGTTCCTGCTGAGGCCCGGCGGCGTGTAGAAGAAACGGTTTCTATACTTCGTCAGGCTGGGGTTTCCTATTTTGGAAAGAGAATTGATAGTACGGCCCGGGGAAATCTAGGGGCAGAGATAGAGGGAATGCTGGCTACCCTGGGCCCCGAATATATCGCTGTAGTAGTAGAAAATGATTTTAGCGGGCCTAGGGTTTGCCCTGCCAGTTTTACCAAAGCAGGGGTGCTTTATACTCGCTGGCTAGGCAAGAAAATATCCAGCTACCCCAAAGGAAAACGGAACAGGATGGAAAAAGGCATCTACAATAACAAGTATATCCCTGGTTGAAAGGCCAGACTTGCCTTCTGTATCTATTCTTTCGCTCCTATTGTAGCGTCCTATCTGCGCTTAAATTAAAGCAAACATGGGCTTAATACCTTATATTCTTAGGCATCCGGTTATAGCAAAGGTATTGGGGATAATAATAGCTATTTGCCTGAGTTAAAAGAAAATATACACCGAAGGGGCATCTAGATATAGGCAATAGCCCCGGTTTTTGGCTACCACAACTTCAAATTCCAAGCCCCCTATATCAAATCCTTCTTTTTAAGCTCCTTTTCTAAATACATACGGCCTATCCATCAGCTATGCGTAAAAGGGAATGAACGTCCTGCCCATCTAGCGGGTAATAAGCTAACCCTAAAGAAAAGCCAAGCTCTTTTAGGTTTTCATTCTTTAATTTAGCCAGTTCAGCCTCTAAATTCGCTTTAAGCCTCACCTTAAACTTTTCTGGCAGAGGCCCTTGCGCGCAAATAATACTGCAAATTCATCTCCTCCATAACGGGCCGCTAGATCATCTTCCCTTATACTTTTTTTATTTTTAAGGGCGTTAAGAAAATCCTTCCTCACTGTCCCTGGACAGGATTTCTCTTGATGTTTGCAAACGCATTGAACAGTTGGCGGAACGCCTGGGAACCATCGATTTAATGGCGGGCCAGTAATTGCTTTACCACGCTTAAGATAACCTCCACATCTAAGGGTTTGCTTAAATAAACATTCCCCCCTATAGCTAAAAAAAGACGCTTCTCTTGAGAAGATTCATAGGAACCTATAGCTACTATTGGAATATCTCCCGTTAAAGGATCTTCTTTTAAAATTTTAGTAGCGGTAATGCCGTCCATATCAGGTAAATGGAGATCCATAAACACCAACTCAGGCTTTATTTCCTTTGCCAGGCGAATCCCTTCTTCCCCATTAGTAGCCTCAATAATTTCCTTCCCGGTGAGGGCCAGTATATCTCTAAGCAGCACGCGATGGGCTTCCGTATCCTCGATGATCAAGATGGTAGCACCCATTATTTTAGCCTCCAATCTACCCATTTTAAAGTGCCGCCAACTCTTCCATGGCTGCCGTGTGCTCTTCCGTATAGGAAGCCACGCAAGCTATACTTAAGCATTTAATTCCTCTTCCCCTCTAGTATCCGGCAAAACACATCTACGATCTCAGGATCAAATTGGGTTCCCGCGCACCTTTTTAGCTCCTCTATAGCCTGCTCACGAGTTAGGGCCCGCCGGTATACACGATCCGTAGTCATGGCATCAAAACAATCAGCCACAGCCAAAATGCGGGCCTCTAAAGGGATAGCTTTACCCTTTAACCCCTCCGGGTAACCCCGGCCATCGTAACGTTCGTGATGATACAACACTGCCCGGGCTACCCTACTTCCCTCGCCCACCACCTTCTTAACTATCTGGTAAGCCAGCCTAGGATGCTGGTGTATAATGGCCCATTCCTCAGGTGTAAGCGGGCCCGGTTTATTTAAACAAGCATCGTCTATGCCTATTTTCCCCAGATCATGCAAAAGACCGGCCAGGTACAATTCTTCTTGTTCCACCCTTGTTAAGCCCAATGCCTCGCCTATAAGCCGGGAATATAAGGCTACTTCCCGCGAGTGCTGGCCAGTATAATGGTCCCGGAGCTGCAAGGCCTCCAGCAAAGCTTCCGTCGTAACCTTTAAATTTTGTTCCAGCATCCGCCTCTGCCAGGCCAGGCGCCTCAAAAGCTCAATCCCTAAGGGGTCTAATAAATAGAAACTAGTAACCACCAGAAAGTCCACATAATCTGTGGCTTTTAGGGAGACAAAGAGGACAGGGTTTAAAATTAAGCGTAAAACTCCAGAAAGGCAAGCAAATATTAGCCCAGTATTTAAAGAATCTAGTGAGGCTATAGTGATAGGGATTAAATAAAAGAAATCTAAAAGTATTTGGAAAGACAAGCTCCGGCTATACCGATTAGCTAAGGTTATAGAGGTTAGCAAGATCAAGGCTAAACTACGGAACAATATCCGGGCTAAAGGGGAGGGAAAAACGAGGCGGTATATCCTGCTACCACCCTGCTGGCCCTGCCCATATAAGTCTACCTGCACCTTAAAATTCGCCCCCATAAACTTAGATGCTAAAAAGCTTTTAGAGCTTTAGAGCAGGGCTGGTGGGGGTAAAGAAGATATGAGCAGGAAGGGATCCTTTAAGGAAGGCTTGTCTAGGAGGGAAAAAACAGAAGCAGAAAGGTTCCCAAAAGCGGTTAAGCTATGGCATTTGCTGCCAATGTTGGTATAATATACCCCCCCCCCCCATTTAGGAAATTTATTGCATTTATGGAATAGCATAGCATACCCTCCACCCTCTCTTATCACTTACCCGATATCCTTAATTTTCCTAGATTTATATTCGATCTTTTTTCTCCAATTCCTCCAAAATTCTACATTAAATTTGGAATAAAGCCTTTCCGGCGGCTTAGTCTTTCAAGGATTCGTAAATCTCTTCAAAGCGGGGAGCTATCTTGCGGAAGGTTTCTAATACATAAGGGTCAAAATGGGAGGGCTCCACCCGTCCATCGCCAGAGGTTATAATTTTAAAAACCTCCTCGTGGGAAAAGGCTGGCTTATAACTACGCTTATTACGTAAGGCATCATAAATATCCGCCAGGGCTACGATCCGGCCGGCTAGGGAAATCTCCTCGCCCTTTAGCCCCTGGGGGTAGCCGCTGCCATCCCATTTTTCATGGTGATGCAAGGCTATATCCCGCGCCGTCTTAAGGCGTGGCGCCTCACCTAAGATCCTGGCTCCATAATAGGGGTGCTGGCGTATGATCTCCCATTCTTCCGGGGAAAGCTTCCCAGGTTTCCTCAGGATATGGCTGGGTATATGAACTTTACCTACATCATGGACCTTAGCTGCGCGGCCTATCTCCTGGCAAAAAGAGCGCGGGCATCCCATAGCCTCTGCTAGTTCCTTGGCGAAAACACCCACTCGTATAATATGATTCCCGGTATCTTCATCGTTGGCCTCGGCAGCCCGGGCCAAAGCCTCTAGAGTGTAGTGAAAGGCTTCTTCCGTCCTTTTTACTTGCTCGGCTATTAGTTCTAAAAACTGGCTGTAAGTGCTCAAATTCCGTAGCACATCGCATTCATAAGAGGTAACGGGGTGGGCATAATTAAAACAACAAAGCCAAATAGAGTCCTGCCGGTAGCTAACATAATTATGTAAAGTTCTCCTTACCTTAGCTTGGGCGAGGATCCCTTCCAAACTTCTAAAAATCTCTTCCTGCCCCTCGCTACGGTTGCCCCAACTACTTCTTCCTTCTAAGGTTAGAATTTTAGCTAAAGGGCTTTGAGGAAGCAGGGAAAAGGAAAATCTTTCTTGGTGTACCCTTCCTTCTTGCAGAAAATATATTGCCCCCTGCCCTTTTTCATCGCCCTCTAGGAAAGCTACCAGCACCATCTCTGGGGCCAGCTTTTGAAAATAAAATAATTGCTTGATCAACTCTTCTCTAGCAGGGTGGGTTAAGAAAGATAGAGGATCAAAATGCTTAAGAAGGTCGTCCACATGGCGGGTAAGATAATTTATATGCTCATGGGCATATCGTAGCTGATCATTAAGCTTTTTTATACGGAGCAAAGAGCGCAGGCGAACCTTTAACTCTATTTCGTTAACAGGTTTGGTTAAAAAATCATCAGCCCCTGCTGCTAGCCCCTGGACCCGGTCTTCCCACCGGTCAAGGGCAGTTATTATAATCACGGGGATAAACCGGGTAGCCTCCCCCTCTTTGAGCTGGCGGCAAACAGTAAACCCGTCTATTTTGGGCATCATTACATCTAAAAGGATAGCATCCGGTTCTTCTCTCACTGCAGCCGCCAGCGCTTCTTCCCCGCTCCGGGCTAAGATAACTTGATATCCAGCGGGAACGAGTATGGCCTCCATCAAAACTAAGTTAACCTCTTCATCATCTACTACTAGTATTTTGGGCTTCTCCCACATGTATCTTTTCTCCCCTTATAAATTGGGTCACTACTTTTAATAAACTCTCGATCTCAATGGGTTTAGTCAAATAACCATCCCCTCCTGCTTGGCTAAAAAGGTCCTTCTCTTTTTCATAAGCATAAGAGGTAACTGCTATAATAGGTATATGGCTAGTGGCGGGATCCTGCTTTAAAAGCCTAGTAAGGGTTATGCCATCTATATCAGGAAGCTGTATATCCATCAGAATAAGTTGGGGTTTTTCCTCCCGGGCCAAGCGTAGCCCTTCTTGGCCGGTGGTAGCCTCTAACACTTCGCTTCCTATAATTGCCAGGATATCCCTTAATAAAACCATATTGGCTTCATTGTCCTCTACTACCAGAATCTTGGGCTTCATCTGTCCCTCCCCTCCCTTGCGTCATTACCGGGAGGGTAAAATAAAAGGTGCTACCCCGGCCCAGACCAGGGCTTTCTACCCATACCCGTCCCCCGTGCAGCTCCACCAAACGGCGCACCAGGGCCAGGCCCAACCCCGTACCCTCATGCTGGCGCACATAAGGGGTATTGCCTTCTACAGATTCCTCCCGCATCCTGGCCTGCGTAAAAGGTTCAAAAATCCTTTCCTGGTCCTCGGGCGCTATACCTATACCCGTATCTGCTACGCTCACTTCTATTTTTTCTGCAGTTTCTCCTATCTCTTTAAATCGCCGGGCGCGGATAGTTATAGAGCCCCCATCAGGGGTAAATTTCACCGCATTGCTTAATAAATTGTACATTATCTGTTTTAGCTTTCGTTCATCAGCAGTAATATCAGGGAGATCGGGTTCTATCTCCAAGGATAATTTTAAATTGTGCTTGGCCGCCTTCTCTTTAACCATAATAAGGCTGTTCTCGAGGAGTTTACGGAGGGAAAAGGTGGAAAGCTCAAGCTCTAGCTTGCCTGCCTCTATTTTAGAAAGGTCTAAAACATCGTTTATAAGGCTTAAAAGGTGCTGGCCGCTGGTCAATATATAATTTACATAAGTCGACTGTTTCTCATTTAAGGCCCCGTAATACTGGCCTTTAAGTACTTGGGCAAATCCAATAATAGCATTTAAAGGGGTGCGCAGCTCATGGCTCATGTTAGCTAGGAATTCTGATTTCATCTGGGAAGCTGCATATAGCTCGCGCACAGCCTTCCTAAGCTTTTCTTCTTTTTCAAGTAGCTCTATATTCTGCTTTTCTACCCGCCGTACCTGGCGGTAAAGAGCATAGCCCATAAAAGCGATAAGTAACCATAGCCCTATCATGGCCACCATAACTTGCCATACCAGGCGACGATGGAAAGCCAAAAGGGCTTTAAGATCCTGTTGCCGGGTAATATCGACTAGGGTTTCCAGTAAATCAAACCTATCCCTTATTTGGTCCATAATCCTTTTCCCTTGTTCTAATATGGCAGTATTATTAGCCCTATCCTTTGCAGACGGTAAAGACTGGATAATTGGAACGGCTACTAAGGCAGTCCATTTTTCTAAAGCTTGCATAATTTCCTGAAAATGGTTTTGATATTTTATACCTAAAGGAAAAAGGTGGAAAAGTTCTTCCAAGTGAGAAGCTATTTCTTTCTTAGCCTCAGTGTAAGGCTCCAAGAAACGCGTATCTCCAGTTAACATATAACCCTGTATCCCTGTTTCCATATCGATAACTAATTTCTCGGCACTTTTAAGGTGATAGAGGATCTGGTACTTTTCTTGGGATATCCGGGAATATTCCTGGGCTAGCCTTTCCATCTGGTTATAAAGCCAGATAGTATAAGTTAACACGGCCAGGATCAAAAAAAGCCCGCTTACAAACCACAAGCGGGTATTTAAAATTTTTTTCATAATGCCTTACCTACCCTAGTTATCATTTACACGTAGCTCACAAAACCTTATACTTTAAAGCGCCCTGCCTGTTCTTCGAGCCGTTTGGCCACCTCAAGGACCTGCTGGGCATTGGCAGATATCTCCTGGGTAGAAGCAGAAAGCTCTTCAGCCGAGGCCGAAATCTCTTGCGCTGAAGCCGAGGTCTCCTCCGCTACCGCGCTGATGCTCTGAACCCGCTCTAGCACTATATCTTTAGCCTTTACCGTACTGTCCACCTCGCGGTAAGTCGCCTCGATCATAGGAGCCAACGCGGCTACTGCATCAAGTATATTGTCAAAGGCCTTGATGGTGTTCTCTACGTTTTCTAGTTGTGAAACTATCTGCCTGTTTACTTCTTGCGAAGTGTTCACCACTCCATTCGTCTCCGAAGCTATAGTATCTAGCAGCGTCCTTATCTTATCTGAAGAGGCACGAGACTGCTCGGCCAGCTTGCGTACTTCGTCAGCCACCACCGCAAAACCACGGCCCGCCTCTCCTGCGCGCGCCGCCTCAATGGCCGCGTTCAAGGCCAAAAGATTCGTCTGCTCCGCTATCCCGTTAATCACTTCCAGGATCTCGCCCACCTGAGCTACAGAACCGCTCAAACCAGTCAGCTTTTTCGCGACAATCTCAAAGGCCTCGCGCACACCTTTGATGGAGGCGATGAGGGTGTCCAACTCTTTCTTGCCCACATTAGCCAGCCCAGAGGTCTTCTCGCTATTGGCCTTAACGTTACTCAGCTCGGTATAGACTTTCTCCAGGCTCGAGGTTATGTTTTCCATAAGGTCAAGGATCTCCTGCAGGTGTCCAGCCTGTTCAGAGGCTCCCGCCGCCACCTGCTGGATAGCCTTGGCTACCTCGCCAGAGGAAGAAGCGATCTCTTCCGAAGCAGCACCTAGGGCCTCCGAGTTACCGGCTAGCGTCTTTGCGTCTTCTTTTAGGCTTAAAAGCATCATTTTGATATTGGTCTGTAGCCGTTCTACGGCCCGGGCAAGCTCTCCTATCTCATCCTTCATGCGAAGGTATTTCTCCGGAATCGGCCGGGTGAAGTCGCCGTTAGCTATAATCCCTAGGTGGTCCACCGCCCAAATTAAGGGTGTAGTAATGTTTCTGGCCATTACAAAGGTCAAAACTAGAGCAGTAAAGATTATTAGGAGGGATACAATTAGCATGGAATGTTTAAGCCCAGAAACTCTCTCCAGCACCTCAGCCTTAGGGGCAGTGACCGCTATAGACCAATTGGTGGTCTTTATAGGAGCATAGGCGATAATCATCTCCTGACCCTGGAAAACGCAAGCAGCAATGCCTTCCTCCCCCTTCGCCATTTTGGAGATTACCGCAGCAAGGGGGCTAAGGGACGCGTTGAACTTAGACTGCTCTATAATGTTCTCCTGGTCTTTAACTTTTTCTATATCCTTATGGGCTATGGTCTTGCCTGTACCATCCACAGCGAAGGCGTACCCCGTGCGGCCATATGTAATGCTTCCCACCAACTCACTGAACCTAGCTCCATCCACTATACCCACTAGAACGCCGGTTATCTCATTAGTGGCATAGTGACGTATGGGTGTGGCATAAGCAAACCCAACCGAATTGTCAAATTTACTTACAATAGTGCTGGAGATAGTAGTCTTTCCCCCCAGGGCAGCCCGGAAGTAATCCTGGTCGGCGATATTCGCCCGGTTACCATTGGAAAAAATAATATTACCTTCTTTATCGGCAATGCCGAACTGCTTGAACCCTAAACTCTCCACACTTTTTTGCTCGTCGCGAAGGGTTTCTAACTTTTCCTCCATCGTAGCCTCGTGGTCACCCGATTTACCGCGAATAACGTTCCTATCGGCCATTTCTTCAACCACATAAATGCGCGCCTGGATCCGGCTGTCTACAGTTTCGGCAACCTGCCTGGCCACTTTAAGTATAGCCTCTTTAGCTTCACTTTCTAAAGCGATCTCAGCGCGATTCTGGCTTATAACAGCTAACACCAAGCACCCAATTAGGACGATCAACCCAAATAACACAGCCATCTTGATCCGCAAGCTTCTCATATTTCTTATCATGCTTGTCCCCGGTCGCCCCACCCGCGGCTGAACTCCAGCCGACTGGACGACCTTCACCCCCTTCTTTTTTCACCCACGAACTTATATCGGACAATTTTTTGCCCACTTTGGGGTAGCCCTCTGTCCCGAATATGTATTTCCGACCCGCAGGCTAAAAATAAGTAAAGTTGCCGGTTGCATGGCTTGTTGGACCAGCGCCTTAAGAAGTTCTTGCTGTTGCCTAGTACGGTCAATATCGCCCAGTGCTTCCTCCCGGAAGCGGACAAAGGCTAGGGCTCTTTCCCTTAATTTCTAAGATTATCTTTATGTTCCCTTTGCTTGTTGTAAGAGTTATACTTTGTTAAGAGGGAGGTTCAATCCTTTTTAAACTAAACCAGAAACCCTTGCGCACCATACGGTTCACCGCTTGGCGAAGGCTTTTTTGCTTGCTGCCGCTCAAAGTTCAGGGGTAATTTGGCTTGGACCATGGATGGAATACCTCTTATGTTTCCTGGTAAATAGGCACCCATAGTTTAGATTTTACCATAATTAAGGGGCCAGCCCGTCAGGACTAACCCCTTCTTCTAGATAAGTTTAGTCTTCTACTTGTATATTGTCGGCATCGAGATTACTTTTTCCTTCTTCATTGATGTATCTTTTCCTTCTCCTGGCCGGCAAGCACATCTCTTTGGGGGCTCCTTTCCAAGTGTTGCTATCTATCTTATAGTAGCGCATTCGCCAACCCCCTGTAATTACGACCCCGCACTAGGTAGCCATCCTATTGTAAAGAGATTTTGTTTGTATCTCAGAGTATGTTCAAATAAAATTAAAGTAGTTAAACGCTAACGAAGGAGGTAAAGATAATTTTGTCACCTGATATACTTATTCTTAAATCTCGCATCCACCAGGAACTATACAATCTACAATGCCTAAAAGAAGAACTAAAAGAAACTTTAAAACCCTATAAAAATAAACCGATAAAAAACACCACCCTATTGCGCGCCTTGGGTTCCATTTTACTAGGCAAATGGCCAAAGACTTGGAGGTATATTTAAGCTTTCGTCATCGCTTCCGTAACCTCTATGGTTTCGAGTTAAGCTAGGAGCGTATGGAACCTCTGGTCTTAAACATGCCCCAAACAGTGGAAAAGTTCTCCCAAGAAATACATGCCTTTCTTGAACTGTTAACTAAAGCAGAGGCAGAAGAATAGGTATTTCCTGTAAGTGAGGGATAACTTATATGCTTAGTTATAGCGCTAAGGAGGTAGCCGAACTTAAGGCTTACCTTAAGAAAAAACGCGAAAAACACGAGCAAGAACTAGCTAAAAGAAAAGAAGCTGCTCTGGCTGCTGCCCACCGAGCTGCTGAAGTCATTCACAGGTATGGCCTGCGCCAGGTGTGGCTTTTCGGTTCCCTGGCTGGTGAAGGTACTTTTAGCGAACACTCCGATATCGACTTGGCTATAGATAAACTTCCCCCAAAGATAGATTTCTGGCGTCTATATTCTGATGTACTAGCTGCAGCTCAACCCTTTAATGTGGATTCTGGTAATTTTGGACTCTGCTACGCCTGAGTTAAAGGAAAGTGTACACCGGAAAGCCATCCAGATATAGGCAATAACGCCGATGTTTATCTACTTTAGCGATGTATCAAACAACTGTAGTCTTTCACCCTTACATCTGTCCAATACCGCAAACGCTCCTATTCGAAACGCAAAGCTTCGATGGGGTTAGCGCTTGCCGCCCGCTTAGCTGGGTAGTAACCGAAAAATATACCCACAGCAGCAGCGAAGCCCATAGCCAGGGCTATAACCCAAGGCACCAGTACCATATTCCAGCCGGACAAATAGCTTAAAAGGTGAGTAGTGCCCCAGCCTATACCTACCCCGATAATTCCTCCGCTTATGCTGAGCACAAAGGCTTCTACTAGAAATTGAATAAGGATATCCGAAGGAGTGGCCCCTACCGCCATTCTGATTCCGATCTCCCTGGTGCGTTCGGTAACTGAAACCAGCATTATATTCATAATGCCTATACCACCAACCACCAGGGATACTGCGGCAATGCCGCCCAGCAAGAAAGTCATGATCCTGGTGGTGTCTTCAATAGCCGACAGCACGGCCGCCATGTTACGGATAGTAAAGTCATCGGGTACGTTAGGTGCCAGATGATGGCGCTGCCTTAGCAGGATAGTAATAGCTTCTTGCAGGGCGGGTAGGGCCTCAGCTTCTTCAGCCTGCACATTTATAAGCCTTACGTATTTGGTGCCCACCAACCGTTGCTGGGCCGTAGTTAGGGGTACATAGATGTAGTTATCCTGATCCATTCCTCCCATGCTCGCCCCCTTAGACGTAAGCACCCCGATGACAGTGAAGGATAGCCCCTTAATCTGAATGCGGCTACCTACAGGATTGGTACCGGGAGGGAAAAGATTATCGGCCACCGTGCGGCCGATTACAGCTACCATGGACATGTTGGTAACATCGGCCTCGGTGAAAAACTCCCCTACTTCCAGGGGCCAATCTCTTATAGCTTGCAAAGAAGGAGTAGTACCACTAACTGTAGCCGTCCAGGTCTGGTTTCCATAGGCCACAGTGGCCTCGGTGGAGACCTCCGGTGCTACATATTTAACCATAGGCAGGCGGGCTATGGCCTGGGCGTCATCATGGGTTAAACGAGTGGTAACAGTAGCTCCTCTAACCGGCCCCGTGCTGTAGCCCGGCATGATAACCAGGAGGTTAGAACCCATGCTAGCGATCCTCTCAGTAACCCTGGCCCTCGCCCCCTGGCTCAAAGCTACCATGACGATAACCGCCATAACGCCGATAATAATGCCTAGCATAGTTAAGCTTGAGCGGAGTTTATGGGCAAGGATGCTCCTCCAGGCCATCTGAAAAGCGGTTAAGAAGACCACGAACCGTTCACCTGCCCTTGCAGTATATCCATGGAAGGTTCCGCTATTTTAGGTTCAGTCACCCTTTCTTCTGCCACCAGTATTCCATCCCTAAGCCTTAATATCCTCTGGCAGTGGTAAGCGATATCAGGTTCATGGGTGACTATCACTATGGTTAAGCCCCGCTCGCGGTGGAAGGTCTGCAAAAGATACATTATATCGGCGCTGGCTTTAGAATCGAGCTGGCCGGTAGGCTCATCAGCCAAGAGAAGCTCAGGGTTATTGATAAGGGCCCTCCCTATGGCCACCCTTTGCTGCTGCCCGCCAGAAAGCTGATTGGGCAGATGGTGTTCGCGGCCAGCTAGACCTAAAGTTTGCAGAACATACCGGGCCCGTCTCTCCCTCTCCTTCCTTCCCACCCGCGCGTACACCAGGGGCAGGGCCACGTTCTCCAAGGCTGTGGCCCGCCCTAGGAGATTAAAGTTCTGGAACACAAACCCAATATACCGGTTACGGATGCTCGCCAGCTCAAAGGTATCCATAAGTGTTACATCTTTCCCTGCCAGGATGTACCGGCCCTTATCCGGTTTGTCCAGGCACCCCAGTATATGCATTAAAGTCGATTTCCCGGAGCCCGAGGGACCCATAATAGCTACCATTTCACCGCGGCTTATGGTGAAGGACACATCTCGTAGAGCAACAACGCCATGATTCCCGCCCTGCTTATAAATTTTGGTCAGGCCCTCAACTTCTATCAAAACCTTGCTCACCTAGCTTGGCTCCCCCCTTGCCGTGGCACTCCCAGTGGCATAGGACCGCCAGGGAAAACAGGCGACCTTGGGGTTTGCCCGCCGGGGCTGGTAGTCTGCTGCGACTGTTTGCCTGTGACCATACCGATAATAACTTTATCACCCTCCTTAAGCCCTTCCAGTACTTCAACATATTGTCCATCACTTAAGCCTACCTTTATCCTCTTCGGTACGGGCTGGTCGTTTTCCAGTACCAGGACAACCCTAGCCCCACCCTGCCATTGGCCTCCTTGGCTGCCTTGACCTCCCGTACCTCCGCCTGCTTGTCTCCCTAGCCCGCTAGTCTGTCTAGTTCCTCCTTTCCCTGCTTGGGCCTGGCTCTTCAAGTAGCTCTCGGCAAAGCTTAAGGCCATGCTGGGAACAGCTAATACATTAGACTTCTTCGCTAGAACGATATTTGCTGTAGCCGTCATGCCGGGGCGGAGCTGTTTAGAGGGATCTTCTATGGATATCAATACCTCGAAGATCTGCACATTGGATTGAGTTATGGCCTGGGGATATATATTCTTAACCTTACCTTTAAAGGTTACATTAGGATAAGCTGCTACGGTAAATTCTGCATCCTGCCCGGTTTTTACCTTGCTTATATCGGCCTCGTTCACCCAGGCCCGTAGCTGGAGCTCCTCGCTAACCAGGGTAATAAAGGCAGCATTCTCGCTACTTCCCCCCGCACCACCCCGCTGCCCAACCTCGCCATTTACCTTAGCAACTATGCCATCAAAGGGTGCGCGTAGCTTAGCATTCTCTAAATTCAGGCGGGCTAGTTCAAGCTGGGCCCGGTCAGCTTCTACAGCAGCCTTGGCTGTTTCTATATCCTCAGGGCGGCTGCCCTGCTTAAGGAGATTTAAAGCCTGCTGCGACTGCTCCAGTTTACTCTTGGCGCTGGCTACCGCTTCCTTGGCCTTATCTACCTCGGTGGCAGGGGCGGCTCCAGCTTCAAAAAGCTTCTGCTGCCTTTCAAGCTCTTTTACAGCCATCTCATAGGCTACCCGGCTAGCTTCTACTTCAGCTTCCTTTTGGGCTATCTCTTCCGGGAGAGAGCCAGCCTCCTTAAGCCTTAGCTGCGCCTCTGAGCGTTTAAGATTGCTCTCCGCCTGCCTAAGTTGGGCTTCCAGTTCTGCTGTATCCTGCTCAGCCAGGACCTGGCCCGCTTTAACCTGGTCCCCCGGTTGCACATATATAGCCTTTATTAGACCGCTGCTCTTAAAATTTAGACCCACCGTGCGTACCGGCTCTATAATTCCGTTGGCCTGGATTACGTCAGCTATGTTGCCCTTGCCCACGGTTACTGTAAGGTAGCTGGGCTTGGACTTGCCCATTGTGTAACGGTAACCAAAGTAACCTCCCGTGGCTCCTAGGAGCAATATTATTATAAGCGGCCATTTTAAGCGTCTTAACCTAGAGGTTATCCTTGTACCCAGGATTGCTTGTTCAGACTGCACTTTGCTTCGTCCCTCCTACCACGGCAGGCAGGCCGTCCTATCCTAGTAATTCATTTTACCATCTACTTCTAAAAATTTTGGTTAAGAAATTAGTAAAAAATAAAGGGCTTGAGGCTAACTAAGTGAGGTCGCCCAAAGCCCTTTTTATTAAACCCCTCTGCTCTTCGGCCACGACGGCCAGGCTTCATTCATCGCTCTTATTGCCGAGAGCCAGCCACCCGGCGGTATCAATAAACACGCTTAATTTTTAAGGAAAAACTTGGCCCCTAGCTTCCTCCTCCCTGGCCACTAGTAGAACTTGCACCCCCTATGCCGCCACCCGACCAAGCCCATGGTTCATAAAAAGCCCTAACCGCCATAGCGTGCTGCCATTTTACATTCTCTAATTGGGTCAGCAAAGAAACCACGCTTGCTTCAGCGCTCAACACTTCTGCTCGGGTAGCCATACCTAGCTCATATTTTAATCTAGCTATGCGAAGACCCTCTTGGGCTGTGGTTAAGGATTGTTGTAGGGCCTCGTAATTTTCTTCTAAAGCCTTCACATTGTTATAAAGCTGAAGCAGTGCTAAGTAAAGCTGCTGGCGGGTGATGTCTACTCCTATTTCTGCAAGCTTTAGGTTTATCTTATCTACATCGTAAGAGTTCACCATCCCGTAAGTATTCTTCTGCAATTTCACTGTTTCTTGGGCAGTCCACACTTGCGGGCTGGCTTCTATTATCGTCTCAATTTCTTTATCCAGGTCTTCCACCTTTAAGGGCGCAAAGTCCACTTGGCTAACAAGGGCAGGCTTACTACCGCGCGGAAGCCCTACCAGTTCCACTAGATCAGCATAGGCCTTATTTAACCTGCCTTCCGCCTGGGCTAGTTCCGAACGAGCGCTAGCCAGGCTTGCTCGCTTCTGGGCTACAACTAAAGCACTTTCCGCTCCCACCTTAAACCGGGCCTCGGCATCCGCCAGTTCCCTCTCCTTAAGGGCCACATTAAGCTTAGCCACCTCTACCTGCTTCTGGGCGAGCACAGCAGCAGAATATTTTTGGTACACGCTAGCTACCACAGAAGCCACCTTAACCTCGTAATCTCTTTCCGCTTTCCTCCAGTCGTAGTCGGTCTTAAAGACCATACCGGTAGGATCCTGGCCTGTAGGCAGGCTCACATACATATCGGTGCCTGGTATATGCGTGCGAATAAGCACCGCATTATATTTATCCCAAGTCTCATCTTTAATTGTTTTTTTAAGCTCAACAGTCTCCCTCGCCACCTGCACTTCCTTACTAGAAAGAAGCGCCAGGTGGACAGCATCCTCCAGGCTTAAAGTCTCTGGCACCGCCTCATCCCCATAGCTCACCCCGGCCCAGCCTATCCAGCCTACAAAAAACATTAAAATGGCCAGCAATATCTCCGCTAGTGGAACTTCCAGCGGGAACACCCGTCTAGCCTCTAGGGATTTATACACCTTCCTTACCAACTTCATCACCCCGCTTCCAGGTAAGCCCTTGCGCTAACATAAAGATAATAAGGCCCGGGTCCGCTAGGAACCCGGGCCCTGAAGGCCAACCCTTATTCGAGGTTCATCGTTACGGTCTGGGTAGCCTCGTCATAACTCACGGTAGCACCCAGAGCCTGGGCGATGAACCTGAAGGGTAGCATGGTCCGGCCGCTCACCAGCTCGGGAGCCACATCCATATTGATGCTGATGCCGTTAAGCTTCAGCACCTTGCTACCGATGGTGAGCTGCACCACATTGGTGCCCTTAATCAGGGTCACCGTCTGGGTAGCATCGTCCCACAGCACGTTAGCAGGATCCACACCCAGGGCGTAGGCCACATACCGGACGGGCAGGTAGGTCCGGCCGTCCTTCGTATAAGCGGCCACATCCATGGTGTACTGGGTTCCGTTCACCGTGTAGACGTTGCTGCCCAGGGTGAAGACGGCAACCCGCTTGGTGGGGGAGACGATAACAGCGTTAGCAATCTTGGCCACGGGATCGCTATTATACTCGTTTATTGTACCGCCAATGGTTACTACGACATCGCCCAGAGCAGCACGATTATCAGTGTCGTAGTAAATGCCAGAGATCTCGATAGTGCTAGCAGTAGTACTTGCTGTGGTTACAGGTATAGTAACTACGTTATCTTTCAGATCAACAGAACCTAGACCAATGTTTCCGCTCTTGACAGTTGCGGTAGGTGTCCCGTTGAAGCTTACTCCATAAGGCAGCGATAAGGTTATATTCTTACCCACCTTTAGCACTCCGGCAGCAGCTTCAGTAATCACAATATTACCAGCAGCCTGCTTACCACCAACGGGCTTAATTTCAGGCTTACTAGCAGTTACGGTGAAGGGAGCCTTGACCTGGGCAATGGTAACACTACCGCTTACACCAGCATTGCCCCCAACAGTAACCACCAGGTCACCTACCGGGAAGGTGGGAGACACAATAACCTGGAGATCGCGAAGCTGGATCTCGCTAGATACAGTAGTATTTACAATAAACCATATGCTCCGGCCGCTATTATAAACGCCTTTATAGACCACTCCGTTTACAGTTCCGCCATTTGTGTCAACAAACGGTGTACTATCAGCACTCCAAGTGAAGTTCCACTTTGCTCCCTCAGGTAGCTGCAAAGTAATATAGCTATTTTGTGGCAAAACAGCCCCTGTTTGCGGCTTAATGCTAAGATCAGTGGTTAAAGTAGCGCTTTGACCTTGATATACAATCTGGTCACTGTTGTTAAGGGCAGAAACTGTTACTGCGCCTTGAGCCACTTTAGCAATGGTAAGGGTGGTCTCAGGAATATTGGTGTTGCTGCCCGAAACTTTAACCTGGATGTCACCAGATACTGTGGGTGGAATATTGAGTTTAGGTGTAATTGTTAATTTCCCTGCGATACCTGAAGAAGGAGTAGTATTAATGACTAATTTAGTAGAGGTAGAGGTACCAGCAACATTTGCATTAATTCCTACATTCGATAATATACCAGTTGTGTCTCCAAAAGTTACATCCGAAGTTAACAACGTTACGTATACATCTCCACTCACAGTACCCGGAACATTTTCTTGGATAGTTATAGTAGCGGCAGTCTGATTCGTACCAACATATACATTGGTAGGAGAAGCTGCTGTAACGCTAACTTTCCCAGCAATTACTTTAGCAATAGTAACATTGCTGCTTTCATCCCACAGGACCGCACCGTTATTATCAACTCTCCATACTCGCACAGAAACATTAAGATCACCACTAAAGGTAGAGGCAATCTTCAAGGCCGAGTAATTAGAAGCATTAAATACAAACTTCAAACCGCCAGTAGCGCTATCCCACTTTAAATCAATTTCTTTTGTCGTGCCTCCTAACAAGGTAGCGTTGGGAGCCGTAATTCCATCTCCTTGATAAACGTAATTGGTTGTTGTCGAAGGTGCAGCCATATATTCTACGCCATCCGGCAATGTCAAAGTAACATAGGTAGTAGCACCAATGGCTCCAGAAAGCTTCTCTGTAAGATATACATACCCCGTGACAGCTTTGTTGTCACCTGTTGAAGTAACGTAAGAATATGCTCCACTAAAATTTACATAAGTTGTTTCTGCCACCGCTGACCCGGCAAAGGGTACCATCAAGCCAACTAGCAAGGCTAGCGTTAGCAGTATAGAGAGCCACTTCCTCCGTATTCTCCTCAAACCTTTCCCCTCCTAATTCCAAAGTATTTTATAGCGCTTAATTTTAGAGGTGATCCTTGCTCTTTTTGGCCTGGCGCACCTATCTTACCAGAGCCCTCCCTCCTTATTCTATGGTTTTTCAGTCTCCCGCCTGTTAGAGCCAGGCAAGAAATAGCTTTTCTACCAGCCCCCTACTTGAGCTGGCTTCCTTTACCTTGCGAACCTATTTTATTAGACACCGGTAAGGGCTAAAAAGTTCCCAGGCCAAAAATTTTTTTAAGGTTAAAGGAGGGAAAAATCGCTTCTTAACATAGAGGTCTCTTATAGAGGTCTCTTAGTGTAAAAAGGGAGTATCGGTAGGTGGCGATTTTTGCTATCATACCAATAGAATATCCATGTAAAATATGCAACGCCCGCTTGATGCACACTTATGCAAAATATTTTTCTTTTTAGGTACATGGTTCGGGAACTTTTGTGCCTGTTTTCTTGTCTAAATAAGTGTCCGGGGATTTTCCGGGCCTCCAGGGGTGTTGGGCTTGATCCTTGGTGATAAGAAAAAAGAATTTGAAAAGATAGTGATAGCTTACCAGGATAAAGTATACGCTCTTAGTTACCAGCTAACCGGTAATCACGCCGACGCCCAGGACTTGGCCCAGGAGGTATTTGTACGAGCTTACCTTAACCTAGAGAAATTCCGGTTTGAAGCTGATCTAGGCACATGGTTACACCGTATAACGGTTAATGTATACCTTAATTCCCGGCGCAAAAATAAAAAAGACAATATAGCTTATTCCCTGGATGAACCGCTCCTCACGGAGGAGGGGGAGGTCAGCCGGGATCTAGCAGCTACAGGATCTGACCCCCAGGAAGTCCTGGCCGAAAAGGAAAAGCAGCGTTACATACGACAAGCCCTGGAAAACCTACCTCCCGAGTACCGCGCAGTGCTGGTGCTAAGGGAGTTCCAGGGGTTAAACTACGAGGACATAGCCAAGGTTTTGGGGTGTTCCCTGGGCACAGTTAAATCTAGGCTAAACAGGGCCCGCCAGGCTCTGAAGGAGAAGGTAGCTGAACTGGAAGGGGAAGGAGCCTCAAAGCTAAAAGAGGGTAAGGCGGGGAAGGTCGCTGTAAAAAGAAGTCCGGGCGAGGGATACACCCGGCCTTAAAGAGAGATGTAGTAGAGAATAACGTAATAAATTTAAGGTTTTAAGGTAGAGAGGGCCTGGGAAAACGGTAGAAAATCGCTGTAGACTTAACGTAAAGCTGGTGCGACAAAATGAACTGCCAGGAAGCAAGGAGGCTTTTCTCCCTACATCTTGATAATTACTTAAGCCCTAAAGAAGAGGCTGAAGTTTTAGCCCATGTAGGCTTATGTCCTGCCTGCTATGAGGAGCTTACTGGGCTTAAAACCCTTCTAGAGGCTTTGCGTTCCCTCCCAGGCTTCACTCCTCTAGCTCCAGCTGGGCTGGTGGCAGGGGTAATGGCACGGCTTAAGGAAATAGAAGGCCACCGTCCTTATCTCTCTGGGTGGAAGAGATGGGTCGCTGCTGCAGGCGTGGCCCTAACCCTAGCAGGGAGCTCCCTAGCTTACGCAGCCCGGGGCTGGGTTCCCGCCAAGATACTGGCAGCCTTAAACCCCCTGCCCCAGGTAGGGCAAGTAGAGTCGGAAGCGAGCGGCCCAAAACCGGATCTTAACAGCGGGATATCCTTTAAGGAGCAAGAAGGAAATACCACACCATCTGGCGTGGTAGATTCCAAAGGTGACCAGGATTACAAAGCGCCCGGGGAAAAAGCGCAGTCCCTACCCAAAGAAAATAGGGAAAAGTTCTCTCTGGGGGAGGATAAGGGAAGAGAGAGTGTTCCTGGGCCGGAAGAGAGAAGTTCTTCTCCTGGTCTAAAGCCTGGCCCGTCAAGGCAGGGTACTCCTCCTGAGCCCCAGGCAGTAGCTCAAGGCCAGAATCTTTTACCGGTCACCTTCTTAAATAAAGAGCGCAAGATAAATAGTACCTTCCTTAAAGTGGCAGCAGACGATATGGAAAAGGCACTGGCCGCGGCCCTTAAGGCAGGGACGGGGGTGGGAGCTGCCTTCGAGATTGTCGCGGTGCAGAATACAGGAAATAGTGTACGAGCAGGCATAAGGTTCACCGTAACACCGCAAAAAGCTTCCAGCTTAGTAGAAAGTCTTTCAAAACTTGGCACCTTGTTAGATAAGCGCGAAGAAAGCGAGGATATTACTGCCCGTTTTAGCGCCACTTTAGAGCAGTACCGTGAAGCGGTAGCCAAAGCCAATGCAGCTTCCACAGAAAAAGAGCGGGAAGAGCTTATCAGCCAAGCCGAATTCCTGGAAAAGCAGCTTAGCATATTAGATAAGGAAGCAGGCGAGCAGGTAATAATGCTCTGGCTGGAGAAAAAGTAAAAGAGCCAAAAGAGGCAAAAAAGTTAAGGCCCTGTAGTCTACTTAAAAAAGATTAGAGGGCCTTATTTTATGCAACTTTTTCTTTTGATCTCCCCTAGCAAATCTCCCACGTTTAACTGTTTCGCCCAGTACTCCATGTACTCCATATCCAACTTTCCAAATTGGACTTCATATACCCGCAAGGCATCAGTGAGTTGCTTTTCACTTCCTCCTGCCAACTTGGCCCACCTTAATTTGGCAAGTATTGTATCTTCAGGAGCAGAGACATACATCCTAAGCCCCATAAACGTTGTAACTATCCGGCGAGAAAAGCGAGATTTATCAAAGGGTTCATCTGTCAATATCCAGAAATCTATTTTATCCCCTTCCCTTACATCGAGTAAGTTAAACATGCTTTTTTCATCAATAGCAGCTAAAATACTTTCCTTGCTAAGATAATAATCTGGGGGAGAAAATGCGGCCAATAGTTTGTTTACAGCGTCCTTGGGAAGGGAGATAACTATGTCAATATCATGGGTTAATCTGGGTTCTCCCTGAAGGCTTGAAACGAGGGAACCAGTTAACATATATTGGATACCTGCGTTTTCTAGAGCACAAATAACCTTCTCTAATAATTTCTGTTGTGACATTTACTAATGCGCTCCAGGTATATTTTTCTTATTTCTTCTTCCGAAAGATCTGGATACCTTTCTCGTAATCCATGCAAAAAAAGTTCTTTGCCTAAGGCGGATAGCTCAAAGGCTTTGGCCAACCGCTGCTCTGGGGTCATCTCCCTTAAAACCTCTATATAAATCCTGTGATTCGGACGAGGCTTAGGATCTATCATACACGCATCAACGCCGCAACAGGGAGGCGATAATTCCTCCAAACCCAACCCTCTCACCCCCATTTTATCCTAAAAGCTAGCTCCTATCAATGATATTCAGGAAGGCCTTTAAGGCTCTGCTTTCACTCCGCTTCAACTCCCCTCCCGGTATGTTCCTATCCCTTCAACTTTCACTATTATGTCAACCGAGGGCGGTATCCCTGCTTTCCAATTTCCTCCAAAACCCAGTTATAAGTGGTTTCAGCCAGGCGCACAGCCTCTTGGTATTCCTCCTCATCCACCGGGTCCCAGTCGCCGGGGTAGCGGGTGGTGACAGCATAATCTGTCAGGGTTACTGCTTCCCTTACCTCTTGTGGTATAGGAATTTTTCCCCGCCGCTCTATTAAGCTTAAAAGATGCCCGATGGAATGGGTGCGGGGATAATCAAGGTTAAGGTAGAGAAGCAGGGCTTTTAGGGCCTTTTCCGCCGCCTGCTGGGCATCAAAGCAGAGATCTTCAAAAAGTATATCTTCGGACTGGCGGCCCTGCTTGGCCCGGGCTAGGTTGCTTTTAGCCCTCTGTAACCACACTTCCCAGGCCCTATCTTTATTCCCTTTTCTCATAAACCACTATCCCCTTTAAGGCTTCCCGGTAAACAAACCCGGACGCCTCTCGATATGTTTCCACCCTTTCCGGCGTCTCCACTATTATGTCAACTGAAACCGGTATCCCAGCCAGGCTCTTATATATCTTCTGAGCCAGGGCCCGACGGTTGCTCACCCCGCTTTTTAGCACTAAAAGATCGTAATCGCTATGGGGATCCTGGTCGCCCCGGCTGCGGGAACCAAAAAGAATGATTTTGTCAGGGTCGGCCACCTCACGGATCCTCTCTAGAATAAGTTCTAAAATATCTTGCATTTTGTTATCCCCTTACCTTTCGCACCTTAAATAGGGTTTTCCGGGGCCATTCTTGCTCCCCGTAGTTAACAAAAGAACCGGCGAACCTTAGCGCCGCCTCAATGTCTTCCTTAATTATACGCTACAAGATTTAGTTAAAACAAGTAAAGGAAGAAATAAAGGGAGTGGGTTCTTTAAGGAAGTGCATCTAAAAGACGCTTTAAACAGGTAGCGGCCTGGGCGCGAGTAAGGGGAGAAAGGGGAGCTAGGGTATCGGGAGTTACCCCGCGCAAAAGACCTGCCGCATAAGCTCTGGCCACTGTATCCTTGGCCCAGAGGGGGACCTCGTCCCCATCCCGGAAAGGCAGGAAAGTAGCGGGGGAGGGAGCATGGCTTCCCATATACCGTATAAGAAAAGCAGCAGCTTCCGCCCGGGTAAGGAAAGACAAAGGCCGCAAAGTACCATCATCAAAACCTTTAAGCCATCCCCGGACGTAGACTCTAACTACCGCTTCTTTAGCCCAAAGAGGAATTTCCTGGGCATCTGTAAAGGGAAGCTCTGCAGGGAGGCCCTTCCAAGCTTCCTTGGGGCCCGTTTCTTTCATCCCCGCTAGGCGATCAAGGAATACTATAAACTCTACCCTCGTTACAGGTTTATCCGGCCGGAAAGACCCGTCTTCATAGCCAGCCAGGAGCCCCTGCCGGGAAAGCTCTTTTATATCCTGGGCGGCCCAGTGGCCGTAAGTATCCCAGAAGGGAAGGCTTACTTCTCCTCCTAGCTCCACCTTCTGAGCCGTTATAGCCCCTGCCCGCTGGTCTAAGGCTACTAAAAGCCAGCTCTTATCTTCTAAGCTTTGTGCTTCTAAAGAAAAGCTTCCACCAGGTAAAAGGTTTACCAATTGATAGCTTCCATCTTCGCGATAAAGATAGAGCCGGTCAGCACTGGTCCAGCCGGTAAGATAGTATTTCCCTCCCCGGGAAAAAGCAGAAACCTTTAGCTCCGGGGCCGGACGGCCTGGCGGCACTTCCGCTATAACTTGGGCAAGAAGAAAGCCTTCTGACGAAGGGACATATACTATCCGGGCTTTAAGCCCTGGCGGGAGATCGCGGGCGGGTACCCGGTAGCCGCCTAAAGTAACGAGGGTGGCGCGGGACACGGGGTAGACGGTATCGTCTGCTAATTTAAGGGCTTCCCGGTCTTCATCCCAGCCCGCAAGTACCGCTTCCTTTTCCTCTACCGGCAGGGCTATGTCCACCCGCAAAATTTCTTCCTTTCCAGGGGCCAAAATTACCCGCACCCAGTCACCAGCCGCCAGGGCTTCCCGGCCAGCTTCAAGGCCCCAGCGGTAAACTTCCGCAGTAGGATTTAAGCTTAAGACATGGAAGCGGTTAAAACTATCCACCAGGTAAAGAAGGCTTTTTTCCCGGCTTATGTAAAGTAAGCGACCATAAAGCACCTGGCTGTAGGCTTTAAGGGAAATAACCTTATATTCTCCCGGCAAGGTCAAAGCCTGCACCCAGTCTCCTATTTTTAGGCCACTAAGGTTCGTTTCCCGGCCGTCGCGAAAGACTGGGGCTCCAGGGAAAAGCTCTAAAGTAACCCCTCCCTCTAAGCTTAGCCGGCCAGAAACAGCATCCACGCTGGTTAATCTGCCGAGGGCCATCTCTCTTTTGACTTCAAGATATAATACTTCACCCGTCCAAGGGGAAATACTTAAGCGTACGGCCATACCAGGAAGGATGCCTTCCAGCTCCCCCTTATCCGGCGCCCCCCAGGGGAGATCAGACCGGTCCACAGCTACTAGACGGTCGCCAAAGGAGACGCCTGCGCGAGGAGCAACTGTGTAGGGTTTATCTTCTCCCCAAAGCCAAATTTTCCT
Organism: Thermanaeromonas toyohensis ToBE; assembly: GCF_900176005.1. Taxonomy (NCBI): domain Bacteria; kingdom Bacillati; phylum Bacillota; class Clostridia; order Neomoorellales; family Neomoorellaceae; genus Thermanaeromonas; species Thermanaeromonas toyohensis. The sequence continues at coordinate 166,186 of NZ_LT838272.1, read as the reverse complement.
CTCTTCCTTATCTATCTTGGCCACAAATCCTTCCCGTTCCACAACCCTGGCCAGAACGCGCCACAGGGTGAGGGTGGAGGGGTTAAGGTTGGCTGTAACCTCTGCACCCGCTGGTATATCTTGTGGATTAGCTGGGCGGCCGTTTAAGAAAAAGGCCTCTTTAGCCAGGGGGTTTAGGTAAAAGCCCCCTTCCCGGGCCTCCCGGCTTATCTCCACAACCATCTCACCGCCAGGGGTAGCAAGTACTTGAATACCACCAGCCTGCCAGGTGGCCCCGACTACATAGGCTGTGCTGGGGCCTAAATAAAGGTCAGAGCCAGGAAGGATACTTTCTGGACTAGAAGATGAGATATACCCGTTCACCACGTTTTTAACCCCCCCAGGGGGAAAGGGTATAATCTCACCGCCAGCCATCCTTAAACGGCCCCCAGCCTCAACATCAGTAACTATAGCGTGATAAAGCACCTGGCCAAAGCTTAAAGCGAAGTCCTGCCGGGGGGAAGGGCTCCCGGTAACAGCCGGCTCCTTAATTTGTGAAGCCTTTACTTGGATAAGGTAGCGGCCAGGAAGGGGGTTTTTTATGTAAACTTGTTCCACATTGTTGAGATTATCTTTAATCCCCTTACCCGAGAAATCGTTGCCCCGGTATTCTGTACCATCCGGCCCTAAAACTACCAGGTCTAGATCGTTTACCAGGGCGGGGCTAGCTCCGCTCAGGGCAGGGGGGTCGGTCCAGGCCAGGGTAACTTTGAGGGGAAAACGCGTATCCTTTACCTCCCACTCGTAGCTAGCTGTCTCTCCCGACGCCAAACCCCACGTCTCGTCTATTAAGCGCATAAGTTTTTCTTCCAGGGAAAGGATAGTTCCGGCCAGGTCTAAGATACCGAAGGTCTCGCTCCCCTCCGAAAAAGAAAAACCTCCCCGGGCGCCGTTAATAAGGGCGGCTTTAAGGAGGGCGGCCGAAGGATTACTTAGCCCGTATTCTGTTCTAAGGTATTGGCGTAAAAGTACAGCCGCTCCTCCAGCAACAGCCGCCGCCTGGCTCGTACCGCTTTCTAGACGGTAGCTGGGGTTAGCCGGAAAATTAGAGGGAACTAACCGGGAGCGCGGGGCCACAATACCTGCGCCAGGCGCTAGAAGCTCAGGTTTTATCCGGCCATCACCTGTAGGGCCCCGGCTAGAAAAGGGGGCTTGTTTTAAAGCATCCTGGGCATCAGGGCTTAGAGCTGGCCTTACGGATTGGCTCGCCCCCACTACCAGGGCATTTTTGCTATTGGCCTCGGAGGTAAGGCTTCCCTGCACTGGGCCACTGTTGCCAGCGCCAAAAATAGGGAGGAAATCGGGGTGGCTGCGGACGAAAGAGTCCACCTGCCGGGTAGTATCGCTATATTTGTTGGGGCCGCCTCCCCAGCCGTCCACATGTATCCGCACACCAGCAGCATAAGCCGGCCGGAAGAGATCCCCTAGATCTAGGGGGAGGGAAATTTCTCCCTCCTCATTTAGGAGGGCCTGAAAGTAGAGGCTGGCCTCCGGGGCTATCCCTATGTATTTACCTCCCGAAGCTAAACCTGTACCTGCTATTATCCCGGCTAGGTGGGTACCATGGCCCAAGGGATCATCGGGTATACTTCGACCTGCCCAGCTTTTAAGCATAAGGATTTTAGGCAGGCGGCCAGGTTGGCCCTGAAAATCCGGATGAAGATCATTTAACTTCCCGGTATCCAGCCCGCTATCAGCAAGCCCTACCACTTCCCCTTGGCCCTTTAAACCTCCTGGCACAACCAGCCCTGGTGCCCTCAAAGCCTCGGCTCCTATAACGTGTGCTGCGCGATCGCTTAAGAAAGAGGGGGGAAAAGAGTTTACATAAAATTTAACCCAAGAAATAAGGGGGGTAAAGAGAAAAAGAAAAATCAAAACGAAGCTTGCCCTACTAGCTTTTCTCGAAATGACTCCTTCCCTCCCTGCATGAGCCCTCTACTTTAGCCTCTTTGTCCTCTTCAGTTTTCTTGCTTGAGTTAACACCGCTATTATAAATTTCGGTAGAGCAAGGACCCTTTTTACCCTCTTCGGCTCCTGCAAAACCCGATATAACCACTCGAGGCCTAAGCCCTGCATAAAGCGAGGTGCCCGCCTGATACGTCCTGCCAGTACATCTAGACTCCCTCCTACACCTATAGCCACCGGGACCCCGAGTTCTTTTAAGTGCTGGGCTATCCAATATTCCTGTTTAGGCGAACCCAAGGCTACAAGGAGTAGGTGGGGACGGTTCTCCTTAAGGTGCTGTAAAAGTTCCCTTTCTTCTTCTTTACTTAAGTACCCGTGGGAAGTTCCAATTATGTTAAGGCCCGGGTGCCGCTCTTTTAGTTTCCGCGCCGCTTCCTCCGCCACCCCTGGAACACCGCCATATAAAAATAAGCGCCAGCCTTTTTCCGCCGCCTGCCAGGCTAAAGCTTGTACCAGATCTATGCCTGCTACCCTCTCTGGCACCGGAGTACCTAGGATCCGGGTAGCCCACACAACGCCAGCTCCATCGGGAGTGACTAGATCGGCCCGGTTTATAATATCTTTAAGTTCGGGGTCGTGTAAGGCCCGGTAGGCCATCTCGGCGTTAAGGGTAACTACATGATGGGGTTTGCCTGAAGCAATAAAGCAGCTTAAAAGCTCTACAGCCTCTTTTAAGGTAAATCCATCTACCCGGCAGCCCAACACCTGGCAAGACTTGGCCTTCTGTATTGACGACGACCTCCCTAAAGGTATAATTTGGGGCTAGCTTTCTTTCGGATATGGCATGACGATTTCTTAGGGAATACTTTTATGGATACCTCTTTTGCCAGTAGGGAATCTGGGCCAGCACGGCTTTAAGCTTTTCCTGATCCGCTATCCAATAACTTATCCCTTTAAGATATTTCCCTTCGCCGGGTACCAAGTGGGTTATTACAGCGCTGCTGTTCATATCCTTTAAGAAAAGAGCCAGACTGATCATCTCCATAGTGCTTAAATTAGTACGGACATATTTGTTTATCTCAGCCACAAGCCTGGGGATCTTAGGTAGACTGCCTAAGCGGAGGGCCTGGTCGAGCATGGCTTTAAGGAATTTCTGCTGCCGGCCTATACGGGTAATATCACCTTCGGGGTCGTTACGAAAACGCACATAAGCTAAAGCGTCATGTCCATTTAAATGTTGAAAGCCAGGTTTTAAGTTGATACCTTCCTCTGGATAATACATGCGCTTTTCCACTTCTATATCGACCCCGCCTAGGATATCCACTATCTTCTCAAAGCCTTGAAAGTCCAGTTCTACATATTTAGTTACCCGGGCACCTAAAAAACTATTTATGGTCTCCATAAGGAGCTGGGGACCGCCTAAAGCATGGGCAGCATTGATTTTGTCAGGGCCGTATCCAGGAATGCGTACATAAGTATCCCGGGGGATGGATAATAAATCTACCCGGTGCCCGGAAGGGTCAAAAAAGGCCAGGATTATGGTATCGGATCGAGAAGGCTCGTCCTCCTTTCGGGCATCTACCCCGATAAGGAGGACAGCAGCAGGTATCTTAGTCTGGGCTCCCTCTCCTCCCTGGCCGGTGTCTCCCATGGCTATAGGTTGTCCCAGCAGGTAAGCGGCCAGGTGATAACCAGCCACTCCGAAACCGGTAAAAAGAAGGACCCCCAGCAAAATAAAAGCTAGTATTTGTAGAAGTAAGCTCCTTTTTCGGGAGGGTTTCTTTTGGACCTGGGCTTCTCCCCAGAATTCCTCTTCCAACTTAAGCTTTCGCTCCTTTCCCTTCGCTTTGGAAACTTAAATTTGGAATAGGATTAAAGGGGAGGGAGATTTATAGTAATACTCTTGGTCCCTTCGTACCATTGTACTTGGGCTCCTAAGCCCTCACTTACCACCCGGAGAGGGACCATAGTCGTGCTTCCCACTAGTCTAGGTGCTGCTGGTAGCTCCCGCACCACACCATTAATAAGGGCACGGCGGGAGCCGATGGTCAATACCACCGATGTGGACCCCAGGGTGTAACTTACCGTGTTGGTGTCTCCCTTATAGTCCACCCTCGCTCCTAGGGCTTCCCCCACAAAACGAAAAGGGACCATAGAAGTACCTGTAGCCTGGTCCTGATAGGGGGCTACGGGTAGAACGTAAGGCACACCGTTTACATAAGCTGTAGTGTTGCCTATAGCTAGTATAACTTGCTTAAGTTGAGTTGTAGGAAGCTCGGAAATTTTCTTCTTAAGCTCTGATAGCTCTTCATCCAAGCTTTTCTTAAGTTCCTGTATCCGCTCATTCACATACTTTTCTACATAAGATTTCGTTACTAAAGGGTCCTCGTTGCTACCAGGTAAGGGACCGCTAGCCTGGACTTCCCGCCCTCCTCCCAGAAAAATAATGTACCCGGCTACTACCAAGGTAAGGAGCAAGACTAGAAATAAAGGGAAGATGCTAATGGGTAGCCCCAGGCTCCCTCGCCTTTTAAGTATTATCTTATTTAGCTGGTGTAAAGTACCTTTAAGGTTCAGAGTGCCCCCCTCCTTTACCATTACATTTTCACTTTCGACATAAACAACGTTATTCCTCTTAATTCCTTTTACCTAATCAAGGGCATAAAAAATAGCTAGCTAAAGCAAAGAATTCATACTTTTTTCTCAAGAAATAATTCACAAAGTCGGTCCCTTTATGCTATAATAGAGTGGAAAGAAAAAACACATACTTAATTTAGTGGTACTTAAGTAACCTAAGAAAGGAGGTAACCCCAGGTGAGGGACATCCAGCGCAGCCTCCTCCGCGAAAGAAGAGCCCTCCTGGAACAATGGGTACATGCCCCTCAAAAAGACCGGGCGGAGATCCTGGTCCGCATTATGGATATTGACGAGCAGATCGAGGCTAGCAAAACTAAGCAGCCCCGCCTACCTAAGAAAAAGGTGGTCTAGGAGGTATAAGTTACAATTTAGGCAGCACCGGGGTACATACCGGTAGCTGCCTAAGTTTTTATATTTTGAAGGTAGCTATTTTTAGGTTAATCTTTACTAAAACTAGCTTCTAACTATCTTTTACGGGTAATATGCCCTAAGGTATCCAACATGGAAAGGGCTTTCCCTGTACCCTTGGCCACGCAAAAGATAGGATCCTCAGCTATGTATACAGGTAATCCTGTCTCTTCACTTAAAAGCCGGTCCAATCCATGAAGGAGGCTTCCTCCACCGGTCATCACGATACCTTTATCCACGAGATCCGCGGCCAGCTCCGGGGGAGTGCGCTCCAGGACCTCCTTAACCGCTCCTACTACCCGCCAGAGGGGATCCTGGATGGCTTCGAAGATCTCCTCGGAGGTCACGGTTACTGTTCGGGGAAGACCAGTCACCAGGTCGCGGCCCCGTACGTTCATCTCCCGCGGTTCCGGTTTAGAACTTAAATGGGCTGTACCGATATGGATTTTTAGTTCTTCTGCCGATCTTTCCCCTATCATAAGATTTTTCTCCCGGCGCAAGTAGCGGATTATGGCCTCATCAAATTTGTCCCCCGCCACTTTAATGGAGTTACTGCAAACTATGCCCCCCAAGGATAATACGGCTATGTCGGTGGTACCCCCTCCTATGTCCACCACCATGGAGCCGCTGGGTTCGGAGATATCTAAGCCTGCGCCTAAGGCCGCCGCTAGAGGTTCTTCAATAAGATGAGCTTCTTTGGCTCCAGCCTGAAGGGCGGCTTGGCGCACAGCCCGCTCTTCTACGCCAGTAACCTGGGCAGGAATGCAGATCATAACCCGGGGTTTGATCCAGCTCTGGCGCCCGCCACAGGCCTTAGCAATAAAATAGCGGAGCATGCGCTCCGTGCTGTCGTAATCAGCAATAACCCCCTCCTTTAAGGGGCGTAAAGCGATGATATTTCCCGGTGTACGCCCAAGCATCCGCCGGGCTTCTTCTCCTACGGCAATGATACGGTTACTCTCACGGTCTAAAGCTACTACCGACGGCTCATTCAGTACAATACCCCGTCCTGGAAGGTAAACCTGTACAGTGGCTGTTCCCAGATCGATGCCTAAGTCCTGGCTTAAGCCGAACATAGCTTTTATGGGTTTTCCTCCTCTCCCCCGGTCTGATGGATATGGCTGGCCTAGATGGTATTATTCTGCAACCGGAGGAGAAATCCTCCTTTCTTTTTTCTCCTGGTATTTTTTCCGGGTGGCCTCCCCTCCCCTTAAATGCCGCTCCGCCTTATTTTGATCCAGAACCTGGCGTACCTTACCCGCCAGATCTTCATTTAGCCGCGGCAGGCGTTCGGTCACATCCTTGTGGACCGTGCTTTTACTGACTCTAAAAACAATAGCCGCCTGCCGTACAGTACAGTTGTGCTGTACGAGGTAGGCGGCTATTTTTAGCACCCGCTCGCGGATATGGTCTTGCATGGAGCAGCCTCCCCTATTCCAAATCCCCTATAAATTTTATTGGGAGGCTGCTTAAAAAAGACCAGGTTATTGCAAGTAAGGAGCTGGATCGAGGGCTTGCCCGTTTTTCTTTAGTTCAAGATGAAGATGGACGGAGCTAGAAGCTTCGGCACGGCCAGGCTGGCCCAAGGTACCCAGCACATCCCCTGGCTTTACCTTACTACCTTTAGTCACTTTAACGGAATCCAGGTGAGCATAGATAACCTGATAACCGTCGCCCGCATCTATCACCAGCCGGTAGCGCCAGTCGTCACTATATTCTACTAGGGAGACCGTACCGGAGGTAGCAGCCCGGACTTCCTCCCCCAACCGGCCCTCTAGATCCAAGCCAGGGTGGAACCGAAAGTCCCCGAAGGCCTGCGACCAAGCGAAACCGAAGGAAACCGCCTTTTTACCTGGTAAAGGCCGGTTTAAAGTTAGCTCTTTCCCCTTCGTAGCTGTTTCCTGATCTAAAGGAGTGGTATGGGGGGTTGCCTGTGCTGAGTAGGCTCCCGTTTTATCCTTAAGCTCTGGCGGTACAGTCTCCGACCCGCTTAAGGCTTCCCGCGGCAGGGGCTCTACCGGGGCCTTGGCCGGACTCTCTATAGGTAATGGGTGCACTTTGACCTTGCCCTGGAACACGGCCGTGTTGGTTACCAGATAATAAGTACCGGCTAGTAAGGCAGTCAAGAAAAGGAGATAGAAACCCTTTCGCCTTAAAATCTGCCCTATCTGGCCCAGGTGGGCAGCCTCTTGCTTTAAAAGTTTAAAGAATTTTTCCATGAGCCTCACCTCGGCCAGAGTCTACCCCATTTTTTACCTTTTTATACCTAATTTATAAAACCGATGGGGCGCAATTTCCAGGGCGGATTTAGCCGTCTACCTCCCTTTCTCTTTCATCTTTTTTCCACTTTCACACCCCGGTAATAGTGATAGAGAATGTCCAAGAAGTTCTTCCCTTCTTTGGCCATACCGTTCGCTCCGTACTGGCTTAAACCTACACCATGCCCATTACCTACACTTATAAAGGTTATGCGATCGCCTTGGACCTGCCAGGTAAAATCAGTAGAACTTAAGCCCAGAAGCTGCCGCAGTTCTGTGCCTTTAAAGGTTTTATTGCCGATCTTTATAGTCTTAATACGACCTGTGGGGGTGTACTCCTCTACCTTAATGGCTTGCCCCTTGGGAGGAATAAGGGCGGCAGCGGGAACCACCGAGAGGTTGACCCCTAGCTTCTGGTCTAGCTCAGCCAGGGTAAAGGTGACCGTATTCCGGAAGCGCGGCGCCTCCCGGTCCCAAGGAGAAGGGACGCTCTGGAGATAGGGTATATCGTAACCCCACACAGCCGCTGCGCTCTCCGTCCTGCCCCCACTGTTGGAATGGTATACGGGTACGATGAGCTCGCCCTGGTAAGTGAGTACTAAGCCCCGGGTAGCTTCTACAGCCTGACGGATTTTTTTCTCATACCGCAAGCCCCGCCAAAATCCATACTTCTGTCTTAAGACCCCCTCCGGGACCCAAGCTTGGCAATGGGAGGGATCTGTACACAGGTCCGCCTGGGGATGCTTGGAGTCCGGTTTTGCGCGAGCTTCTTCTATTTTTTTTAGGGTATAGGTCCTGGCCGCTACAGCCTGGGCCTTAAGGGCCTCCAGTTCAAATTCGGCTGGCATCTCTCCCGCCACTACACCAGCTACATAGGTCTCCAGGGGAAGGACGATAACTTCACCCCGGGCCTGATCCCAAAGGCGAACTACCCGCTCCTGGGTCTCCACTTCCACTGGGCCGCGTAAGCTTCCTAAGCCCTTAATAATAAGGGAAGGTAAGATGATCACTAGGGCAAAAAGGAAAATTATGGCAATACCCAAGAGTTTGCGCAAGGAAAATGCCCCCCAACCGCCAGTGATCCCCAGCATCCTAGGGTTTGTCCTACCCCTATATATACGCGGGTTTAGGTTAGAAAAGAACTTTAGTCGCGGAATTCATGCCCCGGTGGTGGCGGAACATAAGGCGGGATATCTGGAGCAGGCCGGGCGGGTAAGATAATCTTCTCTCCAGGTTTAATAAAGCCCAGCTCTTCCCGGGCTACTCGCTCAATGTAAGTATCGCTGTTTAGCTTCTGTATCTCTTCTTGTAGGCGGGCCTGCTCAGCCAGGAGGGCTGCTTTCTGCTGCCGATAAAAATTTAGTTCCTTCTCTACCTGGTAAAGGTTTATCCCTAAATGCAGAAAAGAATAAAGTAGATAAAACATACCCAGGAGTAAAAGCACCCGAGGAAGGCGAAAAGGCGTGCCTGGGCGATGGCCTTTCCCTGGTAACGGGGCAGGGGAAAGGGGTGAAGGAGTCTTACGGAAGGAACGATAAGATGGCCCCTGGGGATTGTGAAAAAGAGGTCTAAAGGGTGAATAAGAGGGCTTCTGGGAAGGGTGCAGACTAATCCTCTCCTTCTCCTTCCGGGAGCCCCAAGATTTCCCCCGGCAGGATGATCACAACTTGGTAACCCTTGGCCCGGGCCCGGTGGTAAAGGGTAGCCACGCTGCTCGGGCTTAAATTCAGACGCCGGGCCACTTCCTCATTGCTAAGGCCAGACTCTTTAAGGGCTACTACTTGTCTTTCCCGGAAGCTTAGTTTCTCTACACCGCGAATCTCTATGTGCACAGAGGCAGGCCTTCCTGTAGCCTTTTATCTACAGGTTGTGTACAATCTGTGGACAAACTTAGTACATTTATTATTCGACTGGTGCTTAAAAAATCCTTCTCTAGGACCGGCTTAAATTTTATTAGGACCTTGGGGCTAAGACCTTTAGGACCTGGGTTTAGGTTTTTCGGCGATGAGTGTTATGGTGGGGAAAGGGGAAGAAGCGGAATAAGCGGTAAAGCCAAGGGCGTACCAGGTGGCTGCCTTGACTATAGAGGAGGGCGCCTAGGGCCCAGGCTACTAGGACATAAGCCCGAAATTCTCCCCAGTTAATAAGGAAAAGGAGGAAGAAAGTAAAAACTAGGAGGAACAGCCATAAACTTAAGTCGGTAACCTGGGTTACCAAGCGAGAAGGCCGCCAGTAGTAACGGCAAATCCGGTAACAGTCCAGTAAAAAGGCCAGGACTATCCCCCAGCCAGCTAGGGCCAGAAAGGTAAGCCAGGGGCCATAAGGTAGGTTCATTTAAGGATCCGGCGGAGGAAGCTTTTTTTGGCGGTTCCTTCCTCCCGGTAATCTAGGGAATGCAAGAAACCGCTAGCTTCCAAAGTGCCGCTCTCGAGGCTTAAGCTGGAAATATTGAAATTTTTACCCTTAAGAATCAAAAGTCCGCAAGTTGTCTCTAGGATTATCTCTTCTTCATCGTATCCCATAACCTGTACTACTCCGCTTACACAAATGTTTTGGCGCTCGAATACTTCCACCCGGTGTTGCCCCTCGCCCACGGTTACTCCCCCCTTTTTATTCTTATGGCCTTAAGGGGGAATCTATGTTACCCAAATAAAAAAGCCTGGGTTTTACCAGGCCTTTTCCAAGGTTACATCCTTAAAGAAGTATTTTATGATCTCCTCCGGGGATTTGCCCTGTTCGGCCAGGGCCCGGGCGCCCCACTGGCTCATCCCTACCCCGTGGCCATAGCCTTGTCCTCGGAAGATTACCCGGTTTCCCCGCACCTCTACCCCAGTTATGAAAGTAGAGCGGAGGCGATCACTACCTAAGGCTAGCCGTAAGGCGGGCCCGCTTACAGTTAGCTTCCCCACTTCAATCTTGGTGGCCCGACCAGAAGGACCCTTTTCAGCTATGCGCACACTGGTGATAGGGCCGGGATCTTGGCCGGTTATCTTGCGGACAGCCGTGGCTAGTTCGTCCTTGCTGAAGCTTGCGCTCCAAGCTTTATCTTCTGGAGGAGCGATGGCCAACCCAGGATCCTTAACACTATGCACATACGGTGCTGGTTCTTGATGAAAATCTAAACCTTCTACCGCTGAAGCAGCTGTCTGGGGGCCTCCCGCAGCATGAAACCAGGCATTGATAAGCCGCCCACCCGATTTAACGACTAGACCACGGGTATTCTCCACTGCACGCCGAACATTATCGTTTATTTTCTCCGGGGCATAGGCTTGAAACTCTTCAGTGCTGGTGGAGGCATCTGTTCCCCGTGCCTTCACTCCACCTTCTTGGACTTTTTTTAGGGTAAAGGTGCGGGCTAGGATGGCCTGAGCCGCCAGGGCATTGACAGGCCAATTAGGGTCCATCTCCGCTGCCACCACACCCTGGATGTAATCTTCCATTTTGATACTCTTGGTTTCGCCTGTCTTGTGGAGGTACAGGGAGATGGTGGGCTCTTGACCTACCCCCAGTGGCCGCCGGAAGGCCCGGCCACCCCGGATAAAGGCTCCTACAGCTATAGCCAAGGCGAGGGCCACGAGCAGCGTGAAGGCAGTCCACCTTCTAATTCTTTCAGGCATAGCCTCCCACCCTTCTCCTTTTGGAAGTAGTATCAACGGCCCTGGGTGAGGCTATGCCTGGAAATTAGAGGTAACCCTGCCTTCCTCCAAGATACGGTAAAGTTCCCTGGCCCTTTCGGCAGGCACATGGTCTGGCGTGGCTAGGACTTCTAGAATCAGCCATCTGGGCCCTAAGGTTAACGTGATGATGTCGCCGGGCTTAACTTCTGTACTGGCCTTCGCTGGCCGCCGGTTAACCTGAACTGCGCCCGCCTCGCAGACCTCCTTGGCCAGGGTCCGCCTCTTAATTAACCGAGAAACCTTCAAAAATTTATCCAGCCGCAACTTAAGCTTTAAACCTGCCTATTTAAGAACTGCATCCCGCAGGGCTTTACCAGCCTTAAATACAGGTACCTTGGTGGCGGCGATGGAGATCTCCTCGCCAGTCCGCGGGTTACGGCCCACCCGGGCAGCACGCTCCTTCACCTCAAAGGTGCCGAAACCCACCAGTTGTACTTTGTCCCCCCTGGCCAGGGCCTCCTCGATGCTGGCAAAGAGGGCATTCACAGCCTTCTCAGCATCTTTTTTGGTCATTTCGGCTTTCTCCGCCACGCTGGCTACTAATTCGGCCTTGTTCAAGTACCGACCCTCCTTTACAATATTTTTATTAATAATGGTTTCTAACCTTATACCTTATTCGCCAAAATCCAACATTCTCCTGCATTACCAGCTAGTATACCTTTAATTTTTTGCTTTCTCCCAAAGGGTGTCCATCTCTTCTAGCGTCATGGTTTCCAGCTTCCGCCCCTGCCGACGAGCTTCCTCCGCTATATAATGAAAGCGACGGCAAAATTTGTCGATGGTCTTAGTAAGGGCGGTCTCGGGTTCCACTTTAAGCCAGCGAGCCAAGTTCACCAGGGCAAAAAGCACATCCCCTACCTCTTCAGTAATTTTTTCTTCCTCACCTATGTTCACGGAAGCCTTAAGCTCCTCCAGTTCCTCGTAGACCTTAGCCCACACCTCCTTTACTTCCGGCCAATCAAAACCTACCCTTGCGGCTTGTTCCTGTACCTTTAAAGCGCGAAGCAAGGCTGGAAGGATCCGGGGTGCCTGTAAAAGGGCCTCCTCGCCGTTATCCTTCCTTTCTAGGGCTTTGATCTCTTCCCAGCGCTTTAAGACCTGCTGGGCTGTCTTAAGTTTAGCTTGGCCAAAAACATGGGGATGGCGCCGGATCATTTTATCTACAATACCCACCACTACATCCCGCAAGTTGAAAAAGCCCTCTTCCTCGGCCAACCGGGCGTGGAAGACTACTTGTAGCAGTAAGTCTCCCAATTCCTCGCTTAGTTTATGCATATCGCCCTCCTCCAGAGCCTCTAAAACTTCATAGGTCTCCTCGAGGAGGTAACGTTTAAGGGTCTGGTGGGTTTGCTGTTTATCCCAGGGGCAACCTTCAGGACCACGGAGGCGGGCCATAAGATCCCGTAGCCCTTCTAAGGTATACTTATCCCCTTCTGGATAGGGGGTTACGTACAGGGTGGTTAAATGGTCTAGCCAAGTTATCCTGTCTAGCTTGTATAAGGGTATCTCCCGGATCCTCTCCTCGCCTGGCACTCCGGCAGCCCTAACCACCACCACAGGGTGCTCATCAGGAAGGAAATCCATAAGCTTAAGCTTAACCTCCCCAGCTACCCGCCGGTTATAAACTTGAGTTATAAGGGCCCCTTGCCCCAGGTTCCACGGGCGGCCAGGCCAAGCCAGGGCATCCAGGATAAACAGACCACTAGTCGGATCGAGTTTCAGGGCAACGAAGACAGCGTCCAAGCAACTTAAAGCTGGGATGAGGGGCGTCTCTATCCCTTGGGCCCCGGCCTCTTTAAGGAGGAGGCTAACAGAAACCTCCGCTACCAGAGGATGGCCGGGAACCGCATATATTACTTCTTGCGATTTTGCGGCCCGTAAGAGAGTGCGCACTATCTCTCGGTAAAGCTCCTCGAAGGAGGCGGCTGTCTCATAAAGGGGATCAAAGGAGGTGAACTTAATCCCGCGCTCCTCCAAGGCTTTGACAGCTGGATGGTAGGCTGTGCGCAAATAAAGGAGGCGAGAACCTTGTTCTAGCAACTGCCACAAGGCTAGAGGTATATGTTCAGGGTTCCCGGGACCTAAGCCTGCAATATAACATCTACCGGGCATGGGGAAGTGATCCGCCACCTTAAGTCCTCTAGAATCAGCCGTTCCCAAGGCTTCTCTATGCCGCCTTTATTTTACCTGGCAATCTAACCAAAAAACAAGCCCCTTTTTATAAAGGGGCCTGCACTTTTTCTTTTTATTGCTCCATTTGTTTGGCTAGGAAGCTTGCCGCTGTCTCCGCAAGTTTTAACTCCATCTCCCCCATTTTAACATTCGGGTCCTTCGAGCAAAGGATAACAGCTCCAATGGGATCTCCCTCCGCGATAATAGGCGCTATAACTTCAGCGGAGAATTTGCAAGGTTCGCCTTCTGTATCCTCGGGGCACTCCTTGCATAAAATGTGCTCTCCAGGATTGTTAATAATCACTGATCTGCGTTCTTCCATAGCCTTCTCTACTGCCGGGCCGATGGGTTTATCCAGGAATTCCTTTTTCGGGGCGCCGGCTACAGCTATGATGTTGTCCCGGTCGGCAATACAGGCGATATGCCCGACGGCTTCATGCAGGGCATCAGCGTATTCCTTAGCAAAATCGCCTAGTTCGCCGATGGGAGAGTACTTTTTTAGGATTACTTCTCCGTCCCGATCCACGAAAATCTCCAGAGGATCGCCTTCGCGGATGCGTAAGGTCCGGCGGATCTCCTTAGGTATCACCACACGACCTAAATCATCTATGCGCCGAACTATGCCTGTTGCTTTCACTAATTTTCCCCCCTTTTCCTCCCTGGGTGGCTGGCAAGGGTTCAAGCTTCACTGTTAGTATATAACCCCCTTTAGGTGTTTATTCATGTTTTTCCTTAAGCTGCCTTAAGCCTGGGCTAATTCTCGCATACGGCTTAAGAGTTCCTGCAGGAGTTTAAGGAGGCTATGGCTGTCCAGACCCTTAATGCGCACCCTGATGGCCAAGCCACCAGCGGAAGAAAAGGAAAGTCGACGTGGAAAGAAAGAGGAAAGCTGAAGGAGCTTTTCCCCTTTTAAGACTGGTTTATCGTTGAATTTGAGTTCTACTTCCCCGCCGCGCTGTTGGACGCTGGTAATACCTAATTCGCCAGCCAAAAGCCTTATGCGGGCCATAAGAATTAAATTTTCCGCCGCCGGGGGCGGGGAGCCAAAGCGGTCTATCATTTCAGCTGCTATTTCATCTACCTCCGCCACGCTGCTGGCCGCAAGGAACCTCTGGTAAAATTCCATCTTGAGGCTAGCATCAGGGATATAATCGTCACTTAAAAAGGTGTCTACCTTAAGCTCTACGGAAGCACCGCGCGGCGTAGATACCTCAGAAGGTATAGGTTGGCCTTTAAGCTTACGTACAGCTTCCTCCAGTAATTGGCAATAAAGGTCAAAACCCACAGCCAGCATATGGCCGTGCTGCTCAGGGCCTAAAAGATTCCCGGCACCCCGTAACTGGAGATCGCGGAGGGCGATCTTATATCCTGAACCCAAGGCAGTAAACTCCCGGATGGCGGCCAGCCGTTTTTCCGCCACCTCCCCTAAAACCTTATCTGGCCGGTAGGTAAAGTAAGCATAGGCCAGGCGATTGCTGCGCCCCACGCGACCTCGAAGCTGATAGAGCTGGGCTAGGCCGAAGGTATCAGCCTCGTCTACAATCAGGGTATTGACGTTAGGGATGTCTAGTCCATTCTCAATAATGGTAGTGCAGACCAGGACATCATAATGGCCCTCGATGAAATCTAGCATTATCCTTTCCAGTTCTTCCTCCGGCATCTGGCCGTGAGCCACAGCTATCCTGGCTTCAGGTACCAGCTGTTGCAAGGTGAAAGCTACCTGGTCGATATCTGCCACCCGGTTATGGACATAGTATACCTGGCCGCCCCGTTCCAGTTCCCTCCGGATGGCCTCCTGCACCAGTTCCGGGCTATACTCCACTACATAAGTCTGGACCGGAAAACGATCTTCCGGCGGCGTCTCGATAAGGCTCATATCCCGCACGCCAGCCAGGGCCATGTGCAGGGTTCGAGGAATAGGAGTGGCGGTCATGGTCAACACATCCACACTATAGCGGAGTTGCTTAAGCTTTTCCTTATGGGCTACCCCAAAGCGCTGTTCTTCGTCGATTATAACTAGGCCCAGGTCTTTAAAAGTGACGTCATTAGAAAGAAGCCGGTGGGTACCGATGATGATGTCGATCTCTCCCCGGGCCAGGGCCGCCACAGTTTCCGCCTGTTCCTTAGGTGAAAGGAAACGGCTTAAAACAGCTACCTTTATGGGATAAGGGGCAAAACGCTGCTTGAAGGTATTGTAATGTTGCTGGGCTAAAACAGTAGTGGGTACCAGCACAGCTACTTGTTTCCCATCCATAACCGCCTTAAAGGCAGCCCGCAAAGCCACCTCTGTCTTGCCGTACCCCACATCCCCACACAAGAGCCGGTCCATAGGCTTAGGTCTCTCCATATCGGCCTTGACCTCGGCTATGGCTTTAAGCTGATCGGGAGTCTCCGTGTAGGGGAAGGCTTCCTCAAACTCCCGTTGCCAAGGCGTATCTGGGGAAAAGGCGTGCCCCTGTATAGTCTGCCTGGTAGCGTAAAGATTTAAAAGTTCTTCGGCCATAGCCCGTACAGCTTCCTGTACCCGGCCCTTAACTTTAGCCCACTCATTACCTCCCAGGCGATAAAGGCGCGGCACATGCCCCTCCGCCCCAATATATTTTTGGACCAGGGAGATCTGATCAATGGGCACGTATAACCGGTCGTTACCTGCGTATTGTATGACCAGGTAATCCTTTTTAATGCCTTCTACTTCCAATTGTTGGATACCCAAGTACCGGCCGATACCGTGATGAACATGAACCACATAGTCCCCCTCTTTAAGGTCGGCAAAGGAGCTTATACGCAGGCCTTCCCGGACCACTTTATGCTTCCGGGGACGGCGTACGGGCCCGTAAAGCTCAGCGTCTCCCAAGATAACCAGGCGCATCTGGGGCCAGCTGAAGCCCTGGCGAAGCCGGCCGGGAACCACCACCACTTGGCCCGGCTGGGGCGGAGAGGATACATCTTTTAGGGCTACTGTCTCTAAGCCTTCCGCCCCTAGATTCTGCTGTAAAGCCTCTATGCGTCCAGGATCAGCGACCATCAGGATAATACGGTACTGTTCCCGGCGAAAGCGGGATAATTCCTGGACTAAAAATTTTATTTTCCCTTGAAAGGCAGGAATAGACTGGGCACCTACACCTATAATCTGGCGTACTCCTGGGGTAGCCCGCCGAGGAAGGAGGGAGAAGTATATCCGCTGATACCTCGCAAACAAATTCTCCAGTTCTGCTACAGTAGCGTAGGCTTCTCCCTGGGAAGGTAAAGCTAATCCTCCTTCTAACATCTGGGTAAAGATATCTACCCGGTGTTTTTCCCGCCGCTTGGCTTCTTCCATCAACCGCTGGGGATCGTCAAGGATGAGCACAGGCGGCCGGGGGAAATATTCGAGGATACTGGCTAACCGGGGATAGAAAAAGGGGCCTAGTTGATCTACCCCTTCAGGCCAATCGCCAGCCTTAAGGCTAGCCAAAAGCTGGTCCATCCTTTCTTCTAGCTCCCGGGCAGCCTGGGGCCGGCTCTTTTTTAAACGCTCTAATGTCCTTAGGTATTCCTCTTCCAGGCGAGCAAGCCCTAGCTCCCGTTCCTCTGGAGCCACCATTTCCCGGGCTGGGGTGATAACTACTTCCTCCAGTTCTTGTACCGAACGCTGCGTAGTCGGATCAAAAGCGCGTAAAGAATCTATTTCATCCCCAAAAAATTCTAACCTTACTGGTTGTTCGGCACCCAGGGGATAGATATCGATAATCCCACCCCGTACAGCAAGATGACCGGGCGCCTCCACTATTTCCTCCCGGCGGTACCCCAAGCGGACCAAGCGGTCTAGCAAATTCTCACGGTCGATATTCTGTCCTACTTTTAGAGTTAAAAGGGTGGAGCGGAAAAGGTCTGGGGGTGGAAGCTTGCCGGCCAAGGCTTCTACAGCCATAACCACTACTTTGGCCTTACCCCGCAATAAATCGCTTAAAACCCGTATGCGTTGGGCGGGTATCTCAGGGCTATAGGCATGAACACCTATGGGCAAAAGTTCCCCTGCCGGCAGGTATTCAATCCCTTCTCCAGGCCAGAAGGCATCCACGTCAGCAGCTAGGCGCTGGGCATCCTCTGAGGAAGCCGTTATGACCAGTAGGGGTTGAAAATGGGCTACCATGGCCGTAACCCAGAGGCTTTTTAGCCCATCCGGAATATCATATAATTGCTGTTCAGCAAGCCCCCGCCGGAGGCCTTCCGCGAGATTGTGAAATTGTGCGCTATCTCTAACGATTTGCAAGAGTCCGTGATTATACATATACCCTCTCGTTTACCTCTCGTTTTTCCATACTAAAAGGCCCTCTATTAGGCCAGGGCCTTGCTTTTTCCATTATAGCCCGCCCAGCCTCCTTAAGTCAAGGAGAAGGAAATTGGCGATGGAGAAAATAAAGGAATAAGTTCCACCCTATATGTAGCAAGGCTCCCGCTCCCCAAGCCCAAAAGGGGGAATTAGAGGCCCACCAGGCCAGGACGGCGGCCAGGCCAAACAGGGTATGCCCTCCTATAGCTGCCCAAGCCGCACCCTTTCGCCCCCAGCTCCATTCCCAGGCTCCCTCGATGAGCCCAAAGGTAAAATGAGCAAAGAACAAGGAACCCCCCCAGGCGAGGGCCAAGCCTGTTTTCAGTCCTTCCTCCCAGAGGGGGCCCCAAAGGGAAATGTTGAATCTCCATTTAGGAAGAAAGAAACGGTTGACAGGCCAAGCTAGAACTGCAGCTAAAGATCCAACCAAAACAGCCTTTAATTCCGGCAATTATCGTTTCCTTCCCGCCTTCGCTATGCTTTAACAATTATATCGATTCATGACCTCTTCTATGTCTCCGCTTAGGATCCAAAAACGGGCGGCTTCGGCGGCCCGTATTAGAATGGGACGGACAGCCTCCCATTCTTGATTAGTAAAAGGCTCCAAGACGTACTCCACCACGTCCTTACCCGGAGGAGGTCGTCCAATACCGATCCTGGCACGTGGTACCCCTTCGGTCCCCAGGGCTTCAAGTACAGAGGCTAAACCTTTATGTCCGCCTGAGCTACCCCGTGGCCTGATGCGCAAACGTCCGGGGGGCAGGTCCAGATCATCTAAAAGCACTAGAATATCCTGAGGATATATACCGTACCAGCGGGCGAGCCCGGCCACCGCCTGGCCGCTAAGGTTCATAAAGGTGAGGGGCTTAACTAAAAGAACTCGCCGGCCCTCTATTTGACCTGTGCCTATGAGGGCCCCCTGCTTTTCCCGGGTAAAGTTTATCCCTAATTCATCGGCCAGGAGATCTAAGGCCATAAAACCAGCATTATGGCGCGTGGTCTCGTACAAGGGGCCTGGGTTACCCAGGCCCACAACCATCTTCACCGGTTATCCTCCCCGTTTGCCTCAAACGTTATACCGTCTCCTTTTAAGCTCCCTCAGGAGCTCCCCCTTCCTCTTCGGCCTCGGCCTCCTCACCCTTCTCCAGTTCCACCACGGTGGCAATGAGGCCCTCGGGTTCCGAAAGTATCTTCACTCCTTTAGGTGGCTTAATATCGGCCACGGTAAGATGGTCACCAACGTCCAAGCCGCTCACATCCACCACAATGGCTTCCGGCAGGTCAGCAGGTAAACATTCTATCTCCAGCTCTGATAAACCGTGCTGGAGGATACCCCCAGCTTTGACCCCTCGTGGTTCGCCCTCTAAAACCACAGGTACCGTAACAGTGATCTTTTCTCCGGCCGGAACCTGGTAGAGATCTACATGAAGCAGGTCGCCCCGTATGGGGTCGCGCTGGACTTCCCGGAGTAGGGCCATGTATTCTTGTCTTGCACCATCCTTTTCCAGATGGACTTTGACTAAGGCCCTCTCCCCTTCCCTTTCTAAAACCCTCTGGAGTTCCTTTAGCTTAATCATTATGGGAAGATTCCCCGCATCCCGGCCGTATAAAATTGCTGGTAACAAACCTTGCTGTCTTAAACGACGAGCCGGTCCTTTACCGGTTTTCTGCCTAGGCTGAACTGTTAATACACTGGCTTCCATAAAATGTAATTCTCCCCTTTCTCCTGAAATTATAATGTAGCATAAATTGGTCATCTTAAGCATAAACATTTTCTATCCGGGAGGTGAAAAGAATGCTGCACCGCAGTAAAAAAATCCTGGGAATGCCTGTAATAAGCCTAGCCGACGGGCAAGTAGTAGGGCGCGTAAAGCGGCTCCTCCTCGATCTCCAAAACTTAAAAATAGCTGGCCTTATCCTAGACCGTAAGGGTTGGTTTAAAGAGCAACCTGTAATACCGTACAGCCATGTGAAAAATATTGGTAGCCACGCCGTGACCATCGATGAAGCTTCAGCAGTAGTAAACTTGCGCTCCCTACCTGAGCTAGAGGAGCTAGCTAAGAAACTTCTGCCCCTGGTGGGAGCCAGGGTAATAACAGAAGAGGGGGTCGTCTTAGGTACTGTAGAGGATTTCTTTTTTGATCCCCGGGACGGTAAAATACAAGAGCTGGAGTTAAAAGGGAAGCTGTGGCAAGGCCATACCTTACTTCCGGCTTCTACCATCCGCACCTGCGGCCGCGATGCTTTAATTGCCAAGGCTGAAGCCCCCAACCTCATCCAGCGCCGACGGGGTGCTTTGAGCTGGCCTAGCTGGGAAGCTGCCTCAAGAGCTACCGAAAAATGGGGCCAGAGTTTAAACCGGTACCTTAAGCGTTTACCTGGCTTAAGCCAAAAGGATAAACCGTTAAAGCCCAACTAGATTTTCCCGGGCAAAAGGAAACAAGGAAAATAAGTTTTGCTTTCTCCTTAAGTTAAAGCTTAACCCATAGTTTGGCACTGGATCTCGACTCTTAATCAAACAAGGTACTGACGGATTCGTCCCGGTGGATACGTATGATGGCCTCCCCTAAAAGGGGAGCCACTGAGAGATGGCGGAGCTTAGGCGTATTCTTTTCCGCGGGTACCGGAATGGTATTGCAAACCACTACTTCCTCAATGGGGGACGCCTCCAGCCTCTCCACGGCAGGCCCGGAGAGCACCGGGTGGGTGCAGCAAGCGTAGATGGACCGCGCACCTTGCTCTTTTAAAGCCTGTGCACCCAAACATATGGTTCCAGCGGTATCGATGAGATCATCTACCATGATTACTGTCTTGCCCTCCACTTCGCCAATTATGTTCATTACTTCAGCTACGTTGGCGGTGGGTCTACGCTTGTCGATGATAGCTATTTCTGCCTTGAGCCGTTCGGCTAGATTACGGGCTCGAATCACACCCCCCACGTCAGGCGAGACTACAACCAGCTCTTTAAGATTTAAGGCCTTAAAGTAATCGGCCAGGATAGGTATGGCTGTCAAATGATCTACCGGTATATCAAAAAAACCTTGGATGGCCCCAGCGTGCAGGTCCATGGTGAGGACGCGGTCTGCCCCAGCAGCAGTAATGAGGTTAGCCACCAGCTTAGCTGAAATGGGATCTCGCGCCCGGGTCTTCCGCTCCTGGCGGGCATATCCATAATATGGTATTACTGCTGTTATGCGCCAGGCCGAGGCCCGCCGCAGGGCATCTATCAAGATTAAAAGTTCCATTAGGTTATCGTTCACCGGGTTACAGGTAGGCTGGATTACAAAGACATCAGCCCCCCGCACGCTTTCATCTATGGCTAGGCTTATTTCCCCGTCGCTGAAGCGCCCCACCTTAGCTTTCCCCAGGGGCACCTTAAGGTAGGCGCAGATCTCCTGGGCGAGCTTAGGGTTGGCATTGCCTGTGAAGATCTTTAGCATATCTGTTTCGCTGGTCATCCCTCACCCGACCTTTCCCTTTTATCTAGCTTAGCCCGGCCTCTGTCTGGAAGGTTGACCTGCCGGGCCCGAGCTAAAGCCAAGGCTCCTGCCGGTACATTTTTAGTTATAGTGGAACCCGCGCCTATTAAAGCCTTTTCCCCCACTTCTACCGGCGCCACCAAGTTGGTATTGCTACCGATAAAAGCTCCATCGCCTATTATAGTGGGCCATTTCTGGTGGCCATCGTAGTTGCAGGTAATGGTGCCCGCTCCGATATTCACGTTTTTCCCCACTTCAGCATCCCCTAAGTAGGTCAAATGGGGTACCTTGCTATCCTCGCCCACCCGTGAAGCTTTGATTTCTACAAAATCCCCCACCTTCACCCGGTCAGCTAAAATTGTTCCCGGTCGCAAGTAAGCGAAGGGGCCTATCTGACAACGGGAACCTACTACGCTTTCCCAAATAACGGAGTAACTTATGGAGGTTTCCTCCCCAATGGAGCTATCCTTTACGGTAGTCTGGGGTCCAATAATACAACGGGAACCAATAGAGGTCCTCCCTTCTAAAAAAGTGAAGGGTAATATCACTGTATCCCGGCCCACTTCTACCCCGGCATCGATAAAGGTAGTAGCGGGGTCTACTATAGTCACCCCTTTAAGCATAAGTTCCTCGTTTATTCGCCGGCGAAGTACTTGAGCAGCACGGGCCAGTTCCACCCGGTCGTTTACCCCTAAGATTTCCTCCGGATCTGCACATTTTATAGCCTGGACCTTTTCATTCCTACGGCAGAAAAGCTCAATTATGTCTGTTAAATAATATTCACCCTGGGCATTTAAAGGCTTTATCTCTTCTAGAGCTGGCCAGACCAGGGAAGCGGTAAAACAATAGGTCCCACTGTTAATCTCCTTAATAGCTTTAATATCGGGGGTGGCATCCCGTTCTTCCACTACCTTTTGTACTAGACCATGGGAGTCGCGCAACACCCGGCCATACCCGGTGGGATCCTCCACACAAGCCACCAGCAAGGTAGCCGCAGCCCCTTCCTCCCGGTGGGCAGCCACCAGGGCAGCCAGGGTGGAGGACCGGAGCAAGGGGGTGTCGCCACACAATACTAGGAGGGTCGAGGCTCCCCTCACAAGCTCTTGAGCTTGGGCCAGGGCGTGTCCTGTTCCCAACTGCCTTTCCTGCCAGGCATATTTATAGCGAGGACCTAAATAAGAACGTACTAGCTCACCCCCATGGCCTATCACCAAAACGATCTCGTGGATACCGGCTCCCTCCACAGCCGCCAACACATGCTCAACGAGGGTCCTACCCGCTACCCGGTGAAGAACCTTGGGTAAGTCGGAACGCATCCTCTTCCCTTCGCCGGCCGCCAAGATGACGGCTACTACTCCCTCCACCTTTTACCCTCCCCCCAGAAATGTTGCCGAGTCAAAGACCCGGCGCACCAGCTCCCAATCCTCCCGTTTATCTACATCCATACCTATCTCTGGATAAGGAGTAATTATAGCCACCCCACGGACTCCTAAAAGATGAGAAAAGTTCCTCTCCACTTCCGCTAGGGTAAGCCTGCCTAAAATAAATTTCAAAATAAACAAAAGGCCTATCTGTCTGGCCAGGCCTAAAGGGCTTTTGCGCAGCTTAACTAATTTTTCCCCCTGAAGGGCACAAGGCATAAGGGCGTCCGCCCGCATAAGGGCCAAGTTGCCCCCTGTGAAGGTCCCCTCCTTAAGGCGCACATATGTGCGGCGAGCTCCCCCGAATTTTTCCTCCACAGATTGGCGGGTAATAATGGGATAATAAAGGTCTGCCTCTACCTTAAGGCAGCGCTCTAAAAAATCCCTCACCGCTTGGGGGGTAAGAAGGGGGAGATCGGCTGTAGCCAAGAGAAGCCATCTGCTCCCCTCCAAAGCCCGGTACCCGTTCAAGGCACTTTCTACAGCGGAAGACCCAGCTAAAACCCAGTATACCCCCTCTTCTTCGGCTAATGTCGAAAGCTCCGGCGGTCCCACCAGGACCAGGCGCTCTATACAGCCTGAATCTTGTAGTGCCCGTAATACCCACGTAACCATAGGACGACCACCCACAGGGAGGAGGGCTTCGGTGGTGGCTCCTAAAATCTCTCCCTTCCCCGGGCTACCCCCGGCCAGCACTATCCCGTCAATGTTCCTCATCCCTTTTACCTCCTAAAGTCCTAACCCTTCAAAAATAAAGGAACCGTACCGGAGCTTCTTAATAACCGGAGCTTTTTTATACAAAACCTCCTTTATGCCCTTTTACCCCTTCTTTAACTTATGAGCTTTCCCCCTGGCGTGCACGCATCTCTTCCCGGATGGCCTCTAGCATGCGATTTTCAGCGTTTTCTATATGCTCCTGGGCCAGACGTTGAGCAAGTTCAACGTTCCGGGCAGCAATAGCCTCCACCAGAGCCTTATGCTCTTCCAAGGTTTCCCGCATGCGGCCAGGAGTAGCCAGGGAAGTAGTACGGAACCGCTGGATCTGCTCCCTTAAGTTGTTTATTATCTGGACCAACCGGTCGTTGCGGCTGGCACGGTATAGGACATCGTGAAATTGGGTATCTACTTGAATAAGGGTTTCTAAGTCGTTTTTTTCTACACATTCAGCCACCCGTACAAGTAGACGCTCAAGTTCTTCCAGTTCTTCTTCGGTAATGCGTTCACAGGCCAGGGCAGCAGCCAAAGCTTCCAGGGCAGCCCGTATTTCAAAAACATCAGCGATGTCTTTTGTAGAAATATCAGCCACATAAGCTCCTTTCCGGGGTATCATGACTACGAAGCCTTCCAATTCCAGCTTGCGGATGGCTTCCCGGACAGGGGTACGGCTTACCCCCATTTCTTCCGCCAGCTGTACTTCCATCAGGCGCTCCCCTGCTTTGAGCTGGCCCGTAATGATGGCTTCGCGCAAAGTTTCAAAGACGATCTCCCGTAGAGGCTTATAGTTTTCTAGCTTCCCAGCTAGTATATTTTTCATAAATATCTCCCTCCGGAATTTAAACTCCCCCATCTTTAAATTGTCTCAAGTTTCCCTATTGAAAAACCTGCTTTCCAAACTCTAGCTTGGCGAAAGGCAAAGTTAGGCACAAAGTTCATAGAACAAAACAGAAACAGCAAGGAGCATAAATTTATAACACGTGATTTTATAAAGTATGCGTAATGAAGGTATCCGGGTATTTAGGTTTTAGCCTCCGGGCGATCCTCTCCGCTTCCTCCCGGTTAGGGACTACCCCGAAGACAGCCGGGCCGCTGCCACACATGACGGCCTTCTCTGCCCCATAGGCCAACAAGCGCTCCTTTATAGCCTTCACCTCAGGATAAAGGGTACAGGTAACCTTCTCCAGGGCATTGCCTAAAGAAGCCACTAAAGCTTGCCGGTCACCATGATACAAGGCTGCCACAGCTTCTTCTTCTTGGGGTAACACAAAATCCTTACCGCCTACGCCAGCATCCCAACTTGCATAAATTTCCCGGCTACTAACAGCGAAGGAGGGTCTAACTATAACCAGCCACAGGCGAGGAGGAGAAGGTAAAAGCAGCAACCTTTCCCCTTTTCCCCTACCCAGGGCAGTACCCCCTAGGATACAGAAGGGTACATCGGCACCCAGCCTTTCCCCTAAGCAAGCCAGCATACCAGGAGTAAGGCCTAAACCGAAAAGATAATTTAAGCCTATAAGGACAGCTGCGGCATCGGTACTCCCCCCAGCCAGGCCAGCAGCTACAGGTATATTTTTTTCTAGGATTATTTTTACCCCTGGAAAAGGATACCTTTCCCGCAAGAGCGCGGCCGCCCGCCAGGCCAGATTCTCCGGCCTTTGAAGCCCTTCCATCCCCTTAACTTCTAGCTCGATACTTTCCGCTCGTCGCAAGGTCACTGTATCGTGCAGGGCTATACTCTGGAAGATAGTACTTATTTCATGGTATCCGTCGTCCCTGGTCCCTTTAACTTCTAAAGTTAAATTGATCTTGGCATAAGCCCGTAAGGTGATCTCCTGCAAAAGAACCTCACATTCCTTCTTAAGGTCAGTAAAAGCTTAAGACCAAAATCCCCTGTCCCTTAATTATACACCATATCTAGCAAAAATCCTCTTTTTTCACTCTTAAACCTATTAACTACCTGACAAACTACCTCTAATTCCTCGTAAAAAATGGCTACTACCTGGCCAGGTCGCGCTCTCATTAAGGCTTTATTAACCGCCTCCTTCTCTTTAAGCTCCACTTCTATCCTTTCCGGAGAAAGCCCCGCAGCCAAGGCTCCTCGGTGTAGCAAGCTAGCTACCTCCCCGGGATTCCGGCCCCGCCGATCCTTGTCTTCCTTTATGACCAGCCGATAGCAGAAGCGGCCCGCCACCATTCCACTCTTAAGGATAGAACTGTCCGGCCGGTCCCCCGGCACCCCGATTACCCCTATTACCTCAGGGGAGATCTGCCTGGCTAGCTTAAGCACGCTCTCAAAACCTGCCGGGTTATGGCCATAATCTATAATAACCTTAACCCCGCCAATTTCCTGGAACATCAGGCGCCCTGGGTTATGCTCTGGTACCCGGCCGAACTCCTTTAAACCCCGGGCTATTGTAGAAAAAGGGATATTTAAAGCCAGGCAGGCAGCTACAGCAGCTAAAGCGTTCTGCAGGTTATGGCGGGCCAGACCTTTAAAGGCGCAAGTTACTGCGGAAACGGGCAGAAGCCTCTTTTTTAAGCTCCCCTGGGCTATAAAGATATAGCCAGCTTGAGTATAGACGGCCGTACCCCCACCAGTTAGGTGATTTACCACTATAGGGTTACGGCTGTTTAAACTAAAGAATATGACCTTACCCCGGGCTTGATCCCGCATCCGTGCTGTTAAAGGATCGTCGGCATTTAACACTGACCAGCCGTCCTCCTTGACTGTTTCTACCACCAGGGATTTAACGTAGGCTAAATCTTCCAAGGTTTCCACCCCATATTGACCCAGGTGATCTTCGCTAACGTTAAGTACAATACCTACATCCGCCCGGTCGTAAGCTAGCCCCGCCCGCAAAATCCCTCCGCGGGCTGTTTCCAGCACAGCCACCTCCACCCTCCGGTCAGCCAAGATCCTCCGGGCACTAGCTGGACCCGCCGCATCTCCCTTTTCCACTAGCCGTCCTCCAATATATATCCCATCGGTGGTGGTAAGGCCTACCGTTAAACCAGTCAAGCCCAGGATATAGGCGATAAGGCGGGCTGTGGTAGTTTTACCGTTGGTGCCCGTGATAGATACAATGGGGATGCGGCCATCGTCTCCCGGAGGAAAAAGGCTTTCCACTATGGCCGCTGCGGCATCCCGGGGCTGACCAGCTGTGGGAAAATGGTGCATACGGATTCCTGGAGCTGCATTTACCTCTACAATTCCACCCCCTCCAGTAGTTAACGGGCGGGTAATATCGGGGCAGATCATATCCACCCCAGCTACATCCAGGCCGATGATCCTGGCCGCCTCTATAGCTAATTCGGCATTACGGGGGTGAACCCGGTCAGTTACATCTACCGCGGTCCCGCCCGTACTTAGGTTAGCGCTTTCCCTTAAAAGGATGACTGTACCTTTAGGAGGTATATCCTCTAGGGACCATCCTTGGCGCCTTAAGGTAAAAAGGGTTAGGCTATCTAAAGGCAGCCTGGTTAAGGGGCGGTCGTGACCTTCGCCGCGGGCTGGGTCTAAATTGGCTAGTTTAATAAGCTCCCGGATGGAATGCTGGCCATCACCCACAACCTGCGCGGGCAAGCGCTCGGAAGCGGCTATAAATTTTCCCTTAACCACTAAAAGCCTATATTGACGTCCAGGAAGATGCTCTTCGACCAGAACGGGACCGTAGGCTGCCGCCTCCCGGTAAGCCCGCCTAACCTCGGAGGCTTTCTTAAGGTTGGTAAAAACACCCTTCCCTTGGTTTCCGTGGAGGGGTTTTACTACTACAGGAAAACCCAGCTCATGGGCCGCAGTTACTGCTTCCTCCGGGCTTTCAACTACCAACCCCCGGGGTACCGGCAAGCCGAACTCCTTTAGTAGCTTTTTGGTCAAAGCCTTATCCCTGGCTATATCCACGGCTAGGCAGCTAGTGTTTTCAGTTATAGTAGCCCATATCCGGCGGCTACGGCAGCCGTACCCCAGCTGGAGCAAACTTCCTTCCCCTAAGGGCCGTACTGGAATACCGCGGCGACGGCAGGCAGCTACAATGGCTTCTGTGCTGGGGCCCAGGCGGTGCTTATCGAGAACCTCCTTTAGCCTTTTTAGGGTGGCCTGGACGTTATAATCTTTTTCCTGAAGAAGGCTTAAGACCAAATCCACCGCAAGACCAAGGGCTGTTTCCGCAGCCTTCTTACAGCTGTACTCCAGGATGATCTCTACCAGCCCGGGGGTTTGGGTATGCCGGGTTTTGCCGTAAGAAACCTCCTCACCGGCCAGCCAGAGGAGCTCTAGGGCGACGTGTTCCACCACGTGACCCAGGTAAGTCCCCTCCAGCAACCTCTCCTGAAATCCCCCTTTATATCCCCGGGAGCAATGGTGATCCTTAAGACCCGGCAAGGTAGCCATAAGTTTTTCCCCAAAACTTAAGATTTGGCCAGTATTAACCTCAGCATAGTTCCCTAAATCGAGCCGGGCCACCAGCACCGGGCGCAAGCAAAAGATATTGGGCCCCTCTAGGGCCCGGAAGTCGAGTATTTTCATAAAATCCTTAATTCCCTCCCAACCGATTCCTAGTTTAACCAGCCAAAGGAAAATTATACCGGATGTTAAAGGATAAAGGTAAGTTGGGAAGGTTTAGCTTAAAGGGGGTAGGGGGCACCGGGTATCCAAATTAAAGCCATAACCTGCTGGCAAAACATGGAGAGCCACACCAGTAAGGGCCAAGGGTTTTGGCCCAGCTATAGATATATTAGTATGCTCAATACCCCGGCCATCCACCACTGTAACCGTACCTCTTCCTAATACTTGCAATCTATCCCCATCCACCCATACTGCGGTATCCTCATCTATACCTAACCCCAGTATATAGGGGTTGTAGGCTATAGCGGCAAGAAGGCGGCCCAAGCGACCTCGTTGGGCAAAATGTTGATCTATGATGACCTCGCGGATAAACCCCAGGCCAGGGGCCATACGTACCACATCAACTTGAGGTGCTACTTCCCCCTCTCCAGCTACGATCATGGTGGAACTCATGGCCGCCGCACCCGCGCTAGTACCCCCCATTAAAGTACCGCGCTGGAAGGCCCGGTGCAAGGCACGGTCCAAGTTGGTTCCTCCTAAAAGGGAAGTGAGCCTTAATTGGTCCCCGCCAGTAAAGAATACTGCTTTAGCTTTCTCTACCAAGCGCTCCAGGGCCTCCTGGTTAGCCTCCTTCCGCGTAGTCGGGGCTACAGCTTCTACCCGTTTTGCGCCCAGGCGGGTAAAAAGCCGTAAATATACCTCCCCGGCCTCCTCCATGTTCTGAGAGGCCACCGGTATAACCACCACCTCGGCCTGGTCTCCCCCACCAGCCTCCAAAAACCCCCGTAAAACCTCGCAGCGCTCTTCTCGATCTTCGTTTCCGCCGATAAGATATACACCCATAAGTCTCCCTCTAAAAAATTATTTTTCCCCCGTGAAGGAAAGAAAACCTTAAGGAACGAATCCCTTGGTGAAGTTACTTAAAGTAAACTTAGGTAATCTTAAAGGAGCGAGAGGCAGTGCCTAAGGAACTTACCCTTAAAAACTATATGGAAGATTGCGTGTGGGAATTGCTAGATACCGTGTTAGAACAGGACCCCGAAGCCTGTAAGTGCGAAATTTGCCGGTATGATATAGCAGCCCTGGCCCTAAATGAGCTACCGCCCCGGTACGTGGTGAGGGAAAAGGGGGCCTTGTACACTAAAGCATCCATGCTGGAAACCCAGTACCGCGCTGATATCTATAGCGCCCTAACCCGAGCCCTTATGAAAGTAAAACAAAACCCGCGCCACCAAGTTTAAGGCACGGGTTTAAGAGGAATTCCCTTAAGTCTTACAAGGCGGGAAGCCCTACCCTTCCACGGGGGAGATCACTTTTCGCGGAACTTATACCCTACTCCCCGTACGGTTAAGATATAACGGGGGTTGCTGGGATCTTCTTCTATTTTTTCCCTCAAGTGGCGGATATGCACATCTATGGTACGGGTATCTCCAAAATAGTCCCCTTCCCACAACCTATCTAGCAGGGCTTCGCGGGTAAAAACCCGCCCAGGATTCTCCGCTAGGAACTTTAGAAGCTGGTATTCCTTTAAGGTGAGCTCTACCGGTTTCCCCCTTACCTGGACTTCATGGCTTTCTGGGTTGATGACTAAATCACCTACAATTATAAGGCCATCCTTCCGGCCACCAGCTTCAGCTACCCGGCGTAGTATTGCCCGGACCCTAGCCACGAGCTCCCGGGGGCTGAAGGGCTTGACTAGATAATCATCGGCCCCTAATTCAAGGCCTAGCACCCGGTCCACCTCTTCCCTCCTCGCCGTAAGCATAAGGATAGGTGTATTATGGCGGGCCCTAATAGTGCGGCATACCTCGAATCCATCGATCTTAGGAAGCATGATATCTAGGATAACTAGGTCGGGCTTTTCAGCCTCTACCAACTTTAAAGCCGTTTCCCCATCAGTGGCCGTGAGGGTAGAAAAGCCCGCCTGTTCTAGATTATAAGTTACCAGTTCTAAAATGGCAGGTTCATCATCCACTACTAAAATTTTGCCTGGCATCTTCCGCTTCCTCTATTCTTTTATTCTTAGGGCTAACCCCCTGATTGTATTGTAACGAATGGAAGGAACCTTTGTCCAGGCCCAGGCAGGGATCTTGCTCCTGGCAGGAGAGATACCAAATCTTCCGGCCGCCCTGTGCTTAAAATCCTTCCTTCCGAAAGGAGGACTACCCGGTCAGCCAGCAGGGGAAGCTCGGTATAATCATGGGTAACAAAGAGAACTGTGATGTTCCTCTCTTTAACTATACGGCGGAGTTCCTCTAGGAAAAGGGTGCGGGTAGGAAGATCTAGACCAGTAAAGGGCTCATCCAAGAGTAAAAGGTGGGGTTCCAGCACTAAAGCCCGAGCCAGGCTAACTTTCCTGGCTTCGCCCCCCGATAATTCCCAAGGATAACGGGAAGCCAGATGGCTTAAACCCAAAAGCTTAAGCCATCCTTCTACCCTTCGGCTTATCTCTTTTTCCTCCATCCCCCGGAAGCGTAAGCCCAGAGCCACATTTTGATATACAGTCGTGCTAAGAAGGAGGGGTTCTTGAAAGACCAGGGAAAGCCTCCTCCTAAGTCTCAATAACTCCCGGCGTCGCCAGATAATGGGCTCGCCATCGAAGTAAAGACGGCCCTGGTCTGGCCTTTCTAAGAGGGCTACCACCTGCAAGAGGGTGCTCTTACCTGCTCCATTGGGCCCCAGCAACCCCCAGACTTCTCCCCCTGCGATATAAAGTTCATCCACCGCTAGCACCTGGCGGCCTCCCTTTACTACTTTAATTCCTTCTAAACGTAAGTTTAACCCCACGCTTTCCGCCTCCCTTGTTGGAGCAGAGTCAAAACCGCTGTTATGCTAAAGCTTAAACCCAGGAGAATATAGCTTAAGGCCCAGGCCATAGGAAAGTTGCCCCGGCTTACTTCCATAACTATGGCCGTAGTTAAAACCCGCGTCTGGTGGAGGATGTTACCTCCTACCATTAGAGAAGCGCCTACTTCAGATATCACACCCCCGAAACCTGCGATTACTGCGGCTAGGAGACCCAGGCGCCCTTCCCTCAGCAAAAACCAGAAAAGTTGGGTCTGGGAGGCGCCCAGGGCTAGAATCTGGACTGGAAGCCGGGCAGGTAATTGCTGAAAAGCAGCCATGGATAAGCCTATCACCAAGGGGGCAGCAATAACAGCCTGGGCTATGATCATAGCCGTAGGAGTATAGATAAGGCCTAAGCGCCCTAAGGGACCGCTCCGCCAAAGGAGGAAGCTTACCCATAGGCCCACCACCGTAGGGGGAAGCCCCATGAAAGTGTTGATGAGGCTCACGATAAAACGCCGGCCTGGGAAAGAGGTAAAAGCCAGTAGAAACCCCAAAGGTACTCCTATCAAAATGCTTACCAAAGTGGCCAGGCCGCTCACTTTAAAGGTTAAAATTACAACCTCTAAAACACCGGGATCCAAACCTATAAGGAGCTTAAACCCATAAAGAAGGCCTTCCCAGAGCGCCTCCATGCCTTTTCACTTCCCAAGATTTCCCTTTTAGTGTTTAATCCGCCTCTTAATTTATCCAAAAATACTTTGCTACTCTTTTCTTCTTTCGTTATTCTTTTTACCTGATATTCCTGGCTCTTTTTGCCTAATATTTCCAGCGCCTTCTACCTGCCTAACTCTTCTTCTTTTTTACCGGCATCTGGGAAGAAAAGGGGTTCCCCGTATTTGTCTTTCCCGAATTCGCCAATCATTTTTTGAGTCTCTGGGGAGATGAAGAAATCCACCAAAGCCTTGGCCCCCTCGCTGTTTATGGGTAACTGGGGGAATTTTTCTGGGTTAACCTGCATGATATGGTAAATATTTAAGAGGGATCTCTCCCCTTCTAAAAGGATGGCCAGCCTTAAAGTTTTCTTTAGAGCCAAGTAAGTTCCCCGGTCGGTAAGGGTATAAGCGCCCTTCTCTGAAGCTATGTTTAAAGTCTGTCCCATGCCCGCCCCCGCTTCCTGGTACCACTTGCCAGAAGGCTTTATGCCAGCAATTTTCCATATAGATTTTTCTTTCTTGTGGGTGCCGGAATCGTCACCCCGGGATATAAAAAGGGTCTGCTTGCTTGCTATGCGCTTAAAGGCTTCAGCCGCTGTCTTGGCTTCTTTAACCTGGGCCGGGTCCTCGGGAGGGCCAACTATAATAAAATCATTATGCATAACTAGGCGTCGGTTAATAGCTATACCCTTTTCCACCAGTTTAACCTCATCTTCCGGGGCATGAACTAAAAGGGCATCGGCATTCCCTTGTTCCCCCATAGCCAAAGCCTGGCCTGTGCCTACAGCATGGGGCTTTACTACGTAATTTGTCTTTTTCTCAAAGAGGGGGAGGAGTACATCGAGAAGGCCGGTATCCATGGTACTGGTAGTAGTAGCCAGGATGACTTCTTTTTTAGTAGCGGGTTTTATACCAGGCGCCGCTGTGTTAGATTGTTTCTGAGATGACCCACAACTAGAAAGGGTGAGTACCAGCAAAACAATACTTGCTGCCCAGAAACTCAAGTAAACCGCTTTTTTCTTTTGCATTGCTTTACTTCCTCTCTATCATTTTTTTATTTCCCCTATTAGGAGAGGATTTGCTGGATGATCCTTATGTTTTTTTAAGCATAACGAAGGCTAAAAAAGTATGGGCCCCCTTTCTTAACAAAAAGCCCCGACCCTTTTTAGCTCCCTATAATTTTCCAAAGTTTTTTCTAAAGGCGTCCTGGATGGCTTCCTCCACTTGCTGGCGGAAGCGGTCGTAGCTTTCCAGAAGCCTTTTCCCTTGGGGGGTTAGCTCTGCCCCACCTCCAGCTTCCCCTCCCGTCCGGGTTAAAAGAAGCTGAAAACCCAGCCGCTTTTCAGCTTTTTTGATACGGCCCCAAGCTTGGCGGTAGGACATGCTTAAATTTTTGGCTGCTCTATTGATAGCCCCTTCCTGCTCAATCTCTCGGAGAAGGGTGAACAGCCCCTCACCAAAGACGTGCTCTCCCTCCTCCAGCCACACTTTATAACGCACGCGCAAGGGCTAAGTTACACCCCCTTTTATTATAAACGAGAAGCTTGTATCCTGTCTAGAAGATTTAAAAGACCAGCTGCTAGTTCCGCCCGGGTAGCAGGCTGGTCTGGCCGAAAGGTTCCATCAGGATAACCTTTAAGGAGGCCCAGCTCAAGGCAGCGGCGTATAATAGCTTCCGCCCAGTGCCCTTCTATGTCTTGAGGTAACGAAAAAACATCTGGATTAAGCCCCAAGTATAAAGCTATACCCCGCGCCAAAGCTAAGGCTAGGGTTTGGCGTGTCTCTTTGCGCCGGAGGGCAGCCTCTTCCTGGGGATGGCTTAAAAAACCCATCTCCACCAGTACGGCTGGGGCTTCCGTCTCCCGCAGGATATAAAAGTTAGCTTCCCGTACCCCGCCATCGGGCCATTTTAGAGCTTCTACCATTTCCTTCTGGATAAAACGGGCCGCCTTTTCTGCCTGCCCTCCAGGCGCTAAGATATAGGTGCTGAGATAAGAGGCTTCCTGACTAGATGAGCTATTAACATGAAGGCTTACAACTAGGTCTACTTTAGCGCGGTTGAAAAGAGCTACTCGTTCGGGCAAGGATACATCTACATCTTCGCGCCGGGAGAATACTACATCACAGCCCGCTATGGACAGCCTTTCCCCCAACATAAGGGCTACCTCTAAAGTTACTTCCTTTTCCATAAGGCCGCTAGCCCCTACCGCCCCAGGGTCAGGCCCGCCATGGCCAGGATCCAATCCGATACGCCAACCCATGTTCTCCTCTCCCTTAAAGTAAAGACTCTTTCTAGCCCCTTGGGGAGCTAAATGTTATCCTTCCATTTACTGTTATAATTTGTTGCTCTTATGTGTTACTTACTCCTTAATATATATTAGGCATCCAGGTCGAGGGTAGAAGGGAAAGTTTCTTTAAACTGCCCTTGGCTTAAGGTATTTTTATGTTTTTTTACCCACATTTGTGCATTATCCCAAAGCCACCCCGAGGATACCGCCAGTCTATATTATCATGGGCACACCCATAACGGCAGGTACCGCATTCAAGGCACCCCTCAGGGGTATACGCGAGCTGGACAGACCCCCATAACCTCCTTTAGACGCACCGCTTCCTCCACAGCATGGGCATCATAGGGATTGAACTACAAAATACAAAAGGCCCCACCCCTTTTTAGTATGGGGTGAGGCCTAAGGGAATTATGTGCGGTAAACCCTTATATCTCCGGCTTCTACCACGTCAGTAGGCCAACCTTCCACCCAAGGTGGTATACGCTCTTTAGGGGGGAGGTTCTTTAAGGGTACTTTGCGAGCCACGTAGACTAGGATGGCGGGAATATCAGTAGACCTACCTCCGCGTATCTTAAACCCGTACCCCACAGCCACCACATTCTTCTTTTGAAGCAAGGTAGCCCGCCACCTGGCTAATACTTCACTAAGTTCAGAAGTTCGGTTCATCGGTACGCCTTCCTTGCCACATCATATAGGCTGACCAATAGAAAAAGAGTTAACAATAAAAGATCCCTAGATTGATGCTCTAAGATTTAAAAAGGAGCTAGGGCTTTGAATACCCCTTAGCTCCTCGCCTTAGCGCCTATCCGAATATCTCCTTCTTCACCTTCCACCATAAGTTCTACAGTATCGGTCAAAACATCAGCATAGCTAAAGGAGATGCGGCGTTCCGGGCTTCTCTGTTCCTCCAGGCGGATAACAAAAATGTTCGGATAAGTCTTCTCCAAGATACCTACCTTTTCAATAATCTTCTTCCTACCCCGATTAGCTCTCAGTTTTATCTTTTGGCCCACACGGGCCTCCAAATCTTGCCTAATAAGAGCTAGAACTTCTTTCCCAGCCAACCATACCACCCTCTTTCCCGGCATACATACCTTATTATAATATGCCGGTCGGAGGATGTCAAGATTGGTATTTTATTTTACTAGAATTATGGTCCTTATGTCAAGAAGCCCGAACCCTATATTAAGCCAATATTATGGATTTGTTACGGTTTTATTAAGGGATGTAAACTTTCTTGTAACCTGGTATCGATTTGCGCTATATTACTTTGCCTTTAAGCCAACCTTTTTTAGCCGGAAGTGGCAGAAAGAAATCTTAAATGAGGGGACGCGGGATAACCTAACCGCAGTTTTCCTTTGATCTCTACCCCGCCAATACTACCTTCCCCGGTGATGGTATCTTTAATTATCTCCTGGGGCGTCACTGTCTCGTGGATAGGGGTGTAGGCTACTCTCTCTACTACCAGTAAAGGATCAAAGGCATGGATAAGGATACGGGCCGGGGAGCTAGCAAAGGTAGCCCCTGCCTCAAGCAAAGCTTCATAATAGGATTGACAGGCTCCAGCAAAGATCACTAGATCATCGTGGCTGGGCCTTAGCCTCCGAGCAGCTCTAATAGCAGCCACAAAGTCCTTAGAATGCCGGTAGCTGTCTAAACTAGACATATCCCCCTTCTGCCTAGTCAACCCGTCGTGGCCCGTAAGTACTAAAATATCCGGGGTATAACGGGAAAGCAATTCAGGAACCCTAAAGGCTTGCTCCTCCTCAGCTACAAAAAACCCCCTTACCGGCAGGCGTAGCTGCTGGTAGGCATGGAGACACCGGTCCAGGTATTCAGCATCGCCGTCTACATGCAGCACCCTGCCGGGAAGCTCAAAAAAACCCTCCCCCTCCCCTGGGGCTCCCCTCTGGGTTCCCTCTGAACCCGCGGCCACATCCATCCAAGTTAAGTAAGCCTCCCGCCTTGCTTCTTGCCGTTCCCGCGCCCGACGGAAATAGGAATTACAGCGATGTATATCCTGGTGCCGATAAAATAAAACTTGTTCGGCCGGTTGGAGCTCGAGATCTTCTAGGGGGGCATCTGCGCTAAGCCGCACATCCAACCCTTTAAGCAAGGCTGTCCTTTGACCCTGGTCAGTAATTATCACAGCTTTAACCTTGAAAAATATATCTTTCCCATAGGAAAGGCGGGCTACTATATCTCCCGGCTTTATCCCAGCCATTTTCTTCCCTTCCCTCCTTGTCCTTTCTAGTGCTAAAGCTTTAACGTTTTCTTATTACCAGTTTATGTAGGGGAAAAGGGAAGGGAGATTGTTAACATAAAATACCGGGCTTGCCAACTATTTTGTAATGACGGGGCTCCCCCCTTTCCTGTATAATGGTAAGGGGCTGGCAGGCGGTAGCCAGAAAAGGAGTTGATGGCCATTAAGTACAGAGAAAGAAAAAAAATGTATTTTTTGGCTTTCGCCATAGCCTTTAGTGTATTTCTATTCTTCCACCCCCACGCCGGATATGCTGCTACCTACACTGTACAGCCCGGTGACACCCTTTTCCTCATAGGCCTGCGTTACAATGTCACAGCGGAGGAGATTAAGCAAGCCAACGGTTTAAAGGATGCCTGGATATATCCTGGTCAAGTGCTATGGATCCCCACCAAGTCCGGTACTAACTACACAGTCCAACCGGGTGATACTTTGTTCCTCATCGGCCTTCGCTTCGGGATAAGCTATCAAGAAATAATGGCAGCTAACGGGCTTACCAGCGAGTACATCTATCCAGGCCAAACCTTATGGATCCCTGAGAGAGGGGTTTTAAGTCTTGCCTCTAGGGGTGGAAAGATATCGTATACGCCCGAGGAGTTTGATCTTTTGGCCCGCCTTGTCTACGCCGAAGCCCGCGGGGAACCTTATGCGGGCCAGGTTGCCGTGGCGGCGGTGGTCTTAAACCGCCTCCGAGACGGCCGCTTCCCCAAAACCATCGCTGGGGTGATTTATGAGCCCGATGCCTTTGAATCGGTTACCAACGGGCAAATATGGTTACAACCCAATGCTACCGCCTACCAAGCCGCACGGGAAGCCTTAGCGGGTAAAGACCCTAGCGGTGGAGCCCTCTTCTTCTGGAATCCAGCTACAGCCACCAGCCCTTGGGTATGGACCCGTAAGATAATAGCGGTCATCGGCAACCACGTCTTCGCTATTTAAACCCCATAACCTAAAAAGGAAGGGCGGCACTTCTGTTCCAGTTGTGTGCCGCCCTTCCTCATCCACTCTTAGTATATTTATCAGCCACTTTAGTAGCCCCACAGGAATAGGGTTTTATCTTGGCCGCAAACCCGCTTCCTACCACCATTCCTACGACTTCCCGGATAAGCTCCTTGGTATCCCCATTGGGTCCGATGTCTAGGTGTATCTCCACGTTTAGATCAGGATGCCCGTTTTCTGCTAGCTTTTGGGCCAAGAAGCTGGCTACTTCTAAGCTTAAAGCTGCCTCAATAAAAATCCTCTGGCGTAAGGAGCTTAGCTTTCGCTGGTACTTCTTACGATAATAATAGCGCGCACCCTTACCTACCTGGTGGATAATGACAGCCGTTACAAAACAGGTCCTCACCCGGGCCTGGGAATCTGTCCCGATGATGACCTTGTACTGGGCGTCAGGTGCTCCTTCTATAAAAGCCATTATGTCTTGAAACATCTCTTCGGGTGTAAGCCGGCCTTTAGTAGGACTTATGAAATGCACTGCCGGTTCACCTTCTTCCCAACTCATTCTTAAGGCACCGGCTTAGCTTGGCGAATTCCTCTAAAGATAAGGTCTCCCCTCGCCGGAAAGGCGCAATCCCGGCGGTATCTAAAGCTTTAAAAACTGCCTCGCGGCCTCCAGCCAGCTCCTTAAGGGCATTGGGTAAAATTTTGCGCCGCTTGGAGAAACTCGCCCGCACTACCCGAAAGAAAAATTCTTCATCCCCGACTTCCACCGGAGGATGGGAACGCTTATAAAGTCGAACTACTGCCGAATCCACTTCCGGGCGCGGGAAAAACACCGTCCGGGGCACATACATTACCCACTGGATCTCCGCAAAGTACTGGGTAAAAACAGTCAACATGCCATAGTCCTTGGTCCCCGGCCTGGCCACTAAACGTTCAGCTACTTCCAGCTGTAACATAAGCACAAGGCGGTCAATGTGAAAATCGCTGCTCAAAAGATGGTTTAAAAGGGGGGAAGTAATATAATAGGGAAGGTTAGCCACTACTTTGTAGGCTGGTAACCTCCCCCTACCCTCGATCCCTAAGGTTTTCCCTACCAGCTCATCGAAATCTATCTTAAGGGCATCTCCCTCTACCAAAGACACATTAGGCTGCCCCGCCAGGACCTCGCGCAGCACCTGAACAAGATTTCGGTCGATTTCTACACCTATAACCTGCCTGGCCCGCTGGGCTAGCTCCCACGTCAGGGCTCCCAGGCCAGGGCCTATCTCTACTACTACATCGGCTGCGCTTAAACCTGCTTCCTCTACTATTTTCCTGGCAATGTTAGCGTCTATAAGAAAATTTTGCCCCCGCGCCTTACAGGGCCTTAACCCCTTAGACTTAAGCAACGAGATAATCTGGCCGGGGCTAGTTACAGCAGGGTACAACTTTACTCCCCTCCGGCACATTTATTATACTACAAAAGCCCCGGCATAACAAAGGAAATTGAAGCCGCCTATTCTAGTACATAGACCTTTACCCGCCTGAT
Organism: Thermanaeromonas toyohensis ToBE; assembly: GCF_900176005.1. NCBI lineage: Bacteria > Bacillati > Bacillota > Clostridia > Neomoorellales > Neomoorellaceae > Thermanaeromonas > Thermanaeromonas toyohensis. The sequence goes on along the minus strand of NZ_LT838272.1, from coordinate 128,073 downwards.
ACCCCAACGCCGGGTAGCCTCAAGGGTTTCCAAAAAGACATCTATACGGTTACCCTTGATACTGCTTCCCACATCTTCTGCGCGTCCAAACCCGTAACCCTCAATGTACAGCCGGCTACCTAAGGGGATTACGGCAGGATCTACAGCTACGGTGCCCAGCCGCGGTACAGTGCCAGTAGCCGTACGGTTACCAGTATGGGTGTAAGCGGTAGCTGTGACCCATAGAGCCTGCTTAAATCGTAAAGTATGACCACCTCGAGAAACCTCCCTTAAGGCTCCTACGACCACCACTTCTGGCACAGGCTCCCTGACTATTTCTTCTTTTATTACTTCCCGCTTCACCTCCCGCCCATCTTCATAAGTCACCTCATACTCGGTCCGCTTAAGCCCTTTACGTCCGTACTGAATGATCCGACTGGTCCCTACCTCTAGCTCCGGGTCCTGCCGCCGGATAATACGGTAATCCACTTCCTCTTCTACTGTTTCGGTCTTTGCTTCCACTCGAATTACCCTGATAAGCTCCCCTGGCTGTATAAATCTTTCTAGATCTGGGGGTTCTACCCGATCCAGGGGGCCTAAGGAGATCCCTGCTTTCTTTAAGGCCTGGCCTACTGTACCTGGTACCAAGCGTACTTCCTGTTCCTTGCCATCCACCAGGACCCGTACGGCTACCGCCCTTCTTACCTCTATATGTAGGCCGTTGCTTAAAGGTGTGGTAAGGGGAGGATAAACCTCATCCTCGGAAGCTAAGGCTATTTGTTCCTCAGATAAAAACTGTTCTATAGTCCTGGCTCGAGTGCGAAAGGTTTTCTCCTGGCCGTCTATATCTAAAACCACCTTTTTCCAGGCCAGGTTAAACATTCCCCAACCCGCTCCCACAAAGATCAATAGTAAAGCACCGATAAATAAAAATAAAGAGCGGCGACGGGACCGCAACCTTTTCTCCTCGCGCCAGGCAGTTATCCAACCATCCACCAGACTGCCTCCCTTGAAAACAGGCAACGCTCTACGTCAAGCTATATATTCTACACCTGGCCAAAGTTTTCCTGCTTAGTCTCGGTTTACCTTTATCCTCTGCCTACCACAGTATGGCCCTAGTCTAGTATATAAACCCTCACCCGCCGGCGTCCCCAAAGAATAGCTTCCTTTTCTGTATCCATAAAGAGATCTATGCGATGACCCTTTATGAGCCCTCCTGTGTCCTGGGCCCAGGCATATCCGTAACCTTCTACATACAACCTGGTTCCTAAAGGGATAACTTTGGGATCCACAGCCACAATACCGCGGTAAGGGTAGATACCAGTAGCGGTGGGACTGCCTGTATGGGTATAGGCTGTGGCCTCCATTTCTAAAACTTTCCCTGTCCCGGCCACTGTAGCTGCTACCTCAGGAGTCCGGGTACCATAAGCTATGATCTTGGACTGGGGTTGAATTTCTACCCAAGTATTAAGGAGCTCACGCTTAACCTCTTTCCCATTCTCTTTAGTCACCCGGTACTTTAGGTAGCGTAACCCTGGTTTACCTTCCCGGACCACCTTTTGGACTCCTCGTTCCAAGCGGAAATCTGCTTGCCTTTCGATCTTAAAAGGTATAGGCTCTGACCTTACCTCGATCTCCTGGGTTACCCGGAAGACCTTTAGGTAAAGGTTTTCGGCCCCGGCCAGGTTAGTCTCCACCCGATCCAGGGGGCCTAAAGTAAGTCCCGCCGCGGTGAGCACTTGAGCTACTGTAGGTACAGGAACCTTTACTGTTTTTTGCTGTCCATCGGCTTCAACGCGTACAGGTATAGCCCGGTTTACACTAATAACTAGCCCTGGTGTTATAGGTGAGGCCGGATCCGGAATTACTAGATCCTCAGGTTCCACCTGGATACCAGCCTCCTCTAAAGCCCCGGCTACTGTCCAACTTCTGGTAACTAGCTCAAACGCATGACCATCAGCCTCAATTCTAACTTGGCGTTCAGTCCATCCTATAGCCACCAGAGCCCAGAGGCTTAACACCAGGCAAACAACAGCCCTTAAAACCCGGTAACCTAAGGTTTCTGGCAAATACTTTCACTCCTTAACTAAAAGTATGATTCTTATGACTTGAAAGGCTTCTTAGCCAAATCTGCCTGGAATTTCCACTCCAGACTAAAGCCCTTCGTCCAGTTAGGGGTTAAGCTACTAGCTATTCCCTAATACCGGCGCTTACTATTATTGCCATAAATTTATACTTTAAACCTACGACAGCAAAGAGAAAAACCCCAGCGGGAACCCCGCCGCAAGCTCATGCTTACAGGGATAAAGCTAGGCCCGAAAACTTAAGCCCGGGTTTTACCGGGCCTTAAGTTTTTATAGCCTTCCCTTTTCACAATCTAAATAGAGTGCGGGCGTTAAGGGTGGTAGCTTCTATAACTTCCTCCACAGGTATCCCCCGGGCGCTAGCCACCCCTTCGGCCACAAAGCGTAAGTTAGCCGGTTCGTTCCGCTGGCCCCGGTAGGGAGCTGGAGTAAGGTAAGGAGCGTCCGTCTCGATAAGCAGCCGTTCCAAGGGTACCTTGGCCGCCACCTCCCGGAGGTTATCCGCATTTTTAAAGGTAATGGGCCCGGCCAGGGAGATATAGAAACCTAAGTCCAAAAATGCCCGGGCCATCTCCCAGGTACCGGAAAAACAATGCATCACTCCCCCTGGGAGACCGTCAGCTTCCTGTCGTAATATCCTTAAAATATCCTTATGGGCCTCACGGTCGTGGACTATAACTGGAAGGTTAAGCTGTTTAGCTAAATTAAGGTGCCAGCGGAAAACCTCTTCCTGCTTGCGCCGGGGGGAGAGATTCCTATAGTAATCAAGGCCTGTTTCTCCTACAGCCACCACTACCCGGTCTAAAGCTAAGGACCTTATAACCCGGGCACCTTCCTCGTCAAAGGAGGCCGCCTCATGGGGATGGACGGCCACCGAAGCTTTAAGAAAAGGCCAGTTATGGGCCTGAACAACAGCCTCCCGTGAGGATCTCAAATCATATCCCACATTAATTACCGCTTCTACCCCGGCCTGCTTAAGGCGCCCGATCACTTCCGGAAGATCGGGGCTAAAGGCAGGATCATTTAGATGGGCATGGGAATCGATAAGTTCCCGGTTCATACCACAAAGCCCCCTCCTTACCGGACCTGGGCGCCGGGGTTTATATTCCTTTCTGGGATAATGAGGCTTAAATTATCACCATCCACAGCCGCAAGTACCATGCCCTGGGACACGATCCCGCGCAATTTGGCCGGTTTTAGGTTGGCCACCAGCACCACTTTTTTCCCTACAAGCTCCTCTGGCTGATAATGCCTGGCCAGGCCAGCCACCACCGTACGCCTTTCTCCTCCCAGATCTACCTCAAGCTTTAAAAGCTTGTCAGTTTGAGGGACCTTTTCTGCCGCTATTACCTCAGCCACTTTAAGCTGTAAGCGGGAAAATTCTTCTATGGTGACTTCACCCACTTCTTCCTTCCGGGCTTCTACTTGGAGGGTTTCTCCACCCTCACTGTCCTCCTTTTCTAGTTCTATCCGGGGGAATAGGGGAGCTCCTCGTTTTACTCGCCTACCTGCGGGAATACCTCCCCAGGTTTTAAGGCTGTCCCAGGTGTGGATATGGACAACGTCTTTAATACCTAGCTGCTCCCATACCCGGGGTGGTACACCAGGCATGAAGGGTGAGCATAAGACTGTAGCCTGGCGTATAGCCTCAGCTAAGTTGTAAAGGACAGTATTAAGGCGCGATCTCTTTTCCGGATCCCTGGCCAAGGCCCAGGGAGCCGTCTCTTCAATGTATTTATTGGCCCGGCCTATAAGCTGCCATATAGAGCTTAAGGCCCGCGCAAACTCGAAATTCTCTAGCGCCTCTTCTACCTCGGCCGGAGTTTTCGCAGCTAGTTTTTTAAGTTCCCAGTCTAGCTCCTCTTCTTCTCCTGAAGGTGGTGGGATAACGCCAGCGCAGAATTTCTCGATCATGGCCACCGTACGGCTCAAAAGATTACCGTAATCATTGGCCAGGTCGCTATTAAAGCGCTGGATCAGGGCCTCCTCAGAATAATAACCATCACCGCCATAAGGCATCTCCCTTAAAAGAAAATACCTAATAGCATCAGAGCCGTAACGGTCGATAAGGACCATGGGATCCACGACATTACCCTTGGATTTGGACATCTTTCCCCCTTCCACCAGGAGCCACCCGTGTCCAAAAACTTTCCGGGGGGGATCTATGCCGGCAGCCATAAGGATAGTAGGCCAGATAACAGTGTGGAAACGGACAATATCCTTGCCTACCAAGTGGACAACCGCTGGCCAGTATCTCTTAAAGAGGCTGTCGTCTTCCGTCCCGTAACCTAAGGCCGAAATATAGTTAGTCAAGGCATCAAACCATACATAGATCACATGTTTAGGATCTATGGGGACAGGGATACCCCAGTCAAAGGTGGTCCGGGAGATACAGAGATCCTCCAGTCCTCCCTTGATAAAGTTTATCATCTCATTACGCCGGGAGGGCGGCTGGATGAATTCGGGATGTTCTTCAATGTACTTAAGGAGCTGGTCCGCATATTTACTCATGCGGAAGAAATAGCTTTCCTCTTTTACTAGCTCTACCGGCCGGCCGCAGTCCGGGCAGTTGCCGTCTTTTAATTGCCGCTCTGTCCAGAAGGTCTCACAAGGGGTACAGTACCAGCCCTCGTATTGGGATTTATAAATATCCCCTTTTTCGTATATCCGGCGGAAAAGCTCCTGTACTACCCTCTTGTGGCGTTCCTCAGTGGTACGTATGAAATCGTCATAAGAGATATCTAACCTTCGCCAGAGCTCTTTAAAGGTGGCTACAATACGATCTACATAGGCTTTGGGCGCAAGGCCCGCTTCCCGGGCTTTACGCTGGATTTTCTGGCCATGCTCATCGGAACCTGTAAGGAAATACACATCATAGCCACGCATCCTCTTGTACCTGGCCAGGGTATCGGCCATGGTAGTGGTAAGGGCATGGCCTATATGCAGGCGATCGCTAGGATAATAAATCGGGGTAGTGACGTAAAAAACCTTCTCCCCCATCTAAGGCGTCTCCTTTCTGCGAATTCAGGAGTTATTATAAATTTGCGGCCGCAATCTGTCAAGTTTTGGCTATAAAGGGTCAAAATAGCCGTTTTTCCCCCTTCCTTCGAGTTTACTAGAAATGGAAAAGGTGGTACCATGTAGATAGAATGTCGAAACATGTAGAAAGAAAGGGGGAGGAGAGCCATGTTGAAATCCACTGGAGTTGTGCGTAAAGTAGACGAGCTAGGCCGGATCGTAATCCCTATTGAGCTGCGGCGTACTCTAGGGATTGAAGAAAAGGATGCCCTGGAAATCTATGTGGACCAGGAAAAGATAATCCTTAAAAAATATGAGCCGGCCTGCGTATTCTGCGGAAATGCTGAGAACGTAACCAATTTCCGGGGTAAAAACGTGTGCCGGGATTGTGCCCAAGCTATGAGCTCTATAGCTGTTTAGGCCTTCTTAAGAAGACAGGCTTTATAAATCTCCCGCCGGGGGCGGCCGTAAAACCTGGCTACTTGAGCCAAGGCTTCTTTGCGCGGCCGCCCTGCCTTTTGTAAGGCTTCCACCAAGAGGACCGCTTCCTCGGGGATGAAGGCTGGAGCTTCTTTAGGGGCTCCTGCCACTACCAAGGTACATTCTCCCCGGGGAGGATTCTCCTCGAAATACTGCAAAGCTGTGTGCAAGGTCCCCCGGAAAACTGTTTCAAACTTTTTGGTGAGCTCTCGACCTACAGCCACCATGCGGTCACCCCAGGCCTCTAGCAGCTCCCGTAAGGTACGGCTCAAGCGGTGGGGGGCTTCAAACAAAACCAGGGTTCTTTGCTCGGTAGCTAGCTCTGCGATCCTTTCTTGCCTTTCCTTGCCCTTACGGGGAAGAAAACCTTCGAAGACAAACCTCCTGGTAGGTAGACCGGAAACAACTAAAGCGGTGATGACTGCGCTAGGGCCTGGGACCGGAACTACTTCTATATCAGCTTTTAAAGCTTCCCGCACCAAATCCTCCCCGGGGTCCGAAATACCAGGCATGCCTGCATCTGTAACTAAAGCTATATCCTTCCCTTCCTTAAGCAGCCGGATGAGGACCGGGCCTTTCTCTTTACGATTATGTTGGTGAAAGCTGGTAAGGGGTTTGTGGATGTTATAGTAAGAAAGCAATTCCCGGGTCCTACGGGTGTCCTCAGCAGCGATAAGGTCTACCTCTTTTAAAACCCTTAAGGCCCTTAAAGTTATGTCCTCCAGGTTTCCTAAAGGAGTGCCTACCAAGAAAAGGTGACCCGCCAAGTTTATCCCCTCTTCTCCAGGAAACTATGGCAAAAAAGACACCCCTCGGTACCCCTTACCCGGCCGAACTGGGCCGGGCAAATATGGTAGCCCTGATCATAAAGAAGGCGTAGCTTGTCCTCTCCTTTAAATCCAGAAGTAGCTTCCACGAGCCAAGTTCGGAGCCTGCTGTTCTCCTCTTCCAGATTTCGGGCCAGGGTTTTAAGCCTCCTTAATTCCCGTTGTATCTCGGCTACCTTGACCTCTAACCCGGCCAGGGCGGCCATTAACGTATCTTGTGGGCTTAATTCACTCAATTTCCTCAACTTCCTCCCTACGAAATTCCACTACTCCTCGTTCGGGCAGTTCTACTACCACCGTACCCTTAAGAATATTAAGGGAACTCACCTCCCCCTCACCCAAGGGGGTCTTAACCCGGTCTCCGATCTCAGGATAAAAGGGCTTGGCTTCTTGATAAATATGATCCTCAAAGCGCAAACAACACATAAGGCGTCCGCACAAACCAGATATTTTGCTAGGATTTAAGGAAAGGCACTGATCCTTGGCCATGCGGATGGAGACAGGTTGAAACTCGCCCAGGAAAGTGGCACAACAGATTTCCCGCCCGCAGCAACCTAAGCCCCCTAAGATTTTAGCTTCATCCCGTACCCCGATCTGGCGTAGCTCTATACGCGTGCGGAAGATGGCGGCCAGATCCCGCACAAGCTCCCGGAAGTCTACCCTGCCCTCGGCAGTAAAATAAAAAATTATCTTGCTGCCATCAAAGGTAAACTCTACATCAACTAGTTTCATGGGTAGGCCATGCTCATCTATCTTCTGTTGGCAAATGACCCAAGCCTCCCGCTCCCCTTCCCTGTTCTTCTTAACTTGTTCCTCATCGGCAGGGGTGGCCCGCCGGAGTACCGGTTTAAGAGGAGGTACAATCTCTTCCTCCGGCACGTCCCGAGGACCCACCACCACTTCGCCGTATTCCAATCCCCGTGCTGTCTCTACTATTACCTTATCTCCCACCTTTAACTCTAAACTTCCAGGACTGAAATAATATATCTTGCCTGCCTTTTTAAACCTCACTCCTACTACAATAGCCAATCTTTTCCCCTTCTTTCTTAGTCTAGTAACTTTTACCAAAGATCTTAAAAACAGTCTAGAGCTTCCCCAGCCTATAGGGATCTAGAAGTTAACTCCCGGTAAAGGTTAAGGAGAGTGACCTCTAAAACCAGGCGACGGTTAGCGTTCTGCTCAAGATAAACTCGCGCCCGGCTCAAATGCTGGTAGCACCTCCATAAGGCAGCTGGAGCTACTCGCCGGTTTCCCGGTAGGTCTTTATACGTAAGCATTAGTCTCTCCTCACCCGTAAGCTCCCATACCAGGTGTTCCCGGCAGGCCAAACTCAAGCCCTCTACTATAGCTAGGATATCTTCCTCCTTTTCCAGGCGGGGTAAAATTTCTAACATCAGCCGGCGAAGATCAGAGGCTAGGATCTCTTGCCAGTAAAGCCACCCAACAGAAGGGAACCCCTGGGAGGGGAAATAAAGGATCTGACAACGGGAGCAAATTGTGGGTAAAACCGCATCCGGCTGGGTCGCCAGAAGAAAAAATATACGTTAGGAGGAGGCTCTTCCAATATTTTTAGCAGGCAGTTAGCTGCTTCTAAAGTAAGATCCTCTACCCTATTGAGAACCGCCACCTTGGCCCTTCCTTGGAAAGCTTTAAGTTTTAGCTCTATCTCTAATTTGCGTACTTGGTCTATCTTTAAGCTAGCCCCGCGAGGCTCAAGATAGTGAAAGTCCGGGTGGTTTCCACTAAACACTTGCCGGCAGGAAGGGCAAAGGCCGCAAGCCCGGCCTTCTCGCCTGGCCGTACAATTTAAGGCTGCCGCCATCCGGCGGGCTGTTTCCAGTTTCTCTTCCGGGGTGCCGCCCACCAGGAGATAAGCATGGCTTAGGCGGCCTATAGCCAAGGCTTGTTCCAATTGTTGAGCTGGAAGGATTTCTAGCTTTTCACTCAAAATTAGCCCTCCAAAGCCAAGGTGATACAGCGGCTAGTACTTCAGCGAAAACCTTTTCCACGGGTTGCCGGGCATCTATAATTTTTATACGCCTAGGCTCTTGCCGGGCAAGGGCCAGGAATCCCTGCCTTACTCTATAGTGGAAAGTCAAATCCTCCTGTTCTAACCTGTCCATCCTTGTTCCCCCTCCTCCTTTTTTACCACGCCGCAACCCCTCTTCCGGGGGTAAATCGAGTAGTAAGGTAACCGCAGGTTTCAAGCCACCGGTGGCCAGGTCGTTAAGTCTATGAAGCAGTTCCAGTTCTATACCCCGGCCATAACCTTGGTAAGCCAAGGTAGAATCGGTAAAACGATCGCAGAGTACTACCTTCCCCTCAGCCAAAGCAGGTAAGATCTTTTTCTTTACATGCTGGACACGGCTAGCAGCGTAAAGAAAAACCTCCGTAAGCCCATATATCTCTTCCTCCCAAGGAGAAAGGAGGATCCTACGGATATCCTCGGCCAAAGGAGTCCCCCCAGGCTCCCGTGTGCATAACACTTTATATCCTTCTTGCTGTAAGTGGTTGGCCAGGAGGTTCAGCTGGGTGGTCTTACCAGCACCGTCCGGGCCTTCAAAGGTGATAAAAACACCCTTCATACGTCCACTACCTGTATAAAGGAATTCTCGCCCCAGATTAAGGTGAGCCTAGCTATAATTTCCGGCGTCAAAACTTCCCCCGGAGCCACAAGTACAAGGCCTGGAGGGCAAGGAGCCACCAACTCGGCCGCTATCTTCCCTTGAGCTTCCCGGACAGGAACCAAGCGTCTTCTGGCTAGGAAAGCTTCCCTGGGGCTCATAGCCAGGGGAGGCAAGATTCCCTCCCAGATCAGCGGCTCCCCTTCTGGCCGGCTCTTATATCTTACCGTTTCCCTTTTCAATTGGCTTAAGGCCCGGATCAAGGCCTGGATGCTTTTCTCGCCATCCGCAGGGGTAAGGATACCCACCACATAGCGAGCCGCCGCAAGCTCCATTTCGTGCCCTAATCTTCGTAAGGCTATAGCTACTTCCCTGCCCGAAAGGCCTAAGGGTACTGTAGGTATAACGAGCCGGGTTACATCTAGGCCTGCTGTAGCCTCCCCTACTACTTCTCCTTCATCTAAGCAGGGGAGCCCCAACGACCGTAAGTTTTGCCTAAGTCTTAAGGCCCTATCTACCGCCTGGGACCAGAGCTTAGACCCTTGAATCTCAGCTTCATACCGGGCTACATCTAAAGAAGTAAGCAAAAGATAAGAGGGGCTGGAGGTTTGCACTAGCCGGAGGGCCTCAGCCACAGAAGCCACATCCAGGCCGGGCCGCAGATGAAGCATAGCGGCTTGGGTAAAAGCGCCCAGGGTTTTATGGGTACCCTGGACCACATAATCAGCTCCCAATTTTAAGGGCGAAGGGGGAAGCCTTTCGTCCAACCCAAAATGGGAACCGTGGGCAGCATCCACTAGAACCTGTACTTTATGCTGGTGGGCCAACTCCACCAGGCGCTGGGTAGGGGGGACCAAGCCTTCATAAGTAGGATGCACCACAACCAATAATTTGGCTTCTTTATGGTGAACTAAAGCCTCCTCTACCTCTTCTGGCGCTACCCCTAAAGGTAACCCTAGGCTAGATAGCCAACGGCCCCGTAGGTAGACTGGGTAGCTCCCGCTTAAAATAAGGCCAGCCCATACTGAGCGATGGGCATACCGGGGAAGCAAAACTTTATCCCCGGGCCGACAAGTGGCCAGGAAAACAGATATAATACCGCTTGTAGCCCCATTGACCAGGAAAAAGGTATGGCCGGCTCCAAAAAAAGCAGCGGCCCTCTCTTGGGCCTCCTTAATTACCCCTTCGGGGTAGTATAGATTATCTAGTTCCGGCAATTCTGTTAAGTCAACCTGGAATACAGTTCGGCCTAAATAGGCACGGAAATCCGCGCCCGCACTCGAGCCCCCTTTATGGCCTGGTGTATGCCAGGAAAACATCCCCCGGTGAACGTAAGCCTTAACCGCCTCCCATAAAGGCGTCTTAATAGGATCTTCTCCCCTCTTACCTTCGATTTCTACCCTATTATAGCATCTTTCCCGGATCCATTCCAACTTCCTCTAAACCTAGGTCATCCCCAGTTTTAGCCCCTAGCCTGCTTGGCTCCGCTTGCCCCCAAAACCTTGACGGGCAAAGGTTTGCTTTGGTTACGTCTTAAGTTTAGTCGTATGCTTTAAAAGCCTGACTAGGCTTGTTTTAAATACCTAAAGCTACTTTTTAGCGCGCTGGACGCTGGACTCCAGCATGATCCACATAGTAATCCCCTTTAAGGAGGAGTTCTGACACTGGTACCACCTGGTATCCCTCAACCTTGAGTTTCTCTAAGAGGGGGCCTAGGACGGTAGCTGTATGTTTTCCATTATTATGAAAGAGAACTATAGACCCAGGTTTTATTCCTTTGAGGACTCGGCGGTAAATATCCTCTGCCGAAAGGTGTTCTTGCCAGTCCAAAGAGTCCACATCCCACTGGATGGCCTTGTACCCTAGGCGCTGCACCACCCTGATGACTGTATCGTTATAATCTCCGAAGGGCGGCCGGAATAATTCAGGTTTATATCCGGTAATTTCCTCTACCAAGCGGTGGTTTTCCCGCAGTTCCTGTTCCATCTGCTCTTCAGTCAAGGAAGTAAAATGGGGATGGGTAGCTGAATGGAGGCCTATCTCATGTCCTTCCGCTGCTATTTTTTTGGCTACGTCGGGGTATTTCTTAAGCCAAATATTGGTAAGGAAGAAGGTAGTCTTAACGTTATGTTGGCGCAAGATCTCTAAAATCTTAGGAGTATATTCGGCTCCCCAGGTAGCGTCAAAGGATAGGGCTACCTTTTTTTCTTGAGTGGCCACACTATAAATAGGAAGCAATCTTTTACTTCTGCCCACCAAGACAGCCAAAGGGGGCCTATCGGCTAGGTAGGCCCCGGCTAGCATCCCCGCTAAAAATATTAAAAGCCACCCTAACCCTTTAAGTATAACCTTACGCCGCCCCACAATAAACATCCCCCGCACCTCCAGGATAATTCCTATTCGGTCGGGGGATAGGATATGCTTAGGAAGGCGCCTGTTTTTTATCTTGAAGTCGGCAGGCTTTTTATTTTAAAGCTTTCTGGTAAGCTTGATCCAGGAGCTGCATCACGTGAATGGTCTTCCCAGGTAGACCATATACATTAAGCCCATGGGCGAGCTGCAAAAGGCAAGCCGGGCAAGAGGTAGCCAGGTACTGGGCACCTGTAAGTTTAAAGTTCTTCATCTTGCGCTCCAAAATACGCTGCGATATCTCGTAATGGGTGACGTTATAAGAGCCGGCACCGCCGCAGCACCAGTCGGCCTCGTTCATCTCCACGAAGCTCACACCTGGAATGGCCCTTAAAATTTCTCTAGGCTCCTTTCTCACTTTAAGCCCCCGTACAGCATGGCAAGGATCGTGGTAAGTAACAGTTATTTCAAGGGAGCCCATCTCCTTTTTTATACCCAGCGCAGCCAAGAAGGCTACGGCATCCTGAACCTTATCTGCCACCTCCCGCGCCAAATCCCTATAATGAGGATCATCCTCTAGAAGTTTAGCGTAATTGTGTAGACCGTGGGCGCAGGAAGCACAGTCAGTAACAATGGCATCCACCTGATGCTGCTTAAAGGTCTCTAGATTCTCTTTCGCCAGGTTCAAAAGCATCTCTAAATCTCCATAGGCTTCATGGGGTATCCCACAGCAATTGGTAGAGGGGACCACCACTTCGCAGTCGTTATGTTGGAGCACCCGTAAGGTGGCTTCCCCGATGGCGGGGAAGAAATTGTTTATAAGGCAGCCAGCAAAATAGGCTACCCGGTGGCGGGGTCGGGCCGGGGGCTTAAGGATCTGGGGTAACCGCTCCCGCAAAGTATAACCTGGAATATCAGGTAAAAGCCCCTCCGCTTTCCCTAAAGCTCCTAAGAGTTTCAAAAACCCCGTATGCCGGGCCAGCCACCGCGCCCCGCTGCGCTGGTAGAAACGCAAAGCCTTGGCTCCCAGGCTTAGCCTGCGCTGCTTAGCCAGGACACCCCTCAAGGCCAACCGTATAGGGAAGGGTTGCCCCTTAGCCCGGGTGATCTCGGCTCGCGCTGCCTTTACCAAGGTATCCGTGATAACTGAGGAAGGGCAGGCATTGACACAGGCCCCGCAAAGGAGGCAAGAATAAATATGGTGATTTATCTCCGGGTTGTGGATTAAATCGAAGGTGCCTTCCAGGGAAAGGCGAATGAGACGATTACGGCCACGAGCTAGGGAGAATTCCTCACCGGTGGCCTTATAGGTAGGACACACTTCCTGGCAAAAACCACACTTATTGCAGCGCACCACGTCCTCCAGCATATCCCTTAACGCTTTAACCATTCTAGCTTCTCCTTTCCGCCCGGGCACTTTTTTAATTCTTTTACCTTTGGGGAGCCAAAGCGTAAGCGATAACCTTGCTATTGGGAGCCAAGATCCCCTTAGGATCCAAGGCTTCCTTTATACGTTTAAGGAGGGGAAGGAGAGCAGCCCCTCGGTTCTCTACCTTCTTCCTGATGCTCTCTAGATCCCAGACGTTATCCACCAGGAAAAGGCCTCCTTCCTTCATGGCTTGCTCCTCAAACACGCTTAAAAACTCCCGCACCTCAAGGTAAGCTGCTGGCGGATGCTCCAAGAAAATGTGTACATGACCATTACCAAAGTGGGCTACCATCCCCGCCTTTAAGCCCTGGGAAAAGATAAACTTACCTGCCTCGCAAATAAAGTTGGCCGTACTAGTAAAGGGAAGGGAAACTTGTCCTAAGAGGGCTCCCTTCTCACCTGAGAAAGCTGCAAAAACTTTGCGCCTAGCCTCCCAAACAGCCTGGGCTTCTGTACCCGTATATATGTTAATCTGGGCCTTTCCTTTAAAGCCCATCAATACCTGGTCCACCTGCCAATCCACAGCCTCAGTAAAACCAGCAAAGGCTACCAGTAACCTCTCCTTCCCTTGGCCCGGAAGAGGACACCCTGTTCTTTCGAGGGCGGCCAAGCTCTGGCTATCCAAAAGTTCTAAGGCTACCGGGCCCCATTCTTGCCGCAAAGTATAGGCTGCTTCGCAAGCCTCATCCAGTGTGGTAAAGCCTAAGACCATAGTAGCCTCCTTTTCCGGCAGAGGCTTAAGCTTTACCATAGCCTTAGTTATAATACCTAAAGTACCCCACGACCCAGCTAAGAAACGGGTATTATCATAATCCTGGACGTTCTTGACAGTTTTTCCCCCGGTCCGTACTATTTCACCTGTAGGAAGGACTACTTCCAACCCCAGAAGGTAATCCTTAGTAGAACCATAACCCAATTTCCGGGGCCCAGAAGCATTGCTGGCGATACATCCACCCAAAGTGCAGGTCTCCCCCTCTACGGGATCCAAGGGGAGAAAAAGCCGACCGGCAGCAAAGGTCTCTTTAAGCTGGGCAAGAGATAACCCCGCTTCCACATAGGCTGTCTGGTTATCCTGGTCAAACTCCAGTACCCTTTGCAAGCCCGTCAAGTTTATAGCTATACCTCCGCGTAGGGGTAAAAGTCCCCTAAAGGCCTGATTCCCGGCTCCCCAGGGGATGAGAGGGATACCTTCTTCACCAGCTAAAGAGACCACCCGGGCTACTTGCTCGCTATCTTGGGGAAATACTACTATCTCAGGCAAGAACTCAAGGTCCAGGGCTGCCGCCTGACGAGCAGCCATATCCTGCCGAACCCGGGCAGGTCCTAATATGTCCTCTAGCTCTTTTATGAAGGTCGGTCGCATCCTTAAACCTCCTCAAAGAATGTTGAAGGTCTACTAGCCTGCTTACCCCTCGTTTATTAAATTCCTTGCGGGGATTCCGGGATGAACTTGCCCGGGTTTAATATCCCGTTGGGGTCAAAGGCGCGGCGTTCACGGCGCATAAAATCCAGTTCAGCAGGGGTGAAGGCCAGGGGCATAAAATCTAACTTGCCTAAACCTATGCCATGCTCACCTGAGAGAGTCCCTCCTAGCTCTAGAGCGGCCCGGAAAATCTCTTCCCGCGTCCTATGCACCCGCTCCATCTCTTCCTGGTCCCGTTCATCAAAGAGCACTAAGGGATGGAGGTTGCCGTCACCAGCATGGGCTAGCATCCCGATGGGGATACGGTATTTTTCAGCTATAGCCTCCACCCGCCGGAGCATCTCGGGAAGCCGCGAGCGGGGGACAGTGGCATCTTCTAGATCATAGGAGGGTCTTAGCCTGGCCATAGCTCCGATAGCTGAACGGCGAGCAAGCCACAAGTTGTCTCTCTCTGCGGCATCCCTTGCTAATTGAACCTGGGTAGCTCCATTAGCCTGGCATATTTCCTTTATCTTCTCCGCCTGCCGCTCAAGCTCCGGACCCCAGCCATCAACTTCAATGAGGAGGACAGCGCCTGCCTCTAAGGGGAGCCCTATGTGTAACCATTCCTCTACAGCTTGGATAACCTTGTTATCCATCAATTCTAAGGTGGTAGGGATAATACCTTGGGCTACAATCTGGGAAACGGAGTTGCCAGCTTCTTCCAAAGTATTGTAAACAGCAAGTAAAGTTTTAACAGCCCGGGGCAAGGGGAGGAGGCGAACTATAATTTGAGTGGCTATACCTAAAGTGCCTTCTGAGCCTATAAGTAAGGCCAGCAAGTTTAACTCTGGTACAATGGGCTCCCACTTACCCCCTATTCTTACTATATCCCCTGTAGGCAGGACCAGCTCCACACCTAGGATATGGTCTTTAGTGACCCCGTATTTGATACCCCGCATACCACCAGCGTTTTCCCCAAAATTGCCCCCCATGGTAGAGACCTTCTGGCTGGCCGGGTCAGGCACATACATCAACCCATAGGGCGCTACTGCTTTCTGTAGCTCCATGTTAGTGACCCCAGGTTCCACTACAGCCACCCGATTCTGGGGATCTATTTCTAAAATGCGATTCATACGGGTCATGACTATTACAATACCACCCCGGTGGGGGACAGTCCCCCCGCTTAAGCCCATACCAGCTCCTCGCGGAGTAACCGGGATACCCTTAGAGTTGGCCAATTTTAATATAGAAGCTATCTGTTGGGCATTCTCCACAAAGACGACCACATCGGGCTTACCGTAAAGTAGGGTAGCATCATACATATAGGTAGCCAGGGAAACTTCTGAGGTCAACACATTTTCCCGTCCGACTATGCGGATAAGTTCCTTTAAAGTGTCTTTGTCTAACATAGGTTTTAAGCCCCCTGCCCTTGACAAAAAATTACTAAGCTTACTGAAACTTTACTTCTATTTCCTGTCTCTTTCTTTGTATTTAGATTTATGTTTCGGTATACTTTGTTTTGGATATACTCCCCCTTCCTCCATTTTATTAATCTTTAGGCAAAATAGTCAAAGCCTGGTTTTCCTTTTCTCCGCTCGCTATAGGCTCCTATAAGTCTTTTACCCTTTAGGGTTTCCTTTTTTCGCCTCATCTGGCCGTCTTATGGTCTAACCAGTAGGCCAAAATAAATTATCTCCTATAAAATCACTGTTCCCCTGCTCCCTGCAAGGCTCCCTACACCTTCCAGGAAGCAGGGGAATAAAGCAATTTAAGGGAACTTAAAGTTCCTCGCTCATTTTAGCCAGCCGCTGGAGATGCTCCCAGCGCCGATCTACTTCAGCCTGGAATTCTTCGATCAGGTATTCGTTCCCTTTCTGGAAGAAGTGGGCGAAGCGCCCCTGGGGCTTAAGGTATTCTGCTACAGGTATTTTATTTTTGGGTACATAGTTTATAATCCACTTCCGGCCCTTATCCTCTACCTCATACAGGGGGTAGAAGCAGCATTCTGTACCCAGGCGGGCGATCTCCACTGTTTTGCTTTCGGGGAAGCGCCACCCGCGCGGGCAAGGAGCTTGTACGTTAATGAAGGAGGGTCCGTCGTAGTTTAAGGCCTTCTCTACTTTGCGCATCAGGTCCCTCCAATTGTGCAGGGAAGCGTTGGCCACATAGGCCCCGTGGGCTGCCGCAATCCAGGCCAAATCCTTCCGGTGTTGCTGCTTACCCTTCTGAGCCTCACCCACATGGCTGGTGGTAGTCCAGGCACCATAGGGTGTAGCCCCTGAGCGCTGGATTCCAGTATTCATATAAGCTCCGTTATCGTAGCAGACATACAGGACCCGGTGACCCCGCTCAAGCATTCCAGATAAGGCCTGGAAGCCGATATCATAAGTCCCGCCGTCACCACCAATAACGATCACGCTGAACTTTTTGCTCTCGTCCAGTTTACCGCGCCGGCGCAAAGCGTTGATGGCGGCATCGATCCCGGAAGCTACAGCAGCCGCGTTTTCAAAAGCATTATGGTAGTAAGGCACCTTCCAGGCGGTGTAGGGGAAGACCGCCGAGGAGATCTCCAGGCAGCAAGTAGGATTTACTACTATAGGCGCATGGGGAGCGGCCAGCAAAATTTGCTTAACTATGATAGGCGCCGGGCACCCAGCGCACAAACGGTGACCGCCAGTGAAAAGAACTTCCTTTTGGCTAAGCTCCCTTAAACTTGCCATTATTGCCACCCCCTTAGGTCGAGGTAATTAAGGATGCGATCAACTTTACCTAAAGCAGCTATCTTCTGCAGGTGCTCATATACCTTACGGATGCTCTTCGCTGGCACATCGCGCCCGCCCAGACCGGCCACATAGCTTATAAGGTTAACATGTAGGCCCTTATGATATAGGGCACCTAACACATCGCTGAACACGGCTGGTCCGGGAGCGCCAGGAGAGAGGGCCTTCTCCATAACTGCGGCCGCCTTAACCCCTTTTAGGGCCTCTGCCACTTCCTCAATGGGGAAAGGCCGATAGCAGCGGATCTTGAGGACCCCAGCTTTCACACCCTGCTCCCGGAGGTCGTCAGCTACTACCCGAGCTGTACCTACCATGGATCCCAAGGTTACGATGGCTATCTCAGCATCTTCCATCCGGTAACCCTCAACTATACCGTAGCTGCGGCCAAATCTTTCTCCGAACTCCTTATCCACTTTAGCTATAACAGCCTTAGATTGCTCCAAGGCATAAGCCTGGGCATACTTATGCTCGAAGAAATAGTCCGGCAAGGTGAGATTCCCCATGGAAATGGGATTTTCCGTGTCCAAGAGGTTGATCACTGGCCGGAACTCGCCGATAAAGTCCTTAACTTCCTGATCATCCAGCACATTGATGGGTTCCACATTATGGCTTACCACGAAGCCATCTAGACACACCATAACAGGCAACATAACTGAGCGATCTTCGGCAATGCGGACGGCCTGAATAACGGTATCGTAAACTTCCTGGGCTCCCTCACAGTATAGCTGGATCCAGCCAGCGTCCCGAGAACCCAGGCTATCGCTTTGATCGTTGTGAATGTTGATAGGAGCGGAAAGGGTACGGTTTACATTGATCATCACAATGGGAAGCCGGTTCCCAGCAGCGATATAAAGCATTTCATGCATTAGAGCCAAACCCTGGGAAGAAGTACAGGTTATGGTGCGCGCACCTGCAGCAGAGGAGCCGCAGCAGGCGCTCATGGCGCTGTGCTCGCTTTCTACCGTAACTAGCTCGGTATGCACCGAGCCCTCCGCCACAAACTCAGCAAAACGTTCTACGATCTCTGTCTGTGGCGTGATGGGATAGGCTGCCACCACATCAGGGTCGATCTGGCGCATGGCCTCCGCCGCAGCACCGTCACCAGTTAGCCCGATGGTTTTCCTCATGCTCCTTTTCCCTCCCTTTTAATATTCGCCGCCCTCGGCCATAGTCATGGCATTTTCCCGCGGGCATTCATTGGCACATATACCGCAACCCTTGCACAGGGTAGTATCGATCCCAGTAACTTTCCCGCCTTCCACCTTGATGGCCGTCTCCGGGCAGTAGATCCAACATATCATACAGTGGGAACATTCCTCAGCATTCCATATGGGCCGCTTGGTCCGCCAGCTACCAGTGTGGTAATCGGTAGAGCCTTCGGAGACTAAGGTCCCCCCGAGCGGGATCTCATACCAAGCGGGGAAGGATTTTTTGTCTAATTTGCGGATGGTATCGTTGATCTGGACGGTCATATTCCCTGCACCTCCTCATAGGCCCGCCGGACAGCCTTCAAGTTCTTCTGCACTATTTCCGGCTTAAAGCGGTGGCTGAACTGCTCTTCAAACTCGGCCAGGATATTATCCAAGGAGATAAGCCCTAAAACCCGAGCCAAGGCCCCTACCATGGGGGTATTGGGGATAGGACGGCCCAGTTCCTCGGTAGAAATCTTGTAAGCGTCCACCGCATAAACTTTAAACTTTCCATCCACGTTTAGCTCCTGGGCCAGCTCTTTTGGTGTCCCCGGATAATTGGCGATTATGCTGCCCCCTTCTTTTAAGTTGGCCGTTACGTTAACTGCTTTAAGAAGGGTGGGATCCAGCACCACCACCATATCCGGCTCTTCAATGGCGCACCGCAAGTTGATGGGAGCATCGCTTATGCGGGTGTAAGCTACAATGGGTGCACCCATTCTCTCTGTCCCGAATTGGGGAAAAGCTTGGAAGTAAAGGTTCTCCCGGATAGCCGAGGCAGCCAGATACCGCGAAGCCAATACTGCCCCTTGCCCACCGCGGGCATGCCAGCGTATCTCTACCATCTTGGGCATAAGTATTATCCCCCTCTCTTTTTGTGTAATAATGTGCAACATTTCACAAGTATTGAAAAGTATCTAAGCCCTCCTTCCTTCTCACCTCCTACCTAGGCTTCCTGTTAGTTTTAATACAGGTCTCATATTATAACATTTAACACCAATAGAGGATGAAAATGGCAAAAATACCCACATACCACCCATTTGTTTATTCCCCTAGGGTATATCCCTCTAACTAAAAGGATACCCGCTCGCTACCATCCATTTTTTAATTTCTTTTACTTCCTAAAGCCACCTGTCCATTTTTAGAAATAACTTTAACCATATGAGCTCTAGCCCTATGCACTCCTACCAATTAAGTTAGCCCTCATTTTTCTGCCTTATCCAGGTTGGCCAGACTCTAGGATATCGCCTACTTGCAAGCCTTGTTCCTTAGCCCACTCAGCTGCAGGCACTTTACCTCCTCCACCATATTGTACCCGGCGAGCAAGGATAGCCCCATCGGCTGTGGCTACTACAAAGCCGTCATCAAGCAAGGAGAGGACTTCTCCCGGTGTTCCCCGACCAGAGGAGGGCTTGGCTTCCCAAATTTTTAATTTCTCACCACGGAAAAGGCACCAGGCCCCTGGGGTGGGATCAGAGCCCCGGATGAGGTTGTAAATAGTCTGGGTAGGCTTAGTCCAATCTATCCCCACATCCTTTTCCTTTATGACAGGCTGGAAGGTAGCCTGGCTTTCATCTTGCGGTATAGGTTGGGCTTTCCCCTCCCGGATTAACCGTACCGCCTCAGCTACCATCTTTACACCCAGGGGATAGATCTTACCAAAGTAAAGGGTTTTTACGCTGTCATCAGGATCAATGGGCACCTTTTCCTGCAGGATAATAGGGCCTGAGTCTACACCCTCATCGATCTGGTGGATGGTAATCCCTGTCTCGGTTTCACCGTTGATGATAGCCCAGTTCATGGCACTACCACCACGGTACTTGGGAAGCAAGGAGGGATGAAAGTTAATGCCACCGTAAGTAGCCAAATCGATCATGGCCTTGGGGACAAATTGGGTAACATAGGCTAAGACGAGAAGGTCGGGTTTTAGAGAAGCTACCCAATCTATAACGGCTTGGTCTTTAAGGCGTGGAGGCTGAAGTAATGGTAAGCCTAACTCTAAAGCTAACTCTTTGACGGGGTTAGGAGCCTTTTGGCCGGGTTGATCAGGGATTGTTAATACTCCGACAATTTTTTCACCTTGATCAACCAATGCCTTTAAGCAGTCCCGACCAAAAGGGGCCTGCCCTAAGAAGACGATGCGCACTTCGTCCCCTCCCCTGATAGCAAAGCTTAACTCTTTATATGAGAGTATACCATCAGACCAGAAGCCTGTCAACAATTTTTAGGTGTACCCATCAGGAGGTCAGACCATCTGGCAGTCTGATTTTTGTATAATGTATACAGGCAATTGACGAACGGCGTATATAGTGATAGAGTAATTAAGGGTTTAGCACATATAACAAATAAAGCACTTAGGGTTTAACGGTTCTAGTTTTTACTTTTTAATAAGCAGATTGTCCCGCTATAAAGGATTTGAAATTAGCGACATAAGGGGTATATATGGACTAAAGCCTTGTAACTTCATGGTACCCCAACAAAGGATAATAAAGGATAATGAAGGAATAAAAAGGGAGGATATCCTATGATTAAAGAAACCTTTGACGGCAACACAGCTGCTGCCCATGTGGCCTATGGTATGTCCGAAGTAGCAGCCATCTATCCTATTACACCTTCTTCCCCCATGGCTGAAGTGTGCGATGAGTGGGCAGCCCAGGGCCGGAAGAATATCTTCGGCCGCCCCTTAAAAGTGATAGAAATGCAGTCGGAAGCCGGAGCTGCCGGGGCTGTACACGGTTCCCTGGCGGGGGGAGCCCTGACCACCACCTTCACCGCTTCCCAAGGATTACTGCTCATGATCCCCAACATGTACAAGATAGCAGGTGAGCTATGGCCATGTGTGTTTCATGTAGCAGCACGGGCTGTAGCCACCCACGCCTTGTCCATCTTCGGAGATCATTCAGACGTCATGGCCACCCGGCAGACTGGCTTTGCTTTGTTGGCTTCCGGTTCGGTACAGGAGGTCATGGACCTAGCTCTGGTAGCCCATCTGGCTACCTTAAAGGCCAGTGTTCCTTTCTTGCACTTTTTCGACGGCTTCCGCACCTCCCATGAGGTACAGAAGATCAATGTCATACCCTATGAAGATATGGCTAAGCTGGTAGATTGGGAAGCTATAGAGCGCTTCCGCCGCCGGGCTCTCAACCCCGAGCATCCCCACCAGGCCGGTACCTCCCAGAGCCCTGACATCTTCTTCCAGGGGCGGGAGGCAGCCAATCCCTATTACCTGGCTGTCCCCGGTATAGTGTCGGAAGTAATGGAGCAGGTGGGTGAACTTACCGGCCGACGTTACCACCTCTTCGATTACGTGGGTGCACCGAATGCCGAGCGCATCATCGTATGCATGGGTTCATCTTGCGACGTGGTGGAGGAAACAGTGGATTATTTAGTAGAACGGGGGGAAAAGGTGGGGCTTATCAAAGTACGTCTATACCGCCCCTTCTCAGCCGAGCACTTCCTAAAGGCCTTGCCGCCTACTGTGCAGCGTATAGCAGTGCTGGATCGCACTAAGGAACCCGGTGCCTTGGGTGAGCCTCTGTACCAGGATGTAGCTACAGTGCTAGCCGAAAACGGTAAAAGCCACATTCTAGTAGTAGGGGGTCGCTACGGCCTGGGTTCCAAGGAATTTTCGCCTTCTATGGTGAAGGCTGTCTTCGACAACCTGGGGGAGGACCGGCCCAAGAATCACTTCACCGTGGGTATTACGGATGATGTGACCCACACTTCCCTAGAAATCAAGGAATATATCGATACGGCTCCTAAGGGCGTCTATCGCTGCAAGTTCTTTGGGCTGGGGTCCGATGGGACTGTGGGCGCCAACAAGAATTCTATTAAGATAATCGGCGACCATACTGACTTGTACGCCCAGGGTTATTTCGAGTACGATGCTAAGAAATCGGGTGGGGTAACCATATCCCACCTGCGTTTCGGGCCTACTCCCATCAAGTCAGCCTATCTTATAGACCGGGCTGATCTCATCGCCTGCCACAACCCTTCCTATGTAGGCCGGTACGACTTATTGGAAGGGATAAAGGAGGGAGGTATTTTCCTCCTTAACTCACCGTGGACCCTGGAGGAAATGGAAAAGAAGCTCCCCGCTAAGATGAAGCGGACCATCGCCCGAAAGAAATTAAAGTTCTACAACATCGACGCTGTGAAAATTGCTGGGGAGGTAGGCTTAGGTAACCGTATTAACGTCATTATGCAAGCGGCCTTCTTTAAGATAGCCAATATTATACCGCCAGAGGAGGCTTTTAAGTATATTAAGGAATCCATTGCCAAGACCTATGGTAAGAAGGGCGATAAAATCGTTCAGATGAACTGGGCCGCGGTAGACCGGGCTACCGAGGCTCTGGAGGAAATTCGCTACCCGGCATCCTGGGCCGAAGCATCGGATGAGCCGGACCAGGCCGAAGCAACCCTGGCTAAGGTTGTGCCTGTGTCAACCGAAGGAGTAAGTGGTACCAACACTGGTTCGGATACCCGCGCCCAAGTTGCAGCAACCCAAGAAAGTGAGCCAGAATTTGTACGGAAGGTAATGCGGCCTATGCTGGCCCTTAAAGGGGACGAGCTACCCGTTAGCGCCTTTACACCTGGCGGGTTCTTCCCTGTAGGGACCACTAAATACGAAAAACGCGGTATCGCTGTGGAAATACCGCGCTGGCTGCCGGAAAACTGTATCCAGTGTAACCAGTGCTCCCTCGTTTGCCCCCATGCGGCCATCCGGCCATACTTGGCTCGGCCAGACAGCTTAAACAGTGCTCCAGTCACCTTCACAACCATTAAGGCCAGCGGTAAGGAGCTCTCTGGGCTTTTGTTCCGTATCCAAGTTTCGCCCCTGGACTGCACTGGATGTGGCAATTGTGTAGATGTGTGCCCGGCTAAGACGAAGGCTTTGACCATGGTGCCCCTGGAGGAGGCCGTAGAGATAGAAAAGGTAAACTACGCCTTCGCTGAAAGCCTCCCGGAAGTGAAAGTAAACATCAACCCGGCTACAATTAGGGGTAGCCAGTTCCGGAAACCTTTGCTAGAGTTCTCTGGGGCTTGCGCTGGCTGCGGGGAGACGCCTTACGTGAAGCTTATCACCCAGCTCTTCGGTGACCGGATGATCATAGCCAATGCTACCGGTTGCTCCTCCATCTGGGGTGGAAGCGCCCCCAGCTGCCCCTATACAGTGAATAGTGAAGGCTTTGGCCCAGCGTGGCATAACTCCCTCTTTGAGGATAACGCCGAGTTCGGGTATGGTATAAGCTTAGCCGTGGAGCAGCGGCGGGAGGAGCTAGCTCTACTAGTAGAAAAAGCCCTGGCATTTGGGGTTACCCCCGAGTTCCGGATAGCCTGTAAAGAGTGGCTCTCCGGCAAGGAAGATGCTATCCTCTCCCAGGAAACCGGCAACCGGATTAAAGCGCTCCTTAAGCGGGAGATGTCTTTAGCTAAAGATGAGCTGAAAGAGATCTTAAGAGCCATCGATAACCTTAAAGATTATCTCACCAAGAAATCCATCTGGATCATAGGTGGCGACGGGTGGGCTTATGACATCGGCTATGGGGGATTAGACCATGTCCTGGCCAGCGGCGCCAATGTCAATATCTTGGTGCTGGATACCGAGGTTTACTCCAATACCGGGGGCCAGTCCTCCAAAGCCACCCCCACAGGAGCCACAGCCCGCTTCGCCGCTGCTGGTAAAAATACTAGGAAGAAAGACTTGGGGCTTATGGCCATGTCCTATGGCTACGTCTATGTAGCCTCCGTATGCATGGGGGCGAACCCCAATCAGCTTATAAAGGCTCTAATAGAGGCGGAAAGCTACAACGGCCCCTCCCTCATCATCGCCTATGCTCCGTGTATAAACCACGGTATCGATATGAGCAAGAGCCAGCGGGAGGGCAAACGGGCGGTGGAAGCTGGCTACTGGCCGCTATACCGGTATAACCCAGAACTAGCCAGGCAAGGTCAGAATCCCTTTATCCTCGACTCTAAGCCGCCTACCCTGGACTTCCAGGAGTTCCTCCGGGGCGAGATAAGGTTCACCGCCCTTAAGAACTTGTTCCCGGACAGGGCCGAACAGCTCTTTAAAAAGGCCGAGGAAGAGGCCAAAGAGAGGCTTGCCCTTTACCAGAAGCTCGCTTCAGGGTAGAAAGGTATAACAAAGCCTCGGAAAGGGTATAAAAAAGTTTTAAGCATTAACGGCAAGGCGGCGGAAAAATTCTTCCGCCGCCTCCCTGTGGCCCTCTCCACACCATCTCCACTCCATCTTCACTTCCGCTTTGCTTTTCAGGCGATTTCCCCTTCTCCATAGCCCCAACTAAGGGAAAAACCCATATATAGCCTTGGCAGAAGTCTAAAAGGTCCCCAAGGCCGTACGTTTTAGCCTAAAGCTTCAGGAAAAGTACACGCTATGCTAGTGTCCCTCAAATTTAGCGGAAAAAGATCAGGGTATCTAAGATGAATAACGGTATCAAAATGGCCAGGGACCATCCCATATAGCCGAAAAAGCTCGGCATGCGGATCTTGTTCTCTTCGGCAATGGAGCGCACCATAAAGTTGGGGGCATTGCCGATGTAGGTGTTGGCCCCCATGAAAACGGCCCCGCAGGATACAGCCATTAGCATCCGGGGATCTACCAGCCCCAAGGTAGTCGGGACCCCGGCCGTGGCTCCTAAGCTGGTGGCCGTGGTGAGGAATACCAGGTAAGTAGGCGCGTTATCCAGGAAGCTGGACAAAGCTCCCGTGGCCCAGAAGAAGTGGGCAGGTTTGGTAAGCCCTAGTTCCGCTCCGCGGGCATGGAGAATAGCTAAAGCAGGTATCATAGTCATGAATATGCCCGCAAAGAGGGTAGCCACTTCCTTGATAGGCCCCCAGGTAAAGCGGTTGTCCCGGCGGATAATTTGAGGCGTAGTCTTAAGGGAGAGGTAGGCCGCCAGGAGAATAGAGAGATCCCGGATGATATTAATGTAGGGGAGCACTATGGTTTCCTCTCCTATTTTGAGCACCGGTAGGCCGTAAAGCTCTCCTGTTTTAAGGTCAGCAAAGGCTGGGTGCTTAGCCAGGAAACCACTTAAAATGACAGCCCCCACAATAAGGCCCAGGTAGAATAGATTCTTTAGGCCTTCCACCCGGAGGGATAAATTTTTAGAGGCGTCAACCGGAACGTTCTCTTTGCCATAGTAATAAGTATCCAGGCAGTAATAAAGGGCCAAGAGGATGACAACATTAAAGCCCATGGGGACTATAAGCCGCATGGTCCAAAAGAAGGGGACACCGCGTAAAAAACCTAAGAACAAAGGCGGATCACCCAAGGGGGTAAGGGCTCCTCCGATATTGGAAACCAGGAAGATAAAGAAAATAATAATGTGAGCCTTGTAGCGGCGCCACTCGTTAGCCCGGATCACCGGCCTTATCATGAGCATGGAAGCTCCGGTGGTACCAATCCAGCTAGCTAAAAGGGTTCCCAAAAGTAAAAGCACTGTATTAACTGTTGGTGTGCCCCTTAAGGTACCCCGTAAAATAAGACCCCCGGATACGACAAAAAGCCCAAAGAGAAGAATAATAAAGGGCAGGTAGTCAAGGAGATAAACTTCTATAGCCTTAAGAAAAGCAGTCTTAGGCCCAAAAGCAATTAAGAAGGGTATAAAAAAGACTAGCGCCCAAAAAGCGCTCACCCTTCCCATATTATGCTCCCACCAGTGGGAGTTCACCAAAGGGCAAATAGCTATGGAAAGAAGCATGCCTACGAAAGGAAGTACGCTCCAGAGGGGAAGAAGATACCCTAATTCCACTGTTTCCGAGGCCCAAGCCGCATCTTGTGCCAAAATAAAAGCTAAAAAGCCCATCCCTAAAAGTACAGCTACCCAGCGATACATGTAAATTTACTTCCCTCCTTAAAAGCTTTTTAAGATCCCTGTCTCCCCAAAGGCGCCTTTCAGGCTTAACTTTTATACACCCGGGGAACTCGGCGCCCTATGGAAGTTAGGACTTCATAGCTAATGGTATCTAGCCAACTCGCCATCTCATCCGCTGTAATAGCTTCCTCTCCCTGCCTTCCTAAAAGGATTACCTCCGTCCCTGGAGCTACTTCTTCTTCCAGGCGGATCATGAACTGGTCCATACATACCCGCCCCACCACCGGTGCCCTTTTCCCCTGCACTAAAACCCATCCCCGGTTGGACAAAATACGCCGGTATCCATCGGCATATCCCACGGGGACGGTGGCAATAATTTCTTCCCCTGAAGATTTATAAGTCCACCCGTAGCTTATAGGTGTACCGGGGGGTACGCGCTTTACCTGGGTTATCTTCGCCTTCCAGGTTAAAGCAGGCTTTAAGTTTATACCAGAAGCCCCCGGCCGGGGATGATACCCGTAAAGGGCTATCCCCACCCGTACCATATCCAGGTGGGAAGGCGGGTACTCTAAAGTAGCTGCGCTGTTGGCAGCATGCTTTAAAGGAATATTTAACCCTTCTTCTTCTAACTTCTTTATCACCCTTAAGAATCCTTCTAGCTGCTGGGCAGTTTTAGCTTTTTCTACTTCATCGGCACAGGCAAAATGGGTAAAAATACCTTCGATAAATAAAGGCCATTCCGCTATTTTACGGCAGAAAGAAAGTACCTCCTCAGCTCCTCTTAAGCCTATCCTACCCATACCAGTATCTACCTTAATATGGACTTTGGCTATCTTCTTCTGCCGAAAAGCTTCTCTAGCTAAAGCTTCAGCTTGAGGTAAAGAAAAGATAGTGGCCGCTATATCCTGCTCCACCACTGATCCTGCGGCCTCTAGCGGAGGAGGACCTAAGAGGAGAATAGGGGTTTTAAAGCCTGCCTGCCTTAAGGCTAGCGCCTCCTCTACGGTTGCCACACCTAAGAAAGCGGCTCCTTCTTCTAGGGTAGCCCGAGCCACTTCCGCCGCCCCATGGCCATAAGCATCAGCCTTTACCACGGCCATGAATCTAACTTGGGGGGATAAGCGCTTCTTAATCTCCCGGAAGTTATGGCGGATTAAGCCTAAATCCACTTCGGCCCACGACCGAGCCAAAGGAAATTCCCTTTTCACCGTCTTTTCACCCTCCTTAGTATAAAAATAAATCGTGGGCCTTACAAAACCCAGCCCACGCCCAAAATTTTCGGCTACTGCCGCTAAAGTCTGGGGCGGAAGCTTTTGTTTCCCATAACTTTTACTTGCTGGCCGGTGCTGCCCCAGCCCCACTAGCCTTTAAGAATTCCCTTCCCACAGATACTTACGTGTTTCCTCCACCAGCACCCGGTTTAGCGCAAGTAAAGCGATGAGGTTAGGAATAGCCATTAGTGCATTGGCAATATCGGCAAAGGACCATACTACCTTTAAGGTTACTACACATCCCACGAACACCATTATAACCCAGAGCCAGCGGTAAGGATAGATGGCTTTAGTACCGAAAAGGTATTCCACTGCTTTCTCACAATAATAGGACCAACCCAGGATGGTGGAATAAACAAAAGTAAGCAAGCCCACGCTTAAAGTAAGAGGACCTATAATACCTAAGGTGTTAAAGGCCTGTTTGGTAAGAGCGGCACCTGCCAGGCCCGTAGTCCAGCTTCCCGTATTAACCAAGACCAGCCCTGTCAGGGCGCAAACTACCACTGTATCCCAAAAAGTCCCAGTGCTAGAAACAAGGGCCTGCCGGACTGGGTTGGTGGTCTGAGCGGCTGCGGCTACAATAGGAGCACTACCCAAGCCCGATTCGTTACAAAACAATCCCCGCGCCACGCCATACCGCATGGCAGCCATAACTGTAGCCCCGGCAAAACCGCCCACAGCTGCCTGCCCGGTAAAGGCACTTTTTACTATAAGAGCGATGGTGGCCGGTATAGCCTGGTAATTGGCGAGCAATATAGCCAGGCAGCCCAAGATGTAGAATACTGCCACAAAAGGTACCAAAAGCTCACAGACCCGGGCTATTGATTTAATCCCGCCGATGATGACCAGGGCAGTTAAAAAAGACAGGATTAACCCTGTTATCCATCCTGGTATAGCAAAAGTCGTCTTTAACATTTCAGCTATGGAATTGGCCTGTACTGAACACCCTATGCCAAACCCTGCTATGGCAGTAAAGAGGGCAAAAAGGATGCCTAGCCAGCGCATCTTCAAGCCCCGCTCCAGCACATACATGGGGCCACCAGCCATTTCCCCTCGCTCATTAGTAATACGATATTTAACAGCTAAGAGCGCCTCTCCATATTTGGTAGCTATGCCAAACACCCCGGTTATCCAAAGCCAGAAGACAGCCCCTGGCCCACCGGCTGCTACTGCTGTGGCCACACCTACAATATTGCCAGTACCGATGGTAGCCGCCAGAGCAGTAGTCAAAGCGCCAAAGTGGCTTATATCCCCTTCACCTTCTCTGGTACGCGTAAAAGAGAGTTTAATAGCCTTGCCCAAATATCGTTGGATCCCTAAGCGAAAAGTCAAAAACAGGTGAGTGCCGACGAGTAAAACGAGCATCGGGGGACCCCATACAAAGTCGCTTACCTTCCCCAAAAATGCCTCTAACGCTTGCACGCCTTCTCCTCCCCTTTTGCTAAGATTGGAACTTTTGGCTTCCGCCCCAGATTTTTCTGTCATAAAAAATTTTATGCAAAATATATGCCAGCCTCTTAAAAGTAGCTTTCACCAAGGTAGCTAAGGGAAATCCGGCAAGGCAGCCCAGGGTTATGGGAGAAGTGTCGGAAAGAAAAATTGCCAGTGGCAAGATTTTTTTATACATTCTTTTTCTCTGGAAGCCCCCCTCTTCCCAGCCTATGCTTCAGTTCTTACCTGGCACAAATAATGCATAGGTTAAGGACTAGAGGACAGGTTACAATTTTTTGCTCCGGGGTAGGAAAATCAAAGTTCAACGAAGAAAACTAAAATTAAAAAGGGGGGGTGAAAAAGGGTGAACCGCTTCCGCTTCCGGATACGGTTTGAAGACCGCGTAGGCATGGTGCGAGATGTAGCCGAAGTAGTATCAGGTCACGGAGCCAATATCCTCTCCTTAGAAGTAAAGCCGGGTGAAATGCACATCCAGGTTGACCAGGTTTCCCCCACAGTGCTAGAGAATATGTTAAAAAGGGTACAAACTATAGCGAATGTTCTAGAAGTAACTCCCGTGGAGTGGCTTCCCCACGAACTGGCCCAGCAGCGGCTGCGGGCCATCCTCGACACGGTAGAAGAAGGCATACTAGTGGTAGATGCAAGGGGCACGGTGAGCCTTTGCAACCGCAAGGCAGCTGAGATACTGGGGTTGGGCCATTCCTTGATAGGCAATTCTCTAAAGCACCTGGGCTTTCCCCGGGAAATATTAACTTCCCTGGGTGTAGGGCGCCTAAGCCAGCAGGAAATCCTCCTTTCCACTCCTTATGGCCGCCTGCGCTGCCTGGTCAAGAGCCAGCCCTTGGTAGACGAAGAGGGCAAACCTGCCGGGGCCATGATCACTTTTGAAAAAATGTCCCAAGTTAGGCGCCTGGTCCAGTCCCTCACTCAGCCAGTAATGATAACCTTTGAGGAAATAATCTACGCCAGCCAAAAGATGGCGGAAGTGGTTGCCTTAGCTAAAACGGTAGCTAAAAGCGATTCGACCATCCTTATCCGCGGGGAAAGCGGTACGGGCAAGGAGCTTTTCGCCCGGGCTATCCACATGGCCAGCCCCCGCCGGGATAACCCTTTTGTAGTGGTAAACTGCGCGGCTATCCCAGATACTTTATTAGAGAGCGAGCTCTTCGGCTACGCCAACGGCACCTTTACCGGCGCTTTAAAGGGCGGCCGCCAGGGGCTTTTTGAGTTTGCCCATCAGGGGACCATTTTCCTGGATGAGATAGCCGAGATACCTCCCTATGTACAAGCCAAGCTTTTGCGCGTCCTCCAGGAGGGATGTGTGCGCCGGCTGGGCGAAATGCTGGAAAACAAAGTAGATGTGCGGGTTATCGCCGCTACTAACCGCAACTTAGAAGAAATGGTGGCTGAAGGTAGTTTCCGAGAAGATCTTTTCTACCGCTTAAACGTAATACCTCTATATCTTCCTCCCTTAAGGGAGCGGAAAGAAGATATTCCTGCCCTTGCCTGGCATTTTATCCAAAAATTTAACCAGCGCCTGGGCAAAAACGTCCGGAGCCTCTCCGAGGCTGCTTTAAGGCGACTTTACGATTACGACTGGCCGGGCAATGTGCGGGAATTAGAAAATGTGATTGAGCGGGCAATGAATTTGGCCCAGGGGGAAAGAATAGAACCCGAGAATATTATACTACCGGAAAAAAATTTGGCCTCCAAAAGCCCTAGCGGGTTAAAAAGGGCCATGGAGGAGATAGAAAGGCAGGCTGTCATCGAAGCTTTAAACCAAGGGGGTAGCGTTCGCAAGGCGGCTAAAATCCTAGGTGTGTCCCACACCACCATAATAAACAAGATGCGGCGTTACCGCATCTCTGGCAAGACTAGCGGCCAGTGGAAATAAAATTTGCCACCTTCCCAGCGATCTTAGAAAGATCTAGCAATGTCATCACTGATCGTGACCTCAAGAATTGGTAGTGCTTCCCGATTATCTCCAAGAAAGATTTAGTAAGGTGTAAATTGTGGCACCAAATTTGCTAATAGCCCAAAAGTGAAAGACTTCTAAATTAAAGTTTTGGGCTAAAACGCATTATTTCCGGGAAGGTGGTAAAGGTATGATCATAGGCTTACCGCGGGAGATTAAACCCCAGGAGCACCGCGTGGGACTAACTCCGGCCGGGGTGGATGCCCTGGTAAGGGCAGGCCATCAAGTAATAGTGGAAAGGGGTGCAGGCGAAGGAAGCGGATTTAGCGATAAGGATTACCACCAGGCAGGAGCCCAGATACTTACGGAGGCCAGCCAGGTCTGGGCTGAGGCCGATATGATAGTGAAGGTAAAGGAACCCCTGCCAGTAGAATATAATTATTTTAAGCCGGGGTTGGTGCTCTTCACTTACCTCCATCTGGCCGCTGAACCTGAACTTACTAAAGTTTTAGCCGAAAAGCAGGTAACCGCTATAGCCTATGAGACAGTAGAGCTCCCCAACGGCTCCCTTCCTCTCCTTACGCCCATGAGCGAAGTAGCTGGGCGTATGAGCATCCAAGTAGGAGCTAGCTTCCTAGAGAAACCTCGCCAGGGCAAGGGCATCCTCCTGGGAGGTGTGGCTGGAGTACCACCAGCCCATGTGGTCATCTTAGGCGGCGGTACTGTTGGCACCAGCGCCTTAAAGCGAGCCGTAGGCATGGGAGCCAGGGTAACGGTGATAGATAAAAACTTGGACCGTCTACGTTATTTAGATGATGTGTTCCATGGCCAGATCGAGACTCTGGCTTCTAATCATTTAAATATCGCCACCGCTGTACAGAGCGCCGACCTGGTGATAGGTGCTGTCCTCATTCCTGGAGCCCGGGCCCCCCGTCTCGTTACAGAAGAGATGGTCCGTTCCATGGAACCAGGCAGCGTAATAGTTGATGTAGCAGTGGACCAGGGAGGATGTGTAGAGACTATCGATCATCCCACCACGCACGAGGATCCTATTTACATCAAACACGGGGTAGTCCATTACGCCGTAGCCAATATGCCTGGAGCTGTTCCGCGCACCTCTACCCTGGCCTTAACTCACGCTACCCTCCCCTACGTACTAGCCCTGGCCAATAAAGGCTGGATACAGGCGGTAAAGGAAGATCCGGCCCTAGCCAAAGGTGTAAACGTGGTCCTGGGGAGGATCACCAACCCTGGAGTAGCTGAGGCTCACGGGCTTGCCTACTATAAGCTAGAAGAGGTGCTAAAGGAGCTGGAAACCTAAAGGTATCTTCTCGAAGCACTCCGGCTTGCGCCTCGCCTGTCCTAGTTCGGTTAGAAGGGGCGGGAAAAGCAAAATGGCTCTAAACCATACCCCAGCCCGAATTGGCTCTAACAAGTGGGAAATAGATACCCCAGCAGTGGTGGTGGATCTAACTAAGCTAGAACGTAACATCCAAGATATGGCCACCTTTGCTGCTCAAGTCGGGGTATCCTTGCGTCCTCACGTCAAAGCCCATAAGATGTTGTCCATCGCCCGGCGCCAGCTTAAGGCTGGGGCTTGCGGCCTGGCTGTAGCAAAGCTTAGCGAAGCTGAAGTTATGTTAGAGAGCGGCTGCCAAGATATATTGGTAGCCAACCAAGTAGTAACTCCAGAGAAAATACAAAAACTCTTACATTTAAGCGAAAAGGTTAAGCTAGCTTGCGCTATAGATAATGCGGATAATGCTGCTTTTCTCTCCCAAGTAGCTCATTCTCGAGGTAAGAAAATTCCAGTGCTTATAGAGGTAGATACAGGCCTACAGAGATGTGGTGTTTTACCAGGTCAACCTGTAATAGATTTGGCTAAAACCGTGGCCAGCCTCCCAGGTTTAGAACTAGAAGGCCTCATGACCCACGCTGGCCATGCTTATGCCGCCCGAAACTTAGAGGAAGTAGCTCGTATCGGACAAGAAGAAGGTGAAATCTTAAGTGAAGCAGCGGAAAGACTCCGGCGCTGGGGGTTGCCTTGCCAGGTGGTTAGTGTAGGTTCCACGCCCACAGCCCGGTATGCAGGAAAGGTACCTGGGGTTACAGAAATCAGGCCAGGAAATTATGTATTTTATGATGCCGTGCAGGTGGCCCTGGGAGTAGCGGAGGAAGAACAGTGCGCCTTAACGGTGATAGCCACGGTGATAAGTCGACCGGCTCGGGATCGCGCAGTTATAGATGCAGGAAGCAAGGTGCTGGCCCTGGATCGAGGTGCCCACGGAACAGCAGCCGTCCAGGGCTTCGGCCTTATAAAGGGACGCGCGGGTTACGTCTTGGAACGTCTCTCCGAAGAACACGGGATAATCTCCTTGCCCCCGAATGCAAACTTACGCTTAGGGGAAAAATTAGAGATCATTCCTAACCATGCCTGCCCGGTAGTCAACTTATGCGACACCGTAGTTGTAGTACGAGAGAATAAAGTAGTAGACCTTTGGTCAGTAGAAGCCCGCGGTAAGAGCAGGTAGATAGATGCTTTAGGAGGCAGCCCATGCTGGTTAAAGCACAAGGCGGAAAAAAATAAGCAAAAGGAGCCCTGGAATACCTAAGAATCCGGCAATAAGGATTGTTAACCAGTTTAGGGGAATGGTAAAGCTGAAATAGCCCCCTATAAAGTTAAAAACCCATAGTAAAAGCAACCCAAAAAGCGAATTTACTGCTATTTTAAAGGCCAATTTTAACGGTTTAAGAAGAAGACCCCCAATAAGATAGAGCAGAAATCCTAAGAAAAGTAAGGCCAAGATAAGCTGTATTATGTCAGCAGCCATCCTTAGCCACTCCTTGTCCATTTCTGTTGGAGTTCCTTCCATAGATACATATACTTGCGTTCCGCTGCCTGGAGACGATAGATAACCTGGTCTACCAGATCCGGCTCGCTCACCTCAGCAAAGAGGCTTTGAGCTGCTAACCATTCCTCCCGGGCCTCCTTAAGGGCGGCAACCAGGTCTTCCACTTCCGCAACCCTAGCCTTAAGGGGCACAGACATAAAAGCCACCTCCCTGGCATACCTCTGGAAATAGCTTATGCAAGAGGTGGCCATTTCTTGCCTTTTTACTCCATTTCCCGCCGGCCGCTTAAAGCCCGGGCTAAGGTGACTTCATCAGCGTACTCCAAATCGCCCCCTACCGGAAGACCGTAGGCCAATCGGGTTACCTTAAGGCCTAAAGGCTTAAGAATTTTGGCCAGGTACAGGGCAGTAGCCTCTCCCTCTACATCAGCGTTGGTGGCTAAGATCACTTCTTGCACAGTTTTATCTTCTAAGCGTTTAAGGAGTTCCTTAATGCGTAGTTTTTCTGGGCCAATCCCCTCCGCAGGAGAAAGGGCTCCATGAAGCACGTGATAACGTCCACGGAACTGGCGCGTCTTTTCTAAGGCCACCAGATCCCGCACTTCCTCCACCACACAGATTACGGAAGGATCCCGGCTTTCGTCTCTACAGAGCTGACAAGGATCTTCTTGCGTAAGGTGGCCACAAATAGAACAGTAGCGAATTTTTTCCCTAGCCTCCAAAATAGCTGTAGCTAGGGCCCTGACCTCTTCTAAAGGGCTATGCAAAATATGAAAAGCCAGGCGTTGGGCTGTTTTGGGGCCCACACCCGGCAACTTATTTAACTCCTGGATGAGCCTAGCTACCGGCTCGGTATAGTAAAGCAAGGGCATCACTCCCTGGAGGAATAAACCCTAAACTTATAAAAGTTAACGAGGTTAAAATAAGCCCGGTAGCTTAAGTTGGCCGGTTATTTTAGCCATTTCACTGGCCATCATTTCCTGGGAGCGACGTAGAGCTTCATTAACCGCCGCCACTATAAGATCCTGCAGCATTTCTACATCCTCTGGGTCTATAGCCTCAGGACTTATATGGAGGCTTACAATCTCCTGCTTCCCGTTTACTATTACCCGCACAGCCCCGCCACCTGAGGTGGCCTCCACTGTGCGCTGGGCCAGCTCTTCTTGAATCTTGGCCAGCTGGCTCTGCATCTTTTGTACCTGCTTCATGACTTTGCCCATATTGCCCATACCCATAATTCCCACTCCTAATCTTTAATTTCAACTTTATCCTGGCCGAAGTAATCGATGAGTTTCTTAAGGGTAGCATCCGGAATCTTCGCCTCTTTCGGCTCTTCCTGGCCCGCCCCGTCCACCATAACTATCTCCAAGGGTTGACCTAAGACCTGCTGCAGGATCTCCTGCACTGCCTGACGGTGAGCAGGCTGTTCTAGCATACTGCGGTGAAACGCAGCATGGAAAGAAAGAATAAGGCGGGAGCCTTCCAGGGCAAGAGGCTTACCTCCTTTTAAGTAAGCCTGCAAATGTATGCTCCTTTGGCGAGCTGCTTGCAAAATTTGAGGCCAAAGCCGTCTTACTTCCTCTATGGTAAGATATTGCTGCCCTTCCTGCTTCGCCGTCTCAGAAGTTACTGCGGTTTCGGACCCGCTCCTTGAGAGCCCTGTCTCTAAAGAAGCATCCCTTTTTTTGCCCTCCCGCGGCGTCCGAAGCTCTACTCTCGTCTCCCCTGTCGGAGTTACGGAGAAGCTACCAGAAACCGCTGTCCAGGCTGAGGCAGGACTGGTCTGGGGAGCTTCAATCCCCTTGGAGGAACTAACAGCTTTAGAAGATATAGTTGAAGTAAGTTCCCGGGTAGCTAATAATTTCTCCAACCGTTCTAAGCGTTCCTCCAACTTTTCTATTCGGGATGCCAGTTCTTCGCTTCCTTCGGGAACTTTTTCCATGATCACCCCCAAGAGGGCCATCTCTAGGGATATTCGGGGCTGGAAACTATATCTTAATTCTCCTGTAGCACTTTGAAGTTTTTCTATAACCCGGAAAAGCCGCTTAGCCTCCAAGGTATTATCCAATTCCTGAATTAAGCCAATTGTCTCCTCGGGTAAATTAACTAATTCTTTTAGGTTAGGATCTAACTTTAATAAGAGAAGATTACGACACCAGTCTAAAAGCTCCTCCAGCAGCCGCCGCGGTTCTATCCCCTCCCGCAAAACCTGATCTACCACGTGCAGTATCTTGCTCCCATCTTCCCTAAGAAGGGCCTTGATCAACTCTTTAAGAGCATCCTCTCGGGGTACACCGAGGAGGGTAGCTACTTGTTCAGCAGTAATCCGCCCCTGGGTAGAAGATAAGATCTGATCCAGCAGGCTTAAGGCATCTCGTAGGCCACCACCTGCTTTCCGCGCAAGCAACTGTAAAGCTTGAAGCTCTATTTCTACATTGCTAGCTTGGACAACCTCTTGTAGCCTCTTAAGGATGATATCTACCTTTAAAGCCTGAAAGTCGAAACGCTGGCACCGAGAAATAATAGTAGGCAGAACTTTGCGCGGCTCAGTAGTGGCTAAGATAAAGATAACGTGGGGTGGTGGCTCCTCTAAAGTTTTTAGGAGGGCATTGAAGGCCTCGGTAGTGAGCATATGAACTTCATCAATTATGTAAATCTTATATTTACCCTCTACAGGGCCCAGTTGGACCCCTTCCTTAAGCTGCCGGATCTCATCTATACCTCGGTTGGAGGCAGCGTCGATCTCTAGTACATCTAAGGATAACCCCTCAGTTATCCGGCGGCAATTGAGGCAAGAATTACATGGTTCACCGTCCTGGGGCTGTCTGCAATTCGCAGCCTTGGCCAAAATTTTAGCCGTGCTGGTTTTTCCCGTACCCCGGGGGCCGCAAAACAAGTAAGCATGTACTAACCGGCCTGTCCGCACAGCATTACGCAAGGTATAGGTAATATGCTCCTGGCCCACTACTTCTTGGAAGGTCTGGGGTCGCCACTGTCGATATAGGGCTAGATATTGGGACATACTTCTGCCCACCGCCCTAGATACAGAAAAAGGGCTCCACTCGCCCGTCGGAAGCCCTTATCCTATGTTATAGGAGATAGACCGTGCACCCACTGTTGAACCTGACCTCCGGGCGTTACCGGTGCCGGTAACTCCAGCCAGGCTCTCCTGCGGCACCCGAGATGGCTCACTTACCGCTGCTTCCTTCCGGACCTGACGGGGTTCATGAGTTCTCGCCGCGCAGGACCCGGCTCTCCTCATCCCTAACACCGGGCAGGCCCCACAGGCAAGGCCCGCCAGTGGGAATTCAACCCCGCTATAGCGGATTGCGGGTTACAGGGCACCGCTACCTCCCCATCTAGCACGGTCCATCTGGCAAGATATATAAAAAATGGCGGAGAGAGCGGGATTCGAACCCGCGAGACAGGCTTTCCACCCGTCTACTCGCTTTCCAGGCGAGTGCCTTCAGCCAGCTCAGCCATCTCTCCGCGCTGGTAGCTGCCCTCATCAGAGAATTTCATATGGAATTGGCGGAGAGAGTGGGATTCGAACCCACGAGGCGACCCTTTAGCCGCCTACTCGATTTCGAGTCGAGCGCCTTTATCCACTCGGCCATCTCTCCGTGACCCAATCCCTCTCCGCAATTCCTGGAAAAACCCCTGCAGGAGCAAGCGGCATTCTTCTTCCCGCACCCCGGCTATTACCTCTACCCTGTGGTTAAGGCCAGGGTGCTCCACTACATGAAATACAGAATCTACTGCTCCTCCCCGCACATCTGGAGCACCATACACTAGACGTTTCACTCTCGCCTGGACTAAAGCCCCTGCACACATAGGGCACGGCTCTAACGTCACATATACTGTAACCCCGTCTAGGCGCCACGTGTTTAGTTTTCTCGCCGCTTGGCGGAGAACTAGAATTTCAGCATGGGCAGTCGGATCTTGTTCTGTTTCGCGCCGGTTATGGGCACAAGCCAGAACCTCTCCATCCTCCTGCACCACTACAGCTCCCACGGGAACTTCTCCTAGCTCTAGGGCTTTATGCGCCTCTACCAACGCCAGCCCCATGTAAAAATGGTGATCGAGCACGGGCCTCCGTAAGCTAAAGTTTATGAACCTCCGCCAAGCTATATTCTATACAAGCTATACTCTATATAACAAACATCATCCTCTAATATGGTCTATAAGCGTTTGCCTATAAATTGTGACACGATATACTAATGGTGCGCCCGGGGGGACTCGAACCCCCGGCTCGCGGTTTAGGAAACCGCTGCTCTATCCTTCTGAGCTACGGACGCACTCCTAAAGTCATTAAAAAATGGCGCGCCCGGGAGGACTCGAACCTCCAACCTCCTGGTTCGTAGCCAGTTACTCTATCCTCTTGAGCTACGGGCGCTCGCCATGGCCTCTATCTTTCAGCTGGCAGGTATAATTGTAACAAATAGAGAGGCAACCGTCAAGGAAAAGGAGACGAAAAGCATCCCTCGAGGGATGCTTTCCATTTTATGGCGGAGAGAGCGGGATTCGAACCCGCGGTACAGGCTTTGAGGCCTGTACAATCGCTTAGCAGGCGACCGCCTTCGACCTACTCGGCCATCTCTCCACGCCTTCCCTGGCGGAGGGAGTGGGATTTGAACCCACGGTGCCCTGGACGGGCATCACCGGATTTCAAGTCCGGCTCCTTAAGCCGCTCGGACACCCCTCCGCGCCATTGCAAGTTCAGTATAACATATAACTTTTCTACTGTCAACGAAACCATGGGAGAGCCTTCCTTGGGTCCTGTGTGTCGCGGTTTTCTCTTTTACCATTAGAGGTTCTTTTTTAGAGGGGAGAAACGTTATTTTCAAGGCAGAGCTAAAGTTGGCCCTGTAGGACACTTTTTAAACAGGTTTAAATTAAGTCCCCTCCAAAGTAAGTATCCTCCGAACGTAATAGGCTTTCTTTTATAATGCGGTAGATTAACCGCTACCAATGATAGGGTTCGCCCCGCTGGATTTTACAAGCCCTGTATAGTTGTTCTAGGAGAAGTAGACGCATAAGTTGATGGGGAAAAGTAAAACGAGAAAAAGATAATTTAAAGTGGGCGCGGGCTAAAACTTCGGGGCTTAAACCTAAGGTGCCACCTATGAGGAAAGCTATCTGGTTATAACCTCGAAGGACTAGCTCTCCCAGCCACTTAGCTAGCTCTTCTGAGGAAAACATCTGCCCCTCCCTATCTAGGGCTACCACATAGGCAGTAGAGGGCAAAAGATTAAGGAGAGAACGCCCCTCTATAGCTAAAATCCGCTCCACCTGACCAGGCGAGGGATGACGGGGTATCTTCTCCTCAGTCCCCTCCCGTATTTCTAACTTTAAATACGGCCTTAGGCGTCGGGAATACTCCTCGATACCGGCAATAATGAACTTTTCCCGGATTTTACCAACGGCCACAATATATACTTCCACCGTTTTACCCCTTAAATTTGGCAGAGATTTTTTATTTTCTCCGCCCCTAAAGCTTAAACTTTACTTTATATTTTATATTCCTTCTATACGTTTACATCTTTCTATACGTTTACATCTTTTTACTATACATTTTAACCAATTTTTAGGGGGTCAACCTTAAGGGTTAATCCCGGGGTAGCTCACCTAAGGTTACGGTTACTGTTATTTCTCCCTTGGGCCTGCGATATAGGGTAAGGGTTACCTCTTCCCCAGGTTTTTTTCTCCCTAGGGCGCGCTCTAGATCGCCGTAGGTTAGAACTTGCTCGCCATCTATTTTGGTAATAATATCCTCTACTCGCACACCAGCCTTGGAGGCTGGGCTATGGGGAAGGACCCCTCCTATAAATAACCCTGCAGGTATATTATACCATCCAGCCATCTCAGGCGTAATCTCTTTTAGGTTATACACGCCCAGGAACGGCCGGCTGACGTAGCCCTGGTGGATAAGCTGTTCAAGGATAGGCCGGGCATCATTAATGGGTATAGCAAACCCCATCCCTTCTACGCCGGTGGTAGCGATTTTTACACTGTTAATACCT
Organism: Thermanaeromonas toyohensis ToBE; assembly: GCF_900176005.1. Taxonomy (NCBI): domain Bacteria; kingdom Bacillati; phylum Bacillota; class Clostridia; order Neomoorellales; family Neomoorellaceae; genus Thermanaeromonas; species Thermanaeromonas toyohensis. The sequence goes on along the minus strand of NZ_LT838272.1, from coordinate 88,555 downwards.
ATTACTTCTCCTCGCATATTAACCAAGGCTCCTCCGCTATTACCCGGATTAATAGGCGCATCTGTCTGTAGAACCCGGAGGGTAATTTGTCTTCCATCTTGGCTCCCAACCGTGATTTCCCGGTTTAAGGCACTTATAACCCCTACCGTAACAGAGCGAGCAAACTCCCGACCCAACGGGTTGCCTATAGCCACTACCGTTTCTCCAACTTGTAGCCCAGAAGAATCTCCTAACCGGGCAGTAGGAAGACCACCGGCCTTGACCCGCAAAACAGCCAGGTCGCTCCGCACATCCCTGCCTACTACTTCAGCCGGCAACACTTGGTCGCGGTCTAGGCTCACGGTTATCCGGCCAGCACCAGCGATAACATGGTTATTGGTGACGATGTATCCGTTAGAGCCATCGAAAATAATCCCCGAACCCTGTCTCACAGAACCCCGGTCTAGGAAATCATGGCCTACCAGAGCAGTGATACCGACCACTGCTGGTCCCACCTGCTTAGCTACAGCCACTACTGGCGAGGGCTCGCCAGCCAAGTGCGGGGGTTGGGCTAGAGGTAAGGGAGGTGGGGTTACACTAGGGGGTAAGGGTTTAGCATACAAGCGAGGGCCTACTAAAACCCCTAGGAGGCCTCCACCTAAAGCGCTAAAAAATAGAAGTAAGGATAGGGCTAGCCATCGCCGTATTTCTGCATACTTCCCCTTCCGGCCTTGTTCGAAAATAGTACCCATTATATAATCCCTCCTCTCTTCCTTAAGGATTGCCGGAAGGGCTCTTATTTATCCTTACCCCTGATAAGAAAGCCCATCTAAAATAAAAAGGCCTCCCTTTCTCCCACAGGGAGGCTAACACAGAAAGGCTAAAGTTTACCCTGTATAAGGAAACTAAAACCAGGCCCCACCACGTTACGTGTTACACACTCGTAACCTGGCGGGGCTAATTACAGTGACCGCCCTCACAATGGGCCACTGGCCTTAGCATGTACTTCTTCCTTAGCACCGCCCTCACCCCTTCCCCACTCTATTCTTTTTTCATTTTACCCGTGGTTACGGGAAAGGCCTCTAGGGCTCGCCTCCCGTAACCTCCGTGTACCCCACAGGGGTATCTGGTTATATAATAGCAAATGCGTATGAAAAAGGGGTGAAGGATTTATGGAGAAAGTGTGAAGGAGGGCAATAATTCCTCAACCCGCATCCCAGCCACTAAGTAAAGGGCTTCCTCCAGGGAACGCCCAGATCCAAGAAGCTTAAGAATCTCCCTTATCCCCTCCCAGCCGATCTTCTCCAGTAACCGGCCTACCATAATCATGGATTGGCGATAAGCTAGGGTTTGATCAGGAAGACGGTCAAAGCTTTTGTCCATCTCTTCTAAGGAATACCATGCCAGGATCTCCTCCGGTTCCGGGCCGGGAAGCTCATACCCTGTAATTTGCTTTTCTACTTGTTGGGCAATACCCTCTGTCAGCCAGCGGGGATAATTCCCTTTGGCCAGCCTATCCACTAAGAGATGGGCTAATTCGTGGACTACCGGCCCCTGAGTCTTAAAGGCTATCTCGAATTCCTCTGCCGGTTGTACCCAATCCCGGGGGGACACAATCCGAATAACCCCTGCCCAGTATACTCCCATAGCTTCCTCGTTGTTCGCCCACCCAAAGGGCTGAGCTAGGCTCTGCCGATCTGGATAGATTAATATTAAAGTTTTCCCAGAATCCTGAAAACCTAAAAGGGTGGTAGTAGGATAATATTGTTCCTCCGCAGCATCCAAAACTAAATCCACTATACCAACGTCCGGTGCTAGGTATTTAGCCCGAAAATGCTGGCTTTCACTGACCAGCCACCCACGCGTCTGCCACTCGGTATAGTAACGAGCTAAAGTATTTAATGGTTTGTAAGTTAAAATAGGTAAAGCGCCATAAAGCCGCGGGAAGCCCCAGGTAGCAAGTATTAATACGGCCACGCAGATAGTACCCACAGCTATCCGCTCGAGGTAAACCAACTCTCCTCACCCCAACTCTTCCTCCAGGTTCCTCCCCGATTATACTATAGCCCGGCCAGGCCCTTCACTGTAAATAGAAGGAAAAAGTAAGCCAATAAAATTCCTTTACTGTAAATAAAAAGAAAAAGCCTGGGCTTCTTAGGCTACCCAGGCCGATAAAATACTTTTTTATTAAGGTACAATACCTATAACATCATACCCAGCTTGCCTCACTGCTTTCTTTAGTTCTTCGACAGTAACCTGGCCCGGATTATAAGTCACCGCTGCTTCGCCAGCCGCCAGATCCACCGCGACCTCTTTTACTCCTCCTAACTTCTGTAGGGCCGCCTCCACACTTCTTTTACAGTGCTCACAGGTCATCCCTTCTATCTTCAACGTTATCTGCCGGATGACCGAACGGATGGCCGAACTACAGCAGCCCATAAGTTTCCCCCTTTCGCTCCTTCGGCATACCGTTTATATACCCTCCAGGGGTATACCTAAAGAAATTATACTCGCCCCCCACTTCAAAGTCAAGGGACGGGTTCCCTGGGTTATCCCCAGTTTTCACTGACGAAAGCCTAGCCGGGGCTTGGAAGTATGAAAGCTTTTATTTCAGGAACATCTCGGCTAGGTACTTTTGGGCGGCCATGGCGGCAGCCGCCCCGTCGCCAACAGCCGTAGCTACTTGCCGGAAAGCCTTGGCCCGGACATCCCCGGCGGCAAAAACTCCTGGAGCCGAAGTGGCCAAATCCTCCCGGGTAACGATGTATCCGTTCTCGTCTAAGGTTACCGCATCTCCCAAAAACTCGGTATTGGGTTTTAAGCCTATAAAGATAAAAATGCCATCAAAGGGTTCTTCTCGTACAGCCCCCGAAACCACATCTTTAAGCCGCAAGGCTTCTACTTTATTCTCCCCTAGGATGGCTTCTACTACTGTATTCCAATAGAAGTTTATCTTAGGATTCTCTTGGGCCCTCTTTTGCAGTACCTGTATAGCCCGTAGCTTATCCCGTCGGTGGATAATGGTGACCTGATCGGCAAAACGAGTAAGGAAGAGGGCTTCTTCTACAGCGGAATCTCCACCTCCTACCACAGCTACCTTTTTACCCCGGAAAAAGGCTCCATCACAAGTAGCACAATAGGATACCCCCCGTCCCCGTAAGGTTTCTTCACCCGGTACCTGCAAAGGCCGGGGGCTAGACCCCGTGGCTATGATAACAGCGCGACCAGTATATTCTGTTTCACCTGTCCAAACCCGTTTTAGTTCTCCTGTAAAGTCTACCTTTTCTACTGTTCCCATCTCCAGACGGGCTCCATGTCGCTCTGCTTGTTCAGCAAATTTAAACGCCAGGTCCAGCCCGCTGATACCTTCTGGAAAACCAGGGTAATTTTCTATCCTATCCGTCTGCCCGGCCTGCCCTCCTGGTGCTCCCCTCTCTATTATAAGGGTATTAAGGCCGCCTCTTGCGCCGTATAAACCAGCGGTGAGGCCAGCCGGACCACCCCCAATAATTATGAGGTCATAGCTCATGATAATCTTCCTCCTTTGAAGGCAATATTTCTTGGCCTATTTTTTACATATGTAGCTGACCTTGATTGCCAGGGAGATTCCCGCCTTCTACCCATCTTTCTTGCTTTCATGCACTGTTTATGCTATCCATTAGTTGAACTGGATCAATTATACGCTATAGTTTGAGAAAGCACAAGGAGATTAAGGAAAAGCACAGAAGGTTGGGGAGTATAAGGAGGCATAATCGAAAACCCGGTCTTGTAAGACCGGGTCCGTAGTTGCCAGTACATTTGGGCAGGAAAACCCTTAAGGATTTAGAAGACGAGCTAGTACGCTAACGTAAGTAGTTAAGCGGGTTTCGGGGTTCACCGTTTATTATAACCTCAAAGTGGAGGTGAGGCCCTGTAGCCCTTCCCGAGGCTCCCACATAGCCAATAACTTCTCCGCGGGAAACCTCCTGGCCTACTTCTACATTATAACCTGAAAGATGGGAATACCGGGTAACTAAACCTCCACCGTGATCTATCAGTACTGTACGCCCGTAACCGCCATCATAACCTACATAAATTACCCTACCTGCTTCTGCCGCTCCCACTGGAGAACCATAGGAGGCTCCTATATCTATTCCAGTATGAAATTCTCGCCCGCGATACCCGAAGCCTGAGGTGATGTATCCATAGATAGGCCACGCTAACCGTCCAGAACCTCCCCCACGGGAGGCTAGGGCAACCCGTACTCGAGTACCCCTTTCTACAACGCGGGGCACAGGTTCTTTTATTACTTCACTGCTTATTGTTTCTTTCTGTATAACTTGGCCGTTTTCAGCCACCAACCGGTAAGTAACTTTCTTTTGTCCTTCCTCTCCTTCCTGTTTTACCCTTTCCTCCCCCCGCCACAGCTCAGGATTGGAGCGGGTTTCTGTCCCATAGGGTATATTTTCTACCACCTCTTGGCGGTAGATGGCTACTACATGGACCAAAGGGCTCGCAGTACGTACCTTAAGTACCTGGCCGATATCCAGGCGTTCGCCTTGGACCTGGGGATTATCCGACCTTAGCTGCTCAACTGTTAAACCGTATTTCTGGGCAATACTCCATAAGGAGTCCCCTTCTTGCACTGTGTACTCCCTTGTTTCTGCTCCTCCTAAAAGCTTAGCCACGGCTTGTTTGAAGGGCAACACTTCCTCTGGGAAGGCTAATCGCTGGACTAGGGTAACATGTTCCTTAAACTTAATCTCTTCTACCTGACCTTCCCCAGGAGTATAAGCCTTTTTGAGCTCTTCTAAGACCTTCTGCGCTGTTTCGTTATCCTTTACCAGGGCTATGGGCATATCATTAATCCTTATTTCAGTAGCTAAAACGCGAAAGGCAACTTTTTGAGCTAAAATCTCTTCTAATTCTGTTTCAGTATTTATTCTCTCCCGACCCACCCGCACAGGAACATATTCTACTTGAGACGCGAGCTCAACCCCTTGGTAGCCAGCAGATTCAAGGGCCTCCTTAACCTTTTCTAGGGCTTTCCCAGCTTCCTCTTGGCTAGCGACTATGCCTATCCTTTCCCCGGCCAGGATAACCGCCCAAGCATTCGGAGCCGTAAAGTAACGCCAGACTCCTAAGGTTAATAGTATACTAGTAATAACTAACACACCTTTAAAAAATATAAACCGCCCTTGCGGTTGCCGCCACCAGGCTCCTACCCCCCTTAGTTTAGGGAGGAAACCATGGATAAAATAACCAGCCGTCCTGGGTAGTCCTTGCCACCAGGCTAAAAACCCCCTATACAATACCTGAAGCCCGTCCCTTCTTAGGCCGTGCGGTGGCATGCCACACCTCCTTCGAAGATACCATTTTCATCCTTCGTGGTGCCGTAATTTACGGCATGAGAAGCTCCTTTACTTTTATTGAGCTAACAAAAACCGTTCCCAAAATTAAATTATTCGACTTAATGCTGGCTAGATCCTGCTTGTAAGGGAAAATTTATCCTGGTTCTCGCCAAAACATAAAGGGCTGCTTCCAGACGGGCTTGCTGGATAGCACAGGCCACAGGATCGGGTTCCCTTAAAGAGTTATTAGCAGCTATTGCAGCAGCATGGCAGCCACCACTACAATAAAAGCGGGCCCAACAGCGAAGGCAACGGGGTTTATTATATACATGGGCTTGGCGGAATTCTTCCTGAAGTTCTTCCCTTTGAATACCTGTTTCTACATGACCCAGACGAAAATGTTCCTGGCCTACCAACTGGTGGCAAGGGTAAAGATCCCCTTCCGGACTAACAGCTAAATAGGAAACTCCAGCACCGCAGCCATGTAACCTTTTCGTTAAGCAAGGACCTCCATTAAGGTCTAGATTAAAATGGAAAAATTCAAAGGGATGGCCCCTAGAACGGGCCTCGAAGTAGAAAGAAGCTAGCCTTTGGTATTCCTTCTTGATAGCGCTCACATCTTCCGTCCGCAAGCTATAGGGCACCCCAGGGGAGGCCACCACTGGTTCCAGGGAAATAAATTGAAAGCCGAGGGCTACCAGATAGGCCACATCGTTGGTGAAATCTAGGTTATCCCGGGTATAGGTACCCCTTATCCAATAATCTCTGTAACCCCGACTTTTTAGGAAATCCTTTATCCTGGGAAGGACAATATGATAGGTACCCCCACCACGGTATGTTCGACGATACCGATCATTGGTTTCCGGCCGGCCGTCGAGGCTTAAAATTACACTTATCCCCTCGCGGTTTAAAAAGTCACCCATCTCTTTATCCAAGGCCAAGCCGTTGGTGGTAAGGGTAAACCGTATCTCTTTGCCTAATGCATGGGCTCTAGAACGGCCATAAAACACTAGTTCCCTTACCACCGGGAAATTTAAAAGGGGTTCGCCCCCGAAAAAATCCACTTCCACCCGCTTGCGCGGTCCCGAAGCAGTTAAGAGAAAATCTATGGCCGCCTTACCAATGCTTAGTGGCATTAAGTTACGCTTCCCCCCAAAGGATCCTCCTCCAGCAAAGCAATACCGGCAGCGCATATTACAATCATGGGATACATGGAGGCATAATCCCTGGAGAAGGGGTTCAGGGGGATGATACCAGCCCGCCACTCTATCCTGGGTAAAAAGGGTACCCTCTTCCTGACAACGGGCTAGCTCCTCCAATACCTCGCTAACCGGGCGAGGTCCAAATATTTTAGTTGCCTGGGGTAGCGAAGGGATACCCTCGCTACCAGCAGCTACTTCCTTAAGCTCCCCTAAAACCTCTTTAGCTACATCATCCAAAATGTGCAGGGCTCCACTATTAACATCCAAAAGAAGGTGGAGCCCATTGCAGGTAAATAGATGGATATCTGCCTGCCAGTCTATACCTTCAAGCTGAGGTATTCTATAGCCCATGCAACAACTAAATGGTTACCCCGGATAGGTTTTTGACTGAATAAAAGAATTTACTGCTGTTTTTCCCTTTCGCAAGGCTGGTGGCTTACGGTTATAGAGGTCTTGCAGGCCGACTGGCAGGAAACGTGACAATTACCACAGCCACCCTTAGCTAGGGTGTCCTGGAGTCGGGGTTGTACTATTGTTAGGATATGCATATTCTTTTACCACCTCAGCACTCTTAAAGTACATTTCCTAGGGTAACCGTTAGCGTTAACGCTTAGAGAACTGGGGTGCCTTGCGGGCTTTCTTTAGCCCATACTTGCGCCGTTCCTTCATCCGCGGATCCCGGGTGAGGAAACCGGCCTGCCGTAAGATGGGGCGCAAGGATTCATCAGCTTGGAGGAGGGCCCGAGCTATACCCAAGCGAACAGCCCCTGCTTGCCCGGTTATACCCCCTCCTTCTACTTTGGCTAAGACATCGAAACGATCCAAGGTGTTGGTGATTTCCAACGGTTTACGTATCATATCAGCCAGTATCTGCTGGCCAAAGTATTCTGCAGGCGGTTTGTCATTGATTAAGATCCGCCCTTGGCCTGGTATAAGACGAACCCTAGCCACTGCCGTCTTCCGCCGGCCGGTACCATAAAATTGCACCTGCGCCAACCCCTCCCCTCCTTTCGCTTAAAAATAGTCTTCTTCCTGATTAACCCTTTACGTTTCCCCTACATCTTTACTAGAAGGTTATACCCATCACACCTTACTTGCCTTTATTCTATTAACAACTTAGCTCGCTTTTATTTGTCCGTATTTTTATTGCCCCTTATTTACCTTATCTAATTTACCCTTCTAAAGGCCATATTTCTGGTTTCTGGGCCTCGTGGGGATGGGTGCTTCCTCTATATACCCGGAGTTTTTTAAAAATCTTCCTCCCCAGGCGGTTATGGGGGAGCATTCCCCATATAGCTTTCTCAATAGCCCGTTCAGGATGGGTTTTGAGCAGGGTAGCGTAATTTATGCGTTTAAGCCCCCCAGGGTAGCCTGAATGGGTGATGTACTCTTTCTTAAGAAGTTTTTTGCCCGTGAGCCTCACCTTTTCCGCATTAATCACTATTACATGATCACCAGTATCTACATGGGGGGTAAAGATGGGCTTATGTTTTCCTCGCAGGATAGAAGCAGCAGTAGCCGCAACCCTGCCCAGGGTCTTACCTGCTGCATCTATAATGTACCATTTCCGCTTAATCTCTTGAGGTTTGGCCATGTAGGTAGTCATTTTCTCCCTCCTTCCTTTACCCCAGGCTGGGAATTTCCCTTTAGCAACCCAGCTTAATTTTACGGGAAGGCTAAGGCCAAAGTCAACTTAATTTAGTAATCTACCCGCATAAGACAAAGGCCGTGGGCCGGAGCTGTTGGTCCAGCTAAAGAACGTTTGCGGCTGGCTAGGATGATTCCCATGTCTTCAGGCTGGCGGCGCCCCAGGCCTATTTCTACTAAGGTACCTACTATAATGCGGACCATATGATAGAGGAAGCCATCGGCAGTAATATCAAAATGGATAAAAGGACCCTCCTTTAACCAGCATACATCCTTAATTTCCCTTTCAAAACTCTTAACGGGACGGCCGGCTGCGGCAAAGGAACGAAAATCATGCCGCCCTTTAAGGTAGAGGGCCGCCCTTTCCATGGCTTGAAGGTCTAGAGGATGGCGAACGTGCCAGGCGAACCTGCGCTGGAAAACGTCGGGAAAAATTCCATTATCTATAGTATAGCGATAGGTTTTGCTTTTAGCTGAAAAACGGGCATGGAAATCCGGCCCTACTTCAACCGCCTCCAAAGCTATAATATCTTCCGGTAATACACTATTGAGGGCCCAGGGCCAACGATCTACAGGTATGCGGCTATGGGTGGCAAAACTTATAACCTGACCCCGGGCGTGAACGCCAGCGTCTGTTCGTCCCGCGGCCACCACCCGGATCCTTTCTCCTGTTAAAGAGGCCAGGGCTTCCTCCACCTTGCCCTGGATGGTAGGGCCATGGGTACCCGGTTGTACTTGCCATCCAGCGTAGGCTGTCCCCTCATAGGCCAAGGTGATCTTTAGGTAGCGCACTGTCCCTCCCTCGCCTAGTGCCAAATCAAGGCCAGGCCAGCCAAAAGGAAATTGACCGCTAGGAATAGATAATCTGGCCAACGCATCTTTAGTGGCCGTATTTGAGTGCGGACTGAACCGGGCTGGTATCCTCGGGCCTCCAGGGCTTGGGCTAGATCTTCTGCCCTTTTTAAGGTACTCACAAATAGGGGCACCAGAAGGGGAAGGAGGCCCATGCCTTTTTTAAATAAGTTTTCTCCCTCTAAGCTGAAACCCCTCGCTGCCTGGGCCTTACTTATGCGCTCAGCTTCTTCTAGCAGGGTAGGTACAAATCTTAAGGCTAAGGTAAGCATTAAGGATAACTCTTCCGCCGGTAGTTTAAGTTTGCGTCCGGGTTGTAAAAGGTGTTGCAGGCCCCGGGCCAGGTTAAGGGGTGAAGTAGTAGCTGTAAGAAGGAAAGCGGCTACCAAAAGAAAAAGCACCCTGCCTGCTGCAGTTAAGCCTTGGTATAATCCCTCGCGGCTTATCACCAGGGGACCCATATGAACTAACTCAATCCCTGGGATAAGAAGAGCTTCCAGGGTAAGGATTGCCACCAGAAAAAAGATTAAAGGTTTAAGCTGACGCCAGAGAAAGCGCACAGGTAAACCACTGGCACCCGTAGCTATGAGGCTAAGGGAGCCCAGGAAATAGGTGCCTACCGGGCCTGGCGCGCCTAAAATTCCTACCCCATATAAAAAGAGGCCCAGGATTTTTGTTCTAGGATCTAACCGGTGAAAGAAACTGTCTCCTGGCAGGTAATGGCCTAGTTCTAAAACTGCTCTCTCCCTCCCTTAGCCCACCAGAATACCTTGTCACTCACCTAGCCTGGCCGGACTAAAGTAGACCTCCCTCGGTAGGAAAGCCAGCGCCATATCTCTTCCTCTACTTCCTTTAAGGTAAAGGCAGCCAAGTTTAAGCTCGCTCCCCTTCGGTTAAGCTCAAGTAACACCTGAGTAAGGGGTGGAGGGACCAATCCCCACTCCCCTAACCGCTCACCCTGGGCAAAAACTTCGGCTGGTGTCCCGCTTAAAACCATCTGGCCTTGGTGCAGGACAATCATCCTCTGGGCTAGGACAGAAACTTCAGCCATATTGTGGGAGATAAGGATCACGGTTTTCCCTCGATGGCTATGAAACTCCCGGATTATATGGATAATCTGGCGCCGCCCCCCCGGATCTAGGCCTGCTGTGGGTTCATCTAGTATAAGGATCTCAGGATCCAGGGCTAAAATGCCAGCCAAGGCTGCGCGCCTTTTCTGCCCTCCGCTTAAAGTGAAAGGGGAACGGCCAGATACCTCCTCATCTAGCCCTACTCTCTTTAAAGCTTCCTTAACCCTCTTTTCTACTTCCTCCGGGGGTAAGCCTAAATTCCGGGGACCAAAGGCCACATCCTCAGCCACCGTTTCAGCAAAGAGCTGCTGTTCGGGTTGCTGAAAGGCTAAACCCACTTTCCCGCGCCAGGTAAGGCGTCGCTTGCCTTTTTTAGAGTCCCAAAGGGGCCGCCCATTCCAGTATACCTGCCCCTGGGTAGGTTTTAAGAGGCCAGCTATAATTTGGGCTAAGGTGGACTTGCCCGATCCTCCTTCTCCAGTAATAGCCAACAGTTCTCCAGGATGGATAATAAGGTTAATGTCCTTTAAAGCCGGAAAATCTTGCCCACCAATTTGATAGCTAAAGCTTACTCCTCTCAAAAGGATTTCCATGGCAATTATCCATCTACCTCTTTAATATAGCCTCTCCTTTTAAAAGGTATTTGGCCTTGAGATGTCGCCTACAGCCAAGGTCCATAAAGCTTGGGCCAGCTCTTCGGGCCTTAAAGCTTTATAGGGCAATTTTAAACCCCTCCGGGCTAATCTTTGGGCTAGGAGAACTGTCTGGGGGGCCTCTAGCCCCCTTTCCACTAACTCTTCAGGTTGGCTAAAGACCTCTTCTGGTGTTCCCTCTTTCCAAATAACCCCCTCATAGAGAACCACTACCCTATCAGCCACCAAAGCTTCCTCCGGTAGGTGAGTGACCAAGAGGAGACCTATCCCTTGCTCCCGACATAAAAAATTAAGAAGCCCCAGTACTTCCTCTCGCGAGCGAGGGTCCAGCATGGCCGTGGCTTCATCGAGAAGAATATATTGTGGTTCCATGGCTAAGATCCCTGCTAGAGCTACTTTCTGTTTCTGGCCTCCAGATAAGCGGTGGGGAGGGCGGTGACGGAGGTTGGCAATGCCTAAAGTATCCAGGGCTTCCTCTACACGGCGCTTTATTTCCTCGGGCGGCAGGCCCAGGTTTTCAGGTCCGAAGGCCACATCCTCTTCCACCGTGGCCGCCACCATTTGGTTGTCAGGATCCTGGAAGACCAGGCCTACCCTCTGGCGTACCCGGGGGAGGGCCGCAGGGTCCTTAGTGTTGAGACCATCCACCACGACCTCGCCTTGCGCGGGCAGCAAGAGACCGTTACCCAGGCGAGTCAAGGTAGACTTGCCAGAGCCATTGGGCCCCATAACCACCACAAACTCCCCAGGGGCCAGGGTGAAGGTGACGTCCTGCAGGGCTGGACGTGGAACCCCTGGGTAAGAAAAACTTACCCCTCTAAAGCAGAGCATCTCTTATACCCTAAACCAGCTCTACCATAACCAAAGGAGCTCCATCCCCACGGCGGTAACCGATCTTTACTAAGCGCGTGTATCCCCCCTGCCGCCCGGCATAGCGCGGCCCGATCTCCCTAAATAGTTTGGTAACCACATCTTCATCCAATAGATAAGCCAAAGCTTGACGCCGGGCATGGAGATCCCCTCTTTTGGCTAGGGTAATCATCTCATCGGCAATACGCCGTAGCTCCTTAGCCCGGGGTTCGGTAGTAGTTAGCCGCCCTTCCCGTAATAAGGAAGTAACGATGTTGCGTAAAAGCATCTTTCGATGGTCCGACCGTCGCCCTAACTTCCGGTAACCCATGGGTATCCCTCCTTTAAGCCCCTTCCTTAAATTTACTCATCTGGGCTCCGTAGTTTTAGACCCAGCTCAGCCAGCTTCTGCACTACTTCCTCTAGGGACTTTTTACCCAGGTTGCGTACTTTCATCATATCCTCTTCCGTTCTCTGGATAAGCTCCCCGACAGTGTTAATACCCGCCCGTTTAAGGCAGTTATAGGAACGGACCGAGAGATCCAGTTCTTCAATGGTCATATCCAGCAAACGATCTTTCTTTTCTTCTTCCTTGGGAGCTATGTTGACTTCCGGAGCTACCCGGTCGGCCAGCCCGACAAACAATTTGAAGTAATCCACCAAGATCTGGGCCGCTGTGCTTACAGCTTCATCAGGGGCAAGGCTCCCGTTAGTCCATACTTCTAAGGTTAGCTTATCGTAGTCGGTAACCTGCCCTACCCGGGTGTTTTCCACAATATAGTTCACTTTGTGAACCGGGGAATAAAGGGAATCCACCGGGATCACGCCTATCACGTGATCGTCCCTTTTATTTTTCTCGGCCGGAACATACCCACGGCCCTTTTGGGCCGTTATCTCCATAAAAAGGCGGCCGTCCTTCTCTAAGGTGGCTATGTGAAGCTCAGGGTTAAGGATCTCCACATCGGCGTCAGCTATTATATCCCCCGCCTTTACCTCCCCTTCACCCTCGGCTTCGATCCGCAGTATCTTGGGTTCGTCGCTATGAATCTTAAGGGCCAGGTTTTTAAGGTTTAAAATAATATCTGTGGTGTCCTCCACCACTCCAGGGATGGTGGAGAATTCATGAAGTACCCCCTCAATTTTAACCGAAGTCACAGCTGCCCCGGGCAAGGAAGAAAGAAGTACCCGGCGTAAGGAATTACCCAAGGTAATCCCATAACCCCTCTCCAAGGGTTCGATTACAAAGCGTCCAAACTTAGAAGTCTTTTCTACACATTCTAGCCTAGGCCGTTCTATCTCCAGCATATACCATCCTCCTTTTCGTGGGCTCTATCCCAAAAGCCCATAAGGCTACTTAGAATAAAGCTCCACGATAAGGTGTTCCTGGATGGGTACATCTATCTGGTCCCGGGTAGGTAGCGCCAGGACCCGACCCCGAAGATTGGCTGCGTCTACTTCTAGCCAGGCCGGAGGGGTACGGTGTGCAGCCTGGGCAGCCAGCTCTTGAAACTTGGGCGACTCTTTACTTTTCTCCCGCACCGCTATCTCGTCTCCAGGTTCTACCAAGTAGGAAGGTATATCCACCTTACGGCCGTTAACGGTAAAATGCCCATGTCTAACTAACTGCCGAGCCTCGGCCCGGGAGCTAGCAAAACCCAGGCGATAGACTACATTATCTAACCTCCGCTCTAGCAGGCGCAGGAGGTTCTCGCCGGTGACTCCTTTCTCCTTCTCAGCCTTTTCAAAGTAGCGACGGAATTGGCGCTCCATAATTCCGTAAATGCGACGCGCCTTCTGCTTCTCCCTAAGTCTTATACCGTACTCGGAAAGTTTCCTCCGTTCCTGGCCGTGTTGTCCTGGGGCATACGGACGGCGGGCTATGGCGCATTTATCTGTGTAGCAGCGCTCGCCTTTAAGATAGAGTTTGATACCTTCCCGCCGACAAAGGCGGCATACTGGTCCTGTATATCTAGCCAAAGGCGTTGGCACCTCCTAGTTATACTCTCCGGCGCTTGGGGGGACGGCACCCGTTATGGGGTATAGGAGTAACATCCTTGATTACACTCACCTCTAGGCCAGCAGCCTGCAAGGATCTGATGGCTGCTTCCCGGCCCGCCCCCGGCCCCTTAACATAACATTCTACTTCCTTCATCCCATACTCCATGGCCTGTTTGGCCGCTGATTCCGCGGCTAGCTGGGCTGCATACGGTGTGCTCTTACGGGTTCCTTTAAACCCGACCGTGCCACCGCTGGCCCAGGCAATGGTGTTGCCCGCTTTATCAGTGATGGTAACTATGGTATTATTAAAGGTCGATTTAATATGGGCGATGCCGCTCTCAATATGCTTGCGTTCCCGCCGCCTAGTACGGCCTCCCTTCCGCGGCATTTAAAATCCCTCCCTTTTTATTTCTTCTTACGCTTTACACCAACTGTCTTTCTAGGTCCTTTCCTGGTCCGGGCATTGGTCCTGGTTCTCTGGCCCCTGACTGGCAATCCCCGGCGATGCCTAAGTCCCCGGTAACACCCGATTTCTATAAGCCGCTTAATATTTAGAGCTACCTCACGCCTTAAGTCCCCTTCCACAGTATAATTCTTATCGATGAAATCGCGGAGCTTGGCTACCTCTTCTTCAGTCAAATCGCGAACCCTCGTATCAGGATTAATGCCGGTATGGGCTAGAATCTCTTTGGCCCGGGACCTGCCGATGCCATATATATAAGTTAAGGCTATCTCTACCCTTTTGTCCCGCGGCAGGTCTACACCCGCAATACGTGCCATCGGATTTTATACCTCCTGCTTGTCTTAACCTTGTCTCTGCTTATGCTTGGGATTTTCACAAATTACCCTTACCTTGCCTTTGCGCTTTATGATTTTACATTTTTCACAAATGGCTTTAACGGAAGGTTTTACTTTCAAAGTAATGCACTCCTTTTTGTGGCTTAAGCTTTAAGGAAATACCTTTCACCCTTCAAAACCTGTTTTAAGATAAATGACTGCTATAATTAGCTACCTGTTTCAAATAAACTACTTATAACGGTAGACTATACGTCCTCGCGTCAAATCATAGGGTGAAAGCTCGACTAAAACCCGGTCCCCCGGTAGGATACGGATAAAGTTCATCCGTATCTTACCCGAGACATGAGCTAGGACCTTGTGGCCGTTAGCTAACTCCACCCTGAACATGGCATTGGGTAGAGCCTCCACCACAGTCCCTTCTACTTCAATTACATCCTCTTTGGCCAAATACTGCACCCCTCCTTTCCCTTAAGGCAGGTTTTCCTCCTCGCCCACGAGTCTCGCTATGGCCCGCCTCACCTCAGCATCGCTTACGCTCTCACCTCTATCGCGTTTTAACGCAATATCCTCGGCCCAGCGATTGACCGGCTGGACGTGGAGGATATTTTTAGGTTTAGGTTTAGCTACCCTCCGTAACTTCCCATCTACCAAAAGAATACGCCGGGGCGAAAGGATATCCCACACTAGGAAAGGACGGCCACGGTCTCTTCCAGCCCGCGAATAGACGAGTTGCCCCACCCGCAAGGTCGGCCCTGTAGGCCCTTTAGACAAAGATTTCCCCTCCTTGAACCTCGGGCTAAAGACTTATAACAGGGTTAGAATATCAGGCCCGTCCTCGGTTATCGCCACCGTATGCTCGAAATGGGCTGACGGTTTACCATCCGCCGTTACTACTGTCCAACCATCAGATAAGGTTAGGACCTCATGGGTTCCAGCATTGACCATGGGTTCGATGGCCAAAGTCATGCCTGGCCTAAGTCGCGGTCCACGGCCAGGCCGACCAAAATTAGGTACCTGCGGGTCCTCATGCATCTCGCGGCCTATGCCATGGCCCACATAATCCCTCACTACCGAGAAGCCATTGCTCTCTACATAGCTCTGGATGGCATGGGAAATATCTGAAAGGCGGTTCCCCACTACCGCTTGTTTTATCCCCTGCCATAAAGCTTCCCGAGTTACCTTAAGCAGCCGCTTTTTTTCTTCATCTATGGCTCCCACTGGAAAAGTAGCCGCGGCATCTCCATAATATCCATCTATTACCGCACCGATGTCAATACTAATAATATCTCCTTCTGCTAGTTTCTTTAAACTAGGTATCCCATGAACAACTTCTTGATTAATAGCTACACAGATGCTCGCCGGAAATCCACGGTAGCCTTTGAAGGCTGGTATAGCTCCCCGGCGGCTTAAAGCTTCCTCGGCGATACGGTTAAGCTCCAAGGTGGTAACTCCCGGTGCAATATGCTGTTCTAAGATGGCTAGAACCTCAGCTACCACTCGCCCCGCTCGGCGCATAAGTTCAATTTCCCGCCGGCCCTTCAAAATGATCATGCCCACTCTCTTCCCAGTACCGCCCCGATCTCTTTAAGGACCTGGACGATCTCCTGGTTCCCGTTAATTTCGTAAAGCACTCCCCGTTGCCGGTAATATTCTTTAAGGGGGAAAGTCTGGCGGTCGTAAACCTCTAGACGTTCCCGTACAGTCTCTTCCCGATCGTCCTGGCGCTGGATAAGCTCGCCCCCACAAGCATCGCATCGCCCGGGCTGTTGGGGCGGGTTATAAACCACGTGATAAGTGGCACCACAGGCGGGACATATGCGCCGACCTGTAAGTCGGATTAAGAGCACCTCCCGGGGCGCCTCTATATCCAGAACCGCATCTAGCTTTAAGGCCCTTTCAGCCAGCCAATCATCCAAGGCTTGCGCCTGGGGGACGGTGCGGGGAAAGCCATCTAATAAGAAACCCCCTTCACAGTCCCGCCGGCTCAATCGGTCCTTAACTAAACCTATAGTCACTTCATCCGGGACCAGCAATCCCGCTTCCAAGTACTCCTTAGCTTTGCGTCCTAGTTCGGTCCCGCTCCTTATAGCTGCACGGAACATGTCGCCAGTGGAGATATGGGGAATCTCCAGGCGGCGGCTAATCTCTTGGGCCTGAGTACCCTTACCTGCCCCTGGCGGCCCTAGTAAAACAAGGCGCATGGCCCTACCTCCTAATTTTTATTTTAGAAAGCCCTGGTAATGGCGGAGTAAAAGCTGAGCCTCTAATTGTTTCATGGTTTCCAGGGCCACGCCCACTACAATCAGAAGAGAGGTGCCTCCAAAATAGAGATTTATACCTGTAATGGCCATCATGAGGTTGGGTAGAAGGGCGATAAAAGCCAAGAAAATGGCTCCCGCCAGGGTAACCCGGGCGAGGATCCGCTCTATATATTCCGCCGTAGGTCGACCTGGTCTAAGGCCAGGGATAAATCCCCCATATTTCTTTATGTTTTCTGCTACCTCCTGGGGGTTAAAGGTTACGGCGGTATAGAAATAAGTGAAGAAAATTATAAGAAGCGCATACAGAAGCATATATAGGGCCGAGCGAGGATCGAAAAGGTGCACTATCGCTTGGGCCAGCCGGTTTTGGGGAAACCACGAAGCTAACGTCTGGGGAAAAAGCAATATCGACATGGCGAAGATCACAGGGATAACCCCGGCCTGGTTCACCCGCAAGGGTATATGGGTACTTTGCCCTCCGTAAACCCGGCGACCTACCACCCTCTTGGTATACTGCACCGGTATGCGCCGCTGGCCCTCCTGCATGGCTACTACCGCCGCAATAACCCCGACGGCGATAAGGCCAAAAAGGAAGGCGGAAAAAATATTGGTAGTACCACCAGTAATATACTGGTATAGAGTCACAGCGCCGGCCGGAAGCCTGGAAACGATACCGGCGAAAATGAGGAGGGATATACCGTTACCTATGCCTCTTTCAGTAATGAGTTCTCCCATCCACATGAGGAACACGGTACCCGTGGTAAGGCTTATCACCGTGACTACATGATTTAAGAGGCTGGGTTTGACGTAAACTCCCTGCCTAGCCAGTAACACAGACATGCCTATGGCCTGGATCATACTTAAGATAACTGTACCGTATCTAGTGTATTGGATGATCTTTTTCCGGCCATCCAGGCCTTCCTTAGCCAACCTTTCCAAGGAAGGGATGACCACAGTGAGGAGTTGCATAATGATAGAAGCGTTAATATAGGGCATAATGCCCATGGCGAAAACCGTGAACCGCTTAAAAGCCCCACCAGATATTACATCAAAAAACCCAAAAATAGTACCTGTCCCCAGGAGCTTCTTAAGCAGCTCTGCATCCACCCCGGGAACTGGTATGTGGGCCCCTAAACGGAACACCAGGAACATGAGCAGGGTAAAAATTATCTTCTTCCGCAGGTCTTCCAGCTTCCAGGCGTTTCTTAGGGTTTGGAGCACCTAAATCACCTCTACCCTACCGCCTGCAGCCTCGATCTTGGCGATAGCCTGGCGGCTGGCCGCCTGGGCACGCACTATAAGCGGTTTAGTTATCTCGCCATCCCCTAAGATCTTTACACCATCACGCGCTTTTTTTACTAGACCCGCTTCCCGGAGAAGTTCCGGTGTAACCACTGTTCCACTTTCAAAGCGTTCCAGATCCCCCACATTCACTACGGCTAGCTTCCGTTTAAATATATTAGTAAACCCCCGCTTGGGTACACGACGGCTTAAGGGCATCTGGCCACCTTCAAAACCCGGACGTACACCCCCGCCAGAGCGGGCCTTCTGTCCCTTATGTCCCCTTCCAGCAGTCTTGCCTAGGCCCGAACCTATACCACGGCCTACCCGAGTAGGTTTAGGGCGTGACCCAGGTACCGGGCGTAGTTCATGCAGCCGCACTTCCCTCACCCCCCTGCTAAAATCCCCCTGTGACTTATCATCTACCTCACTGTAGGAGCCAGTATTTAGCTCTTACCAAGGTCTTTCTTAATTTTAATCAAGGTTTCCTATAGTTTAGGTTACACTTTAATCTTCGCTAATTTCCTCTACTTCCACAAGATGGGATAATTTTTCTATCTGTCCCCATGTAGCTGGGTTATCGGGTTGTATCACCTGCTGTCCTATCTTGCGCAAACCTAAGGCTTCAGCTGTACGGCGTTGCTGGGCTGGCCTTCCGATAAGGCTCTTTTTTAAAGTGATCTTGAGCTTGCCCAACTCGTAAATTTCCCCCTCTTACCTTAAAATTTCCTTTAAAGGCTTGCCCCTGAGTTGGGCTACCTTCTCAGGTTTCTTTAGGCTTTTTAAACCCTCGACTGTGGCATAAACCACATTGATAGGGTTATTGGAGCCTAAGGATTTGGTAAGAATATCCCGAATCCCAGCCGCCTCCAGGACAGCTCGCACTGCGCCTCCAGCGATAACGCCAGTACCTGGTCTGGCGGGCTTAAGCAAAACTTTGCTGGCGCCGAAATCTCCAATGATCTCATGGGGAATAGTGGTCCCCGCCAAAGGAACTTCAATCAGGTTCTTCTTAGCCTTTTCTACTCCCTTACGGATGGCATCAGGAACTTCGGCAGCTTTGCCCAGGGCTGCCCCCACCCGTCCCTGACCATCGCCTACTACCACAAGGGCGGAAAAATTGAAACGGCGTCCACCTTTTACTACCTTCGCTACGCGCCGCACCTGGACTACCTTTTCCACCAAATGGCTGTCTTTAACATCAACCCGAGGTCGCGCCATCCTTCCCCTCCTCTTCAAGCTTTAAAATTCCAAGCCGCCCGCGCGGGCACCTTCAGCTAGAGCGGCAATACGACCATGATATTTATTGCCCCCGCGATCGAATACAACTTTTTTTATTCCCCGTTCCAGGGCTTTTTTAGCCAGGAGTTCCCCTACCTTACGGGCTGCTTCTTTATTACTGGTGGAAGGTAAACCCTTAAGGGCTGGGTCCAGGGTGGAGGCTGCCACCAGAGTATGTCCAGCCACATCGTCAATTATCTGGGCGTAAATATGGCGCAGGCTCCTGTAAACTGAAAGACGGGGGCGTTCCGGTGTGCCAAAGATCTTCTTCCGCACACGCAGGTGCTTACGTGCTCGCACCTCTTTCCGGATGGGTTTTTTTATCATATCCTTATTACCTCCGTACACGTGAGGTTATATGGTATACCTAAAGCTTAGGTTATCTTGAAAGCTTAGGTTATCTTGCGTTTTAAGGTTAGGAGAACGCGAAAAGCTATTTCTTGCCGCCCTTACCGCCGCCCTTAGCGCCTGTCTTTCCTACCTTCCGGCGGATATACTCGTCTTCGTACTTAATACCTTTGCCCTTATAGGGTTCCGGCTCCCGTACAGCCCTTATGTTGGCCGCTAGATTCCCTACAGCTTCCTTATCGATGCCTTTAACAATGATCTTATTGGGTGCAGGTACTTCTATCTCTAACCCCGGAGGTGGCTCGATTTCCACAGGGTGCGAGTAACCTACGCTTAAGACTAACTTCCTCCCCTGCTTGGAGGCCCGATAACCCACTCCTACCAGTTCAAGGCTTTTCTGAAATCCATTAGTAACACCTTCTACCATGTTACGCAATAAAGCCCGTGATAACCCATGTAGGGCCTTATGCGGCTTGGCATCCGAAGGTCGTAATACCTTAAGGACATCTCCTTCCCGCACTATGGTTATGGGTTCGGGGAAAGTTCGAGTAAGCTCTCCCCGAGGACCTTTAACAGTAACTGTATTCCCTTCAATTTTAACCTCTACCCCTGCCGGTATCTTGACCGGCATCTTCCCGACGCGGGACACCCCTTCTTCACCTCCTTAAGCTACCAGATATAGCAAATAACCTCGCCACCCACACCTTCACGCCTAGCCTGTTTATCGGTCATAATGCCTTTGGAGGTGGAGATAACCGCAATCCCTAAACCGCCAAGGACCCGCGGAAGCTGATCTTTCCGGGCATATATCCTTAACCCCGGACGGCTTATGCGTTTAAGCCCGGTAATAACTCGCTCCTTGTTAGGGCCATATTTAAGGTAAATCCTTAAGATCCCCTGCTTTCCGTCTTCAATATATTCGTAGTCCTTGATATAACCCTCATTCTTCATTATCTCGGCGATGGCCCGTTTCACCCGGGAGGCCGGTACTTCCACTTTCTCGTGATAAGCCATATTAGCGTTGCGGATACGGGTGAGGAAATCCGCAATGGGATCAGTCATCATAGGCAAAGTTACCCCCTTCCTTCTCTTCCCGGCCCCTACCAGCTGGCCTTAACTATACCGGGGAGTTCCCCCCTGTGAGCCAACTGGCGGAAGCATATCCGGCACAGGCCAAACTTACGAAGGTAACCGCGAGGCCGCCCACACCGCTGACAACGGTTACGCGCCCGTACCTTAAATTTGGGCGGCTTCTGTTGTTTCATTATCAAAGCCTTCCTGGCCATATCTTTCCTCCTTCTAAAATCTGGGTAGTGAGCCTTAATTCTCCCTAAAGGGCATACCGAAAAGGCGAAGCAGTTCCCGTGCCTCTTCGTCCGTCTTGGCCGTAGTAACCACGGTTATATCCATGCCGCGAACCTGATCTATCTTGTCATAATCAACTTCTGGAAAGATGAGCTGTTCTTTTATCCCCAAGGTGTAGTTCCCGCGACCATCAAAAGAATGGGGGGAAACACCTTTAAAATCTCGCACCCGCGGGAGGGCTACATTGAGGAGGCGATCTAAGAACTCGTACATCCGGTCTCCCCTTAATGTAACCTTACATCCTATCTTGGTTCCCTTGCGGAGCTTGAAGGCTGCTATAGATTTTTTGGCCTTAGTCACCACAGGCCTTTGGCCGGTTATAGCCATAAGGTCCTCTACAGCGCCGTCCAAGGCTTTGGGGTTTTGGGTGGCCTCCCCTACACCCATATTAACGACTATCTTCTCTAGTTTAGGTATCTCCATTACATTGCGGTACCCAAATTTTTTCTGCATAGCCGGGCGTATCTCTTTGAGGTATTTCTCTTTAAGCCTTGGCATCTCCATGGGGCTCACCCCCTCCCTTTAAACTAGTCGATAATCTCCCCGCATTTCTTGCAGGCGCGCACCTTGGTCCCATCCTCCAAGAACCGGCGGGCTATACGGGTAGGACGCCCGCATTTTGTGCATACCAGCATTACATTGCTGCTATCTAGAGGGGCTTCCATTTCAATGATGCCACCCTGCTGGTTTTGAGGATTAGGTCGTACATGCTTCTTTACAATGTTAACCCCTTCCACCACTACCCGACGCTTAGCGGGGATAACCCGGATCACCTTTCCTACCTTACCTTTATCTTTACCCGTAATAACCATTACTGTGTCGCCCTTACGGACGTGTACTTTGGGCCTAGTCAACTTCCATACACCTCGCTTGCGGCCGCATTTATAGAACCTCAGGGGCTAGGGAAATGATCTTCATAAAATCCTTTTCCCTAAGCTCCCGGGCCACCGGGCCGAATATACGGGTCCCCCGGGGGTTGCCCTGTTCATTAATTATAACAGCAGCGTTCTCATCAAAGCGGATATAGGACCCGTCCTCGCGTCTTATGGGTTTTACCGTCCGGACCACTACAGCCCGCACTACATCGCCCTTTTTGACCACACCTCCGGGAGTAGCCTCTTTAACCGAGGCAATGATGACATCCCCCACAGAAGCGTAACGGCGTTTGGAACCGCCCAGAACACGGATGCACATGATCTTCTTAGCTCCTGTATTATCACCAACTTTTAGGATAGATTGCTGCTGTATCACCGCCATCTACCTCCTTTCTTTAGGGCTTCTAGGCTTTAAGCCTTAGGAGGGTTATTCTGGACGTTCCAAAAGCTGTACAACCCGCCATCTCTTTTCTTTGCTTAAAGGCCGGGTTTCCATAATAAGTACTTTATCGCCAACGCGGTATTCATTATTTTCATCATGGGCTTTAAAACGCTTTGTGCGTCGGATGGTCTTGCCTAGCAGGGGGTGGCGCTTAACAGTCTCCACTTCTACTACCACTGTTTTATCCATCTTATCACTCACCACCCGACCTACCCGGGTTTTGCGTGCTCCTCTCTCCACAGTCTAACCTCCCTGTACCTTTAGGTATTTAAGCGCGACCCTCCCTAAGGGCTTTAAGCTCCCTTTCCCGCAGGATAGTTTTGGCCCGAGCGATGTTGCGCCTTATTTCCCTTAGCCGCATGGGATTATCCAGCTGGCCTGTAGCTTGCTGGAAGCGAAGGTTAAAAAGCTCCTGTTTCCAGTCCTCTACTTTACGCTTAAGCTCTTCATCGGTGAGTTCACGAAGCTCCCTAGCTTTCATGGGCTACACCACCCACTCCTACCCGCTTAACAAACCGGGTTTTGATGGGTAGCTTGTGGGAGGCAAGTCGAAAGGCCTCCCGGGCCACCTCCTCACTTACACCTGCCAATTCAAAAAGAATACGTCCAGGTTTTACCACCGCCACCCAGTACTCAGGAGAACCTTTCCCGCTACCCATACGGGTTTCAGCCGGCTTAGCCGTGATGGGCCGGTCGGGAAAGATCTTGATCCAAACCTTGGCTCCTCTTTTTATATAGCGGGTTATAGCTACCCGTGCTGCTTCAATCTGCTGGCTGGTAATCCAGGCCGGCTCCAGGGCCATAAGGCCATAGTCACCGAAGGTAATCTCCGTACCTTTGGTGGTTCTCCCCCGGGGATGGGGGCGATGGGGTTTACGCCACTTAACCCTCTTGGGCATCAGCATGGGTTATCCGTCCCCCAGTCTTTCCTTTAGCTTTTTCGGATGGTTTCTCAGGTAACACTTCACCTTTGAAGATCCATACTTTAACACCGATCTTGCCATAGGTAGTATTAGCTTCAGCAAACCCGTAATCTATATCCGCCCGTAGGGTATGCAGGGGCACCTTACCTTCAGCGTACCACTCCGTCCGGGCAATCTCTGCGCCTGCCAACCGCCCAGAAACGGCTATCTTAATACCTTCTGCTCCAGCACGCAGGGCCCGGCTCACAGCTTGCTTCATAGCTCTCCGAAAGGCCACACGTTTTTCTAGCTGGGCAGCTACGCCCTCCGCTACCAGCTGGGCGTCTAGCTCTGGTTTTTTAATCTCTACAATGTTTAAAGTTACTTGTTTTCCTGTCATTACTTCCAGTTGCTGGCGTAGGGCTTCCACTTCCGTACCCCCACGGCCAATGACCACGCCAGGTTTGGCTGTGTGGAGGGTAACCTTAACCCGGTTAGCGGCCCGTTCGATTTCGATGGTGGATACGCCCGCCTGGTACAGCCGTTCCTTTAAGAATTGGCGGATCTTTAAATCTTCATGGAGGAGATTTTTATAATCCCGGCCGGCGTACCAGCGAGAATCCCAACCCCGAATGATGCCGAGACGCAACCCTTTGGGATGAACCTTTTGACCCACGCAATCAATCCTCCTTTTCTGCCACCACCACAGTGATGTGGCTGGTCCGCTTCCGGCGTAGATCGGCACGTCCAAAGGCCCGCGGCTGGTAGCGCTTAAGTGTCGGTCCTTCGTCCACATAAGCCCGGGTAACCACGAGTTTATCGACATCCATATTGTAGTTGTGCTCTGCGTTAGCTACCGCAGACTTTAAAACCTTGGCCACTATCCTGGAAGCCTTTTTAGGTAGAGCCCAAAGGATGGCCTCTGCCTCGCGCACGCTCTTTCCGCGGATAAGATCCACTACTTGACGCGCCCGCCAGGGTGAAATTCGAATATACCTAGCTATAGCTTTAGCTTCCATCCCTTTCCCCCCCGCGTCTTAAGTGCTTCACAATATCCACCCAAATAAGAGGCCTTAAGAAAGCTTACTTAAGCGCTGTAGAACGCTCCGTATGCTCCCCATGGCCCCTGAAAATACGGGTAGGGGCAAATTCGCCTAATTTATGACCCACCATATCCTCTGTGATATAGATGGGTACGTGTTTCCTGCCGTCGTGGACAGCGATGGTATGCCCCACCATTTCGGGCAGGATAGTGGAACGACGAGACCACGTCTTTATAACACGTTTTTCTCCTTTTTCGTTCATCTCCATGATACGCCGTAGGAGCTTAGGGTCACAATAAGGTCCCTTTTTTTTGGACCTGCCCATTCCGTAACCCCCTTATACTTGAGAATACACTTTAAAAACAACCTCTTCCTGCTCGCTGGTAGGCCTGCTGGGGCAAATATTTACTCTACTATTTCCGCCGCTTAATAATGAGCTTATCTGAAGGCTTATTTTTCTTGCGGGTTTTCACGCCTAAGGCCGGCTTGCCCCAAGGCGTTACAGGGTGACGCCCGATAGGAGACTTACCCTCGCCACCACCATGGGGATGGTCTACCGGGTTCATGACCACACCACGAACGCTGGGGCGGATACCTAGCCAACGCGACCGGCCAGCCTTACCTATGGTAATATTCTCATGATCTAAGTTTCCCACCTGGCCAACCGTAGCCCGGCAATCCAGGTGCACCAGCCTAATCTCTCCTGAAGGCAGGCGGAGCTGGGCATAATCACCCTCTTTAGCCATCACCTGGGCTGCTGCCCCAGCGGCCCGTACAATCTGGCCACCTTTACCGGGTCTAAGCTCCACGTTATGAACTAAGGTGCCTACAGGAATATTCCGTAAGGGGAGGGTATTGCCCACTTTTATATCAGCGTCGGGTCCGGACATTACCACGTCGCCTACCCTTAAGTTCTCCGGAGCCAGGATATACCTCTTCTCCCCATCGGCATAATGGATCAAGGCGATTCTAGCCGAACGATTAGGATCGTACTCGATGGTAGCCACCCGGCCAGGTATACCATCTTTATCCCGCTTGAAATCAATGATACGGTAGAGGCGCTTATGTCCGCCCCCCCTGTGCCGGACTGTAATACGGCCCTGGTTGTTGCGTCCAGCCTTCTTAAGCAAGGGAGCCAGCAAAGATTTCTCCGGCTCTTCAGCAGTTATCTCGGCAAAGGTGGAAACTGTCATCTGTCTACGTCCAGGCGATGTCGGTTTAAACTTCTTTATAGACATGTTTACTCCAACCCCTCAAAAATGGGTATCTTATATCCCGGTTTTAAGGTTACGATAGCCTTTTTGCGGTCAGACTGGCGACCTTCAAAGCGACCCATCCTACGCATCTTACCCCGATCCTTTAGGGTATTAACCTTTTCTACTTTTACATTGAAGAGCTTTTCCACGGCCTGTTTTATTTCTATCTTATTGGCATCCGGGGCCACGATAAAGGTATACTTGTTTTCCGCCATAAGATTAGTGGTTTTTTCTGTAATTAGGGGCGCGATGATGATGTCCTGGGGAGCGCGCATCTAGGCCAGCACCTCCTGTACCCGCTCTACAGCCTCCCGCGTTATGACTAGCTTTTCGTGGGCCAGGATATCATACACATTGAGGCCGCGGGAAGCCATAGGGGTCACTCCCGGAATGTTACGGGCGGAAAGCTCCACGTTCCTGTCTGGCTCAGCCGTAACGACCAGCGCCTTCCTATCTTCTAATTTAAGGGCCTTAAGGATCCCCAGCATATCTTTAGTGCGCGGCCTAGGAAGCTTTAGATCCTCAAGCACAATCATATTGCCTTCCTTAACCTTGGCGGAAAGAGCAGAGCGCATGGCCAGGCGCCGTACCTTTTTGGGTAATTTATAACTATAATCCCGGGGTCGGGGGCCGAAGATCACCGCTCCACCCCTCCATAGGGGTGACCGAATACTTCCTGCTCGAGCACGCCCAGTACCCTTCTGGCGCCAGGGTTTACGGCCGCCTCCCCGCACTTCAGCCCATCCCTTAGTAGAAGCCGTGCCCCGCCGCTCGCTGGCTAACTGCATCACCACTGCATCAAAAAGAACCGCCTCGTTAACTTCGGCCCCGAAAACTCGTTCATCAAGCTCCATCTCGCCTACCTGCTGGCCCTGGGTGTTATACACCGCCACCTTAGGCATAATCATTTGCCCCCCTTGACCGAATCCTTGATGATGAGGAGCCCCATCCTAGGTCCTGGCACCGACCCTTTGACCAGCAGGAGATTCCTTTGAGCGTCGCTCCTTAAAACCTCTAGATTAAGGACCGTGACCCTCTCCATGCCCATATGCCCAGGGAGCTTTCTTCCCTTAAACACCCGGGCCGGCCCTTTGGCACCTAAAGATCCTGGCCGCCGGTGATATTTAGAACCGTGGGCCATGGGACCCCGCTGGAACCCATGCCGCTTGATACCACCGGCAAAGCCCTTACCCTTAGATATACCCGTCACGTCCACGCGCTCACCCGGTTTGAAGATGTCTGCTTTTATCTCTTGACCCACCTGGTAATCCTCCACGTTCTCCAGGCGCAGTTCCCGAAGATAACGGAAAGGACCCACCTTAGCCTTAGCAAAATGGCCCCGTAAGGGCTTGTTCACACGGCTCTCTTTAATAGGCTCAAAACCCACTTGCAAGGCATTATAGCCATCGGTAGCTATGGTCTTTTTTTGCACCACCACACAGGGACCGGCCTGGATCACCGTGGCAGGAATGGCGCGCCCAGTTTCATCAAAGATCTGGGTCATACCTATCTTTTTCCCAAGGATACCTTTCTGCACCAAACTTACCCCCCACTCAAAGCTTAATCTCGATATCCACTCCAGCCGGGAGATCCAGGCGCATGAGAGCGTCGATGGTCTTGGGTGTAGGATCCAAAATATCAATAAGCCGCTTATGGATGCGCATCTCAAACTGTTCTCTAGAGTCCTTATCTATATGAGGAGAACGCAGTACAGTAAAGAGGGTCCTCTTGGTCGGCAAAGGAATGGGACCGGAAACCACCGCACCTGTACGCCTAGCTGTCTCCACGATCTTCTGGGAGGATTGGTCTAAAATCCTATGGTCAAAGGCTTTAAGGCGGATGCGTATCTTTTGCTTGGTAGCCATGAATGCCTTTTCCCTCCCTCCTGGCCATCCTTATTACTCGGAGAGGTTTCTCATCCCTTGCACATAACGGGGATATGTCCCCGGCTTACAGCTCCCGGGAACATATCCCCACCCTTTAGGGCTATCCTACAATCTTAGTGACCACTCCGGCGCCTACGGTGCGTCCGCCCTCCCGTATAGCGAACCGCAAACCTTCTTCGATGGCTATGGGAGTTATAAGCTCTATGGTCATCCTAATATTATCACCCGGCATGACCATCTCCACCCCTTCGGGCAGTTTTACCACGCCGGTGACGTCGGTGGTACGGAAATAAAACTGCGGCCGGTAACCGTTGAAGAAAGGCGTATGCCGCCCTCCTTCCTCCTTAGTCAGCACGTACACCTCAGCCTCAAACTTGGTATAGGGTCTAATGGTCCCCGGCTTGGCCAAGACCATACCCCGCTCTACTTCCTTCCGCTCTATACCCCGGAGGAGGGTTCCGATATTGTCACCAGCTACAGCCTCATCTAAAGTCTTGCGAAACATCTCTACGCCAGTTACTACTGTCTTCCGGATATCCTCCCGCAAACCTATAATCTCTACCTCATCCCCTACTTTGAC
Source organism: Thermanaeromonas toyohensis ToBE (assembly GCF_900176005.1). NCBI lineage: Bacteria > Bacillati > Bacillota > Clostridia > Neomoorellales > Neomoorellaceae > Thermanaeromonas > Thermanaeromonas toyohensis. The sequence goes on along the minus strand of NZ_LT838272.1, from coordinate 60,657 downwards.
CTTACCACGCTCAACCCGGCCTGTGGTAACTGTTCCGCGACCCGTGATGCTGAACACGTCTTCAATGGGCATAAGGAACGGCTTATCCACTTCCCGCTGAGGTGTGGGGATATACTCATCCACAGCATCCATAAGCTCCCATATTTTGCTGCACCACTGGCACTCCCTCTTGCCGCAGCCGCACTCCATAGCCTTAAGGGCTGAACCCTTCACCACTGGTACCTCATCGCCTGGGAACTCGTACTGGGTAAGAAGCTCGCGCACCTCCATCTCTACTAACTCCAGAAGCTCCGGATCATCCACCATATCCACTTTATTCAAGAACACTACGATATAGGGTACCCCGACCTGCCGCGCTAAAAGTATGTGTTCCCTTGTCTGGGGCATGGGGCCGTCCGCCGCCGACACCACCAGGATAGCCCCGTCCATCTGGGCCGCCCCAGTTATCATGTTCTTTACATAGTCGGCATGGCCTGGGCAGTCAACATGGGCGTAGTGCCGTTTGGGGGTCTCATATTCCACATGGGCAGTAGCGATGGTGATGCCGCGCTCCCTTTCTTCTGGAGCTTTGTCGATTTGATCATAGGCCGTAGGTACAGCTAGCCCTTGCTTGGCCAGGCAGAAGGTGATGGCTGCGGTCAGTGTAGTCTTCCCATGGTCCACATGCCCTATGGTGCCTACGTTCACATGCGGCTTGGTCCGCTCAAACTTGGGCTTGGCCATAACTTTCTTTCCTCCTTATAGACTAACTTTTTTAAGTATTGTTCTCCAGCGGGCTTTACCCGCTGGAGTTGTTCACGCGCTTTGGCGCCTCTTTATAATTTCTTCGGCTAAGTTAGCAGGCACCTCGCTATAGTGGGAAAATTGCATGACATAGGTGCCCCGACCCTGGGTCCGGGAACGCAAGTCTGTTGCATACCCAAACATTTCCGCCAAGGGCACATAAGCACGGATAACTTGAGCCCCGCCCCGGGGTTCCATGCCTTCGATCCGGCCCCGGCGCGCGTTGAGATCACCTATTACATCTCCCATATATTCCTCCGGCACTGTAACTTCCACCTTCATAATGGGCTCCAGGAGCACCGGGTTAGCCCTCTTTACCCCGTCTTTTAAGGCCTGGGAAGCCGCGATCTTAAAGGCCATCTCCGAGGAGTCTACTTCATGATAGGAGCCATCTACCAAAGTAGCTCGGATATCCACTAGAGGATACCCAGCGAGCACCCCGTTCTCCATAGCTTCCCGGATACCGGCATCCACCGCCGGGATATATTCCTTGGGGACCACACCACCCACAATCTTGTTTACAAATTCGTAACCCTTACCAGGCTCGAGGGGCTCCAGCTCAAGGATCACGTGACCATACTGACCGCGACCGCCTGTCTGGCGGATATATTTACCTTCCGCCCGGACAGGCCTGCGGATGGTCTCCTTGTAGGCCACCTGGGGCTTGCCCACGTTAGCCCCCACCTTAAATTCCCTCAAAAGCCGATCCACAATGATCTCTAGGTGCAGCTCGCCCATCCCGGAAATGATGGTCTGGCCAGTCTCCGGATCGGTATGCATACGGAAGGTGGGATCCTCTTCAGCCAGCCTCTGTAGAGCCAGGCCCATCTTCTCCTGGTCGGCCTTGGTCTTGGGCTCGATGGCGACAGAAATCACCGGCTCAGGGAAGTCCATAGACTCCAAGATAATGGGATGCTGCTCGTCACATAAAGTATCGCCGGTAGTGGTCTCCTTTAACCCCACAGCCGCTATGATATCACCTGCAAAGGCCTCACCGACCTCTTCGCGGTGATTGGCATGCATACGCAAGATACGGCCTATGCGCTCCCGTTTGCCCTTAGTGGAATTGTAAACATAAGTGCCGGGTTTTAAGGTTCCCGAGTACACGCGGATGAAGGTGAGCTTACCCACATAGGGATCAGCCATGATTTTAAAGGCCAGGGCAGCCAAGGGCTCGTTGTCGCTCGCCTGCCGCCTGTCCTCTCGCCCCGTCTCGGGATCTATACCCCGAATAGCTGGGATATCCGTCGGCGCAGGCAAATAATCCACAATAGCATCCAGTAGCGGCTGAACCCCTTTATTTTTAAAGGAAGAACCGCAAAGCACCGGCACCATCTTGAGGGCGATGGTAGCCTTCCTAATACCGGCCTTTATTTCCTCTTCTGTAAGCTCCTCGCCCTCCAAGTACTTAAGCATCAATTCCTCATCGCTTTCCGCTACCGCTTCTAAAAGTTTTTCCCGGTACTCGGCTACTAGTTCCTCCATTTCCGGTGGTACAGGTCCTTCTTCTATAACTGTACCCAGTTCATCTACGAAATAGATGGCCTTCTGGCGGATGAGATCTACCACGCCACGGAAGCTATCTTCTACCCCGATGGGAAGCTGAATAGGCACAGGTGTTGCACCTAGCTTTTCGGCTATTTCTCTAACGGCGCGGAAGAAATCGGCTCCCACGCGATCCATCTTGTTGATATAGGCGATGCGCGGCACGCCATATTTATCCGCCTGCCGCCAGACAGTTTCCGACTGGGGTTCTACCCCGCCTACAGAGCAAAAGATAGCCACTGCACCGTCCAGCACTCGTAGGGAGCGTTCCACTTCTACAGTAAAGTCCACGTGCCCTGGCGTGTCTATGATATTTATACGACAGTCGCGCCAGAAGCAAGTAGTGGCAGCAGAAGTTATAGTAATGCCTCGCTCTTGCTCCTGGACCATCCAATCCATGGTAGCCGTACCTTCATGAACCTCGCCCATCCGGTGAACACGCCCGGTGTAGAAGAGGATTCTCTCGGTGGTGGTAGTCTTACCAGCGTCAATGTGGGCCATAATGCCGATATTGCGCGTCTTCTCTAGCGGATATTCCCGTGCCATGATCTCACCTCCTCCAATCAGGCTACACAGGCTCCAGGGATCTAAAGGAGTTCCCCTCCACTTGGATCCCTGACCCCGTACTACCACCGATAATGGGCAAAGGCGCGGTTGGCTTCGGCCATCTTATGGGTGTCTTCCTTCTTTTTCACCGCACCGCCAGTGTTATTAGCAGCATCTATAAGTTCTGCAGCAAGTTTCTCCTGCATACTTTTCCCGCTGCGCTCTCGGGCATAGTTCACAATCCAACGGATGGCCAAGGTCTGCCGCCTCTCCGGCCGGACCTCCACCGGAACCTGATAGTTAGCCCCACCTACCCGGCGCGCTTTAGTTTCCAAGACCGGCATCACGTTTTTTAAAGCCTGCTCAAAGACTTCCATAGGGTCTTTCCCGGTCTTCTGCCGGATTATATCAAAGGCACCGTAGCATATGCGTTGGGCCAAAGATTTTTTACCGCTACGCATTACTTGATTTATAAGTTTGGTTACTTTGGTGCTCCCATAAACAGGATCAGGCTCTACTTCTCGCCGGGGCACACTTCCCCTTCGCGGCACCCTCACCCCTCCTTCCAGGTTTTAATAAAGCGGGCTTTCCCCTTTATTTCTTAGGCCGCTTAGCACCGTACTTAGAACGACCTTGATGCCGATTCTGGACCCCAGCAGCATCCAAGGCACCGCGAATTATGTGATATCTCACACCTGGCAAGTCTTTAACCCTGCCCCCTCGCACCAGAACCACCGAGTGTTCCTGCAAATTATGGCCGATGCCAGGGATATAGGCCGTGACTTCAATTCCATTGGTCAGCCGTACACGGGCTACCTTACGCAGCGCCGAATTAGGTTTCTTGGGAGTGGTCGTGTAGACCCGGGTACATACTCCGCGACGCTGGGGAGCTCCCTTCAGGGCCGGCGCTCCCGATTTTTTCTCCACTTTCTTGCGCGCTTCACGAACCAGCTGCTGGATGGTGGGCATCCCTCGCACCCCCTTCCCCGTAAAGCCGCCCTAAGAACCTTCCTTAGAATATTAGCAACCGCTGGGCCAAGCTCCTTCCTTGGCCCAGCAGGCTTTCTCCTATACTCTTACTCCTTTTACTACTCTTCCAGAATGGCAGCCGAAGCTGAACTTACCTCGATACCACAGGCCCGACCCAGCTCCCGCATGGAATCTACCATAATAACTTCTATACCCTTTTCCCGGCAGAGGGAGAGGAGCGGTTCAGTCACATGAGCCTCAGCATCCCGAGCTACGAAGACCACCCGGGCCAGACCCTTTTGAACGGCCTTGGTAGTCTCCCTGGTACCGACCGCCCTCTTTTTGGCTGCCCTTATCCGTTCATAGGACACAACTCGACCCTCCTAGGAGTCACACGCTTAGATATATTATCATTTTCCAGCAGCAGAGTCAACAGTATCCGCCACCCTTTGTTCTTCCGGGGTAATTACCTTAATCTGCCGGTAACGGGCCATACCTGTGCCGGCTGGAATGAGCTTGCCTATAATTACATTTTCTTTAAGACCCATTAGGGGGTCTACCTTGCCCTTTATAGCCGCCTCCGTCAGTACCCGTGTAGTCTCTTGGAAGGAGGCCGCTGACAAGAAGGATTCCGTGGTAAGGGAAGCTTTAGTAATCCCCAGGAGTACCGGGCGAGCCACCGCTGGTTTACCGCCTATAGCCTTAACTTGCTCGTTCTTATCGGCAAATTCGAAGGCATCTACCAGGCCTCCCGGCAAAAGGTTAGTATCGCCAGGATCTTCTACTTTCACCTTGCGGAGCATCTGTCTTATCATAATCTCAATGTGTTTATCGTTTATTTCTACGCCCTGCATGCGATAAACCCGCTGGACTTCCCTAAGGAGGTAAAGCTGTACTCCCCGTACCCCTTTAACCTTTAGTAAGTCATGGGGGTTGACCGAGCCTTCGGTTAGCTCATCCCCTGGCTCTACCCGCTGGCCTTCTTCCACCCGGAGGCGGGAACCATAGGGAACCTGGTAGGTATATCTTTCTCCATTATCTGCCACAATCTCGATCTCCCGCCGGCCTTTGACTTCATTAATCTTAACTACACCTGCTGCCTCGGCGATAAGGGCCTGCCCCTTGGGCTTACGAGCCTCGAAAAGTTCCTCTACCCGCGGCAAACCCTGGGTGATATCTTCTCCAGCTACACCACCAGTATGGAAAGTACGCATAGTAAGCTGGGTACCAGGTTCACCGATGGATTGAGCGGCGATGATGCCTACTGCTTCCCCTATTTCTACTAGCTTGCCCGTAGCCAAGTTGCGGCCATAGCACTTAGAGCAGACACCATATCTAGTCTGGCAAGTAAGCACTGAACGGGCGGGAACTTTTTTTATCCCCGCGGCCAGAATGGCATGGACAGCTTCTTCATTAATTTCTTCGTTACGGCGGACAATAATCTCCCCTGTTTCGGGATGGACGATATCCCGGGCAGCCACGCGCCCCAGAAGCCGCTCCTCGAGCTTTTCGATAACTTCGTTTCCTTCCCGTAGCTCTTCGATCTCCACGTAGTCTTCGGTACGGCAATCTTCTTCCCGTACAATCACATCCTGGGCTACATCCACCAACCTACGGGTAAGATAGCCAGAGTCGGCTGTACGCAAGGCAGTATCCGCCAAGCCTTTGCGGGCTCCATGGGTAGATATGAAATACTCCAGTACCGTTAGACCCTCGCGGAAGTTGGACTTGATGGGCATATCGATGATACGGCCAGAGGGGTCGGCCATAAGGCCCCGCATACCGGCGAGCTGCCGTATCTGCTGGATATTGCCCCGGGCCCCGGAATTAGCCATCATAAATACAGGGTTTAATTTATCCATTTTATCTACCAGGCATTTAGTTACCGCCTCTGTAGCCTCGTTCCATACCTTGATAACCTTTTGGTAACGCTCTTCACTGCTGATCAGACCCTTGCGATATTGCTGGTCCACTTGATCTACCTGCTCTTCCGCCTGCCTTAAGATCTGGTTCTTCTCTTCTGGCACGTGGATATCATCTAGGCCAATGGTGACGCCGGCCAGGGTGGCATAATGGAAGCCCAACCTTTTGATCCCGTCCAGCATCTTAGCCGTGGCTGCGGTGCCTAGCTCCCGGTAGCAACGGGCTACGATCTCACCCAGCTGTTTCTTACCTATTTCGCAGTTATAGAAGCCCAACTCCTTAGGGATAGGACTCTCCTTGTTGAAAATGAGGCGACCGATGGTAGTTTCCACCAGCTGGCCGTCTTCCATACGTACTTTAATAAGGGCCTGGAGGTCGATAACCTTATGCACATAAGCCATATAAGCTTCTTCGTAACTGGCAAAGACCCGTCCTTCTCCTTTAGCTCCCGGCCTGGCTAGGGTTAACCAGTAACAACCAAGAACTATATCTTGGGTGGGGGTTACCACTGGCCGGCCATCCTTGGGGTTCAAAATATTATTGCTGGCCAGCATAAGAAGCCTAGCCTCAGCTTGGGCTTCTGCTGAAAGGGGCACGTGGACAGCCATCTGGTCACCATCGAAGTCGGCGTTGTAGGCCGTACAAACCAGGGGATGGATCTGGATAGCCCGCCCCTCCACAAGTACCGGTTCAAAAGCCTGGATACCTAAGCGGTGGAGGGTGGGAGCTCGGTTAAGGAGCACAGGATGCTCCTTAATAACCTCTTCCAGCACATCCCAGACTTCATTTTTAACTCGCTCCACCATGCGTTTGGCGCTCTTGATGTTGTGGGCAAAACCCTTGTCCACCAGCCTTTTCATCACAAAGGGCTTAAAAAGCTCCAAAGCCATCTCTTTAGGCAGCCCGCACTGGTGGAGTTTAAGCTCGGGACCTACTACAATAACTGAGCGTCCAGAGTAATCCACGCGTTTCCCTAAAAGGTTCTGGCGGAAGCGCCCCTGCTTGCCTTTAAGCATGTCGCTTAACGACTTCAAAGGCCGGTTACCAGGCCCAGTCACGGGCCGACCCCGGCGGCCATTATCAATAAGGGCATCCACGGCCTCCTGGAGCATACGTTTCTCGTTACGCACTATAATATCGGGGGCGCCTAAATCGAGCAGCCGTTTTAAGCGGTTATTCCGGTTTATCACTCGGCGGTAGAGATCATTCAGGTCCGAAGTAGCGAAACGGCCGCCATCCAGCTGCACCATAGGCCTAAGCTCGGGAGGGATCACCGGGATAACATCCAAAATCATCCATTCCGGCCGGTTCCCTGACTGGCGGAAAGCTTCTACCACTTCCAGCCGCCGTATAGCTCGAATACGGCGTTGTCCGGTGCTTTCTTTAAGTTCTTGCCTCAGCTCTTCGGCCAGCTTATCGAGATCGATCTCCTGTAAAAGCTCTTTTATAGCTTCCGCGCCAATACCTGCTCTGAACCGGTTGCCGTACTTTTCGCGGTATTCCCGGTATTCGGCTTCGGAAAGAAGCTGCTTTTTAGTTAAACCTGTATCCCCGGGATCGATCACTATATAAGAAACAAAATAGAGCACCCTTTCTAAGGCCCGCGGAGACATATCTAGTAGCAGGCCCATCCGGCTAGGGATACCTTTAAAATACCATATATGAGACACGGGAGCCGCAAGCTCAATATGGCCCAAGCGCTCGCGCCGCACCTTAGAGCGGGTTACCTCTACCCCACAGCGATCGCATACCACACCTTTGTAGCGCACCCTTTTATACTTTCCACAATGACACTCCCAATCCCGGGTAGGCCCAAAAATGCGCTCGCAGAATAGGCCATCCCGCTCAGGCTTTAAGGTGCGGTAATTGATGGTTTCCGGCTTTTTCACTTCTCCGCTGGACCAGGCCCGGATCTGCTCCGGGGAGGCCAGGGCAATACGCATACGCTCAAAGTTGCTTACATCCAGCACAGGACTCCCTCCCAAAAAATTTTGGGGTGCTCTATTCCCTTTGGCCCGGCGACCAAAAACCTAAATTTAGTCGCCCTTAAGGAACCTAAGTTATTCTTCCTCCTCCAGTTCATCCAGATCGCCATCGGGTACTATTTTGGCCCACTCCTCCTCCCCTTCCTCTAGGCTAGGGAGTTCCCCTTCCAGTTCATCCAAATCCAGTTCTTCCTCTGCTTCCTCCTCTTTATCCTCGAAGGTTTCCTCCGCCTCTCCTTTCGGCCTCACAGCCCGAAGGGTCTTCTCCTCAGGGTGAAGCTCTAAACCTAGATCTTTACCTGCCTCTGTAATATCCTCATCTTCATCTTTTATCTCTATCTCCTGATTTTCTTCGGAAAGTACCTTCACGTCTAACCCTAGGCTCTGAAGCTCTTTGATGAGTACCTTAAAGGATTCCGGTACCCCTGGCTCAGGGACATTTTCTCCTTTTACAATGGCTTCATAGGTTTTAACCCGTCCTACTACATCATCGGATTTTACTGTAAGGATTTCCTGGAGGGTGTAGGCCGCACCATAAGCCTCCAGGGCCCAAACTTCCATCTCTCCAAAACGCTGGCCACCGAATTGGGCTTTTCCACCCAAGGGCTGCTGAGTAACTAAGGAGTAAGGCCCTGTAGAGCGAGCATGGATCTTATCATCCACGAGGTGAGCAAGCTTAAGCATGTACATATACCCCACAGTAATGGGGCGATCGAAAGGTTCACCGGTCCGGCCATCATAAAGGATAGTTTTACCGTCTTCGGGCAACCCGGCCCGCCGTAGAGCTTCCTTGATCTCTTCTTCATCAGCACCGTCAAAGACTGGACAAGCTATATGGATCCCTAAAGTCTTGGCTGCCCAACCCAGGTGGGTTTCCAGGATCTGGCCTAAGTTCATGCGGGAAGGTACACCCAAGGGATTAAGCACTATATCCACCGGCGTACCATCAGGCAAGAAGGGCATGTCTTCCTCGGGCAAGATACGGGAGATTACACCCTTGTTACCGTGGCGGCCGGCCATTTTGTCCCCTACAGAGATCTTACGTTTCTGGGCTACATATACCCGCACTAGTTTATTTACCCCAGGCGCGAGTTCATCCCCGTTCTCCCGGGAAAATACCTTAACATCCACTACCTTCCCAGATTCGCCATGGGGAACCCGCAGGGAAGTATCCCGTACCTCCCGGGCCTTCTCACCAAAGATGGCCCTGAGCAGCCTCTCTTCAGCAGTTAGCTCCGTCTCTCCTTTAGGAGTCACCTTGCCTACTAGAATATCCCCGGGTCGCACCTCTGCTCCGATACGGATGATCCCCCGCTCATCTAGATCCTTTAGTACATCCTCGCCCACGTTGGGGATATCCCGGGTTATTTCTTCGGGCCCCAGTTTGGTATCCCGGGCCTCGCATTCATATTCCTCTATATGAATGGAAGTAAAAATATCCTCCTTGACCAAGCGCTCGCTTATGAGGATGGCATCCTCGTAATTATAACCTTCCCAGCTCATAAAAGCTACTAAGACATTACGACCCAAAGCCAGTTCTCCCTGGTCGGTAGAGGGGCCATCAGCGATAACCTCCCCCGCTTCCACCCTCTGGCCCTTGCGGACAATGGGCTTCTGATTAATACACGTCCCCTGGTTAGAACGGACAAATTTCTGAAGCTTATATACGTCGGTGGTCCCATCGTCCTTACGTATAACAATTTCCTGGGAAGTAACCCGTTCCACAACACCGGGATTCCTAGCCAGCACAACTACACCAGAATCCCGCGCTGCTCGCCATTCCATACCAGTACCCACTAGGGGGGCTTCCGTGCGTATCAAGGGTACAGCCTGGCGCTGCATGTTGGCCCCCATGAGGGCCCGGTTAGCATCGTCGTGCTCCAGGAAGGGGATAAGGGAGGCGGCCACGCTGACCATCTGCTTAGGTGAAACATCCATGAGGTCCACCCGCTCAGCCGGTACCACTACAATCTCACCCCGGTACCGGGCAGTCACCCTAGGCACCAAGAAACGTCCTTCTTCATCCACCGGCGTATTAGCTTGGGCGATAACGTACTGGTCCTCTTCGTCAGCGGCTAGATATACCACCTCATCAGTGACCACACCCCGCTCCTTATCTACCTTACGATAAGGGGTCTCAATAAAACCAAATTCGTTCACCCGGGCATAGGTGCTCAAAGAACCGATAAGCCCGATGTTAGGACCTTCCGGGGTTTCGATAGGGCACATCCGGCCGTAGTGGGAGGTATGCACATCGCGCACCTCAAAACCTGCCCGCTCCCGGCTTAAACCCCCAGGACCTAAGGCAGAAAGCCGGCGCTTATGGGTAAGCTCTGACAGGGGGTTGGTCTGATCCATAAACTGGGATAGCTGGCTAGACCCGAAAAATTCCTTTACAGCCGCTACTACCGGCTGTATATTTATTAATACCTGGGGAGTGATAGCCTCTACGTCCTGGATAGTCATACGCTCCCGTACTACGCGCTCCATACGGGCAAGCCCAATGCGAAATTGATTCTGCAACAATTCCCCTACAGAGCGAACCCGGCGGTTACCTAGATGGTCTATATCATCAGGTTTCACCTGGCCGTCCATCAGGCGAAGTAGGTATTTAATAATATGCACTATGTCCTCTTTAGTGAGGCAGCGGATGTATTCCTGGCGGCCGTTAACTTCTTGCGTGAGCACGCCATGATTAAGCTTTTTATGAAGTTTGTAGCGTCCTACCTGGCCTAGATCATACCGCTTAGGATCAAAAAAGAGGGATTCTAGGAGGTTCCGGGCGCTCTCTACAGTAGGTGGTTCACCGGGGCGTAAGCGCTTATAAATCTCTACCAGAGCTTCTTCTTCGGAATCTGTAGTATCCTTTTCCAGAGTGGTTTGGATACGGACATCGTAATCGAAAAGCTCTAAAATCCTAGCCTTAGTGTTATATCCCAGGGCCTTAAGAAGAACAGTAACAGGTATCTTGCGGGTACGGTCTACACGGACGTAAATGCTCCCTGTATTATCCGTCTCTAGCTCTAACCAGGCCCCGCGGTTAGGAATAAGGGTGGCGGTGTACATTTTGGCTCCTGAAGGGTCTACGGCTTCTGAATAATAAACTCCAGGAGAACGCACAAGCTGGCTGACAATAACTCTTTCGGCCCCATTGATGACGAAGGTACCTTTAGGTGTCATCAGGGGCAGATCCCCCATAAAAACCTCCTGTTCCTTGACCTCCCCCGTCTCCTTGTTGATGAGGCGCACTTTAACCCGGAGAGGGGCTGCATAGGTCATATCCCGCTCTTTACATTCTTCTACTGTGTACTTGGGCTCGCCGAGGGAATGCTCCCCGAATTCGAGGATTAAATTACCTGTAAAATCCTGAATGGGGGAAATCTCCTGGAAAGTCTCCCGTATCCCTTCTTCAATAAACCACTGGTAAGACCTGCGTTGGATCTCTATCAGGTTAGGCAGATCTAAAACTTCTTTAATGTTAGCATAGCTCCACCGTTCTCTCTTGCCAACTTTGATGGGAAAAGGCATAGCCCGGTCCCCCTCAAAAGAAACTACAAAAGCAAGGTATCAAGACCTCGCTTCTTTTAAAGGCCACCTTACTTAACTAATTATTGCCCTATGAGGAAAAATTTAATCCTAACAGGACCCTAAAATAATGGCATTTTAAAATGCTAGCATAAGGTTAAAAACCTGTCAAGACCTATATACAAAGCTGGGACCTCTCCCTTTTCCTAAGATCGGTCCCAGCTTTTAAAAATCTATTTCCTAAAAAATTAAAGCCTACTTTATCTCTACTGTAGCCCCTGCTTCTTCAAGCTTAGCTTTAATACGCTCAGCTTCTTCCTTACTGACCTTCTCTTTCACCGGTTTGGGAGCCCCGTCTACTAAATCTTTGGCCTCTTTAAGACCAAGCCCTGTTAGCTCACGTACTACTTTGATAACGTTAATCTTTTTGTCCCCAGCGGATTTAAGGATTACATCAAATTCAGTCTGCTCCTCAACCGGTGCCTCGGCAACTTGCGGAGCAGCACCCGGTGCTACCGGCATAGCTACTGGAGCAGCGGCAGTTACACCGAATTCCTCCTCCAAAGCTTTAACTAACTCGGCAAGCTCTAGAACCGTCATCCCTTTGACGGCTTCGATTATCTCTGCTACCTTGCTCATAGAAAACTCCTCCTTAAGAATTAAAGTTAATTTGGCTAGTAAATCTTTAAGGGGAAGGTCCAAGTAAACTTAAGTATTAGCCGCGGCCTCCCGCTGCTTACGGATAGCCTCCAAGGCATAAACTAGCTTCCGGATAGGTCCAGATAGCACACCAACCAACCCATACAAGGGGGCTTGTAAGGAGCCCACCACTTTACCCAGAAGCTCTTCCCGGGGTGGAAGCTCAGCCAAGGCTTTAATCTGGTCCAGGCCGATAACTTTACCCTGTAGCACTCCAGCTTTAAGCTTTAAGTGTTCATTTGTTTTAGCCATATTGGAAAGTATTTTAGCTGGAGCTACTGGATCCTGGGAACTAAAGGCTATGGCCGTAGGGCCTTCCAGATAGGGCTCCAACTCAGTAAGCCCTAATTCCCGGGAAGCAATACGTGTTAGGGTGTTTTTTACTACTTTAAATTCCACTCCAGCGGCCCGAAGCTGCCGCCGCAATCCGGTCATCTCAGCTACATTGAGACCGCGATAGTCCACTAGAATGGAAACTATGGACTGCCCTAACTTATTTTTGATTTCTTGTACCACCAGGGCTTTGGCTTCCCGCTGTTTACTCAAGGCCTCACCTCCTTTATCCTTATAAAATAGAAAGCCCCTGCCACGACAGCAGGGGCACTCCTCCCTTAGTGTTTTTAAGGGCTACTACCAACCTCGGCAGGCCTGTTTAAGCTCCCTTAGGGAGCACCTGCTGTCTACGGTTGCTTGCTTGTAATGATTATAGGCTACGTTATAAAGCTACTGGCGGCCCAGGGCTTTAACCGGGTTCACCTTAATACCTGGACCCATGGTGCAGGACAAGCTTATGCTCTTTATATACTGGCCCTTAGCAGCAGGCGGCTTAGCCTTTACCACGGCCTCTACCAGGGCCCGGAAATTTTCCCGCAACTTTTCCTCGTCAAAGCTTACCTTTCCGATGGGAGCGTGGATAATACCCGCCTTATCCACCCGGAATTCAATTTTACCGGCCTTGACTTCTTTAACCGCCCGGGCTACATCCATGGTCACTGTACCAGCCTTGGGGTTGGGCATCAAGCCCCTAGGGCCTAAAATCCTGCCCAGTTTACCCACCACTCCCATCATATCCGGCGTGGCTATAGCCACATCAAAGTCCAGCCAGCCATCTTGGATCTTCTCCACCAATTCTTCGGCTCCTACTATATCGGCTCCTGCTTCCTCGGCCTCCTTGGCCTTATCGCCTTTAGCAAAAACCAAAACCCGCCTCGTTTTACCGGTACCATGGGGCAACACTACGCTACCTCGTACCTGCTGGTCAGCATGGCGCGGGTCAACCCCTAAGCGTAGCGCTACCTCTACAGTCTCATCGAACTTGGCCGTGGCTGTCTTTTTAACCAGGCTTATGGCTTCCGCGGGCTCATATAAGCGCCCACGATCCACCAATTTCTTGGCTTCTAGGTATTTCTTCCCGTGCTTAGGCATAGAATCTCCTCCTTGTGGTACTAGCGGATATACTCCTCCCACCCTAAAACGCAGGGCTGTCCCTGCCGCAACCCTTTACTTTTAGAGTCATCCTTCTACCTCTATACCCATGCTGCGGGCCGTACCCTCGATCATACGCATGGCCGCTTCAATATCGTTAGCATTAAGATCCTTCATCTTGAGCTCAGCTATCTCCCGGATAGTAGCCCGGGATACCTTACCCACCTTTTTGCGGTTAGGTTCCCCGGAAGCCGTTTCAATCCCCAGGGCCTTCTTTAAAAGGACAGACGCCGGCGGGGTTTTAGTAACGAAGGTAAAGGAGCGGTCCTCATAGATAGTAATTTCCACAGGAATTATCAATCCCGCCTGGGAAGCTGTCCGCTCGTTAAACTCCTTTACAAAGGCCATTATATTAACCCCGTGCTGGCCGAGGGCTGGACCAACGGGGGGAGCCGGGGTGGCCTTACCGGCCGGAACCTGCAGTTTAACCACCGCCATAACCTTCTTGGCCATAAATTACACCTCCTTTATCCGAAGCCCTTCCCCTACCTGTCTCTCTTTAAATCCTTTTAATCCAGTTTCTCTATCTGGGTAAACTCTAACTCTATAGGTGTCTCCCGGCCGAACATGGAGACCAGAACTTTAAGCTTCCCTTTTTCGGGATAGACCTCTTCTACCGTACCAATAAAATTCTCAAAAGGCCCACTAGTAACCCTAACATTCTCCCCCACGCTTACATCTATACGCGGCCGCGGTGTCTCCAGGCCTGTACGTTCAAGGATCTGCTTTACCTCTTCCTCCCGTAAAGGGATGGGCTTGTTACCAGCGCCTACAAAACCCGTAACCCCTGGGGTGTTCCGGACTACGTACCAAGAAGCATCCGTCAATATCATTTCCACTAATATATACCCCGGGTAGATACGGCGTTTAACGATCTTCCGCTTCCCGTCCTTTACCTGGATTTCATCTTCCATAGGGACTACGATACGGAAGATCTTGTCGCCCATGTTCATGGATTCTATACGCTTTTCCAAATTAGCTTTAACTTTGTTTTCGTAACCGGAATAGGTGTGGATAACGTACCAGGCCTTTTCCATAAAATTATCCCTCTATAAAATAAGTTTAAACACGAAGCTGTAAATGGAATCTATAATCCAAAGTAAAATGCCTACTAGAAAAACAGTCAAAAGAACAACTCCTGTGTAGACTACAAGCTCGCGCCGGGTAGGCCAGTGGACCCTCTTAAGCTCCGCCCAGGAACCCCTAAAAAACTTAACTAACCTTTCTCCCGGCCTGGCCTTCTCGCTGGCCGGCTTGGCCACTGACTTGGTAGCCATGGTCCTCACACCTTACTTAACTTGCCTTATTTAGTCTCTTTATGCACTGTATGCCTGCCGCAATAGGGACAATATTTCCTTAGTTCCAGCCGGTCCGGATCGTTGCGTTTATTCTTGGTTGTGGTATAGTTACGGCGCTTACACTCGGTACATTCTAGGGTTATTCCAACCCGCAACATGGCCACCTCCACATTTTGGCCTGTAGCATACCTAACCTAATTTAGCATAAAAGCTATACCCTGTCAACAAACCTCATAAACTCGCGCCGCGCTTTAAAGCCTGTTCATTTAGGGGAATAAGATGGCGGTGTCGCTCAGGCAGAGCCTTCTGTAAAGCCAGAAGCAGGGTGTCAAACCTTACAACCCCAGTTACTTTAACAAAGGCCCCCAGCATAACCATATTAGCCACCTTTAAATTCCCGAGTTCGCCAGCAATGGTAGTGGCTGGGACCTGTACGACTTTTACATCTTGACGCTTTGCCTCGCGATCAATAAGAGAAGTATTAATAAATAAGAACCCCCCTGGCCTTAAAAGGGGTTCAAATTTATCTAAGGAGGGCCTATTCATAGCAATAACGGCTGTAGGCTCTGCTACTACTGGAGAGCCAATCTCTTCTTCAGAAATGACCACCGTGCAATTGGCTGTGCCTCCTCGCATTTCAGGACCATAAGAGGGTAGCCAGGACACTTTCTTTTTTTCTAGCATACTGGCATAGGCTAGCAAACTCCCCATAGCCATTATCCCCTGGCCTCCAAAACCAGCTATAATTATCTCCTGGCCCAATTTCTTTCACCCCTTAAAAGCTTTTAACCCTTAAATTCTCCCAGCGGGTAGTAAGGTACCATATGTTCTTCTACCCATTTTAATGCCTCTTTCGGTGTCATCCCCCAGTTGGTAGGGCAACTCGATAAAATCTCAACTAAGGAAAATCCTTTCCCTTCTAATTGGGTCTTAAAGGCCTTAAGCAAGGCTTTCCTCGCTTTAGCTATCTCTCCTGGATCATGGAGGGAAACGCGCGCAACGTAAGCTGCCCCAGGAAAAGCTGCTAAGATTTCCGCAACCTTTAAAGGATACCCGGCATAGCTTACATCCCTGCCCGAAGGCGAAGTGGTGGTCTTCTGGCCTGGTAAGGTAGTTGGCGCCATTTGCCCCCCTGTCATGCCATAAATAGCGTTATTTATAAATACTACCGTGATTTTTTCTCCTCTGGCCGCGGCATGAATGATCTCTGCCGTCCCAATGGCTGCCAGATCCCCATCACCCTGGTAGGTAAAAACTATCCGGTCGGGTAAGACCCTTTTAATCCCTGTAGCCACCGCCGGAGCCCGGCCATGGGCTGCCTGTTGGAAATCACAGTTAAAATAGTTATAGGCTAAAACCGAGCAGCCTACAGAAGCTACCCCGATCACCCGCTCTAATATCCCTAACTCATCGATAACTTCTGCTACCAGGCGGTGAGCTATACCGTGGGTACAGCCCGGGCAATAATGCATCTTCTCTTCTGTCATGGCCTGCGGCCGGCTAAAGACCTTCTTCATTTTACCTCTACCTCTCTCCTTGGCTAACTTTCTTAATCTCTTCTAAGACTTCCCGCGGATTGGGGACCACACCTCCCGTCCGCCCATAAAAGTAAACCGGAGCCTTCCCGTCCACAGCCAGCCTAACATCCTCCACCATCTGGCCCGCGCTCATTTCAATGCATAGGAAAGCCTTAGCGCCCCTCTCCAGTATCTCCTTAAAAGCTTTCGCAGGAAAAGGCCACAGGGTTATCGGCCGTAGCAGGCCAACTCTGATGCCTTCTGCGCGCGCATTTTTTATGGCTGTCCGGGCTATACGGGAGGTAGTGCCATAAGCTACAATAATTATCTCGGCATCTTCGCAGTTAAGCTCCTCGTACCGCACTTCCCTTTCTTTTAACCAGACATATTTTTCCTGCAAGCGCAAGTTATGCTTTTCCAGCTCAGCGGGATCTAAATAAAGGGTAGTAATAATATTCCGCGCACGCCCCTTTGCTCCTGTAGTGGCCCAACTCTTAGAAGTAGCTGGAATTTTTCTGGGGAGCCTTAAATTTACAGCTTCCATCATCTGGCCTAGCATCCCATCCCCTAATACCATCACGGGAACCCGGTAATTATCAGCTATATCGAAAGCCTCTATAGTGAGATCTATCATCTCCTGGATAGTAGCCGGGGCCAGCACCACCAGGTGGTAATCCCCGTGGCCGCCTCCTTTAACTGCCTGGAAATAATCCGCTTGGGAAGGCTGGATTCCCCCCAGCCCCGGCCCTCCGCGCATCATATTTATCACCACACAAGGAAGTTCCGCGGCCGCAAGGTAAGAAAGACCTTCTTGCATAAGGCTTATACCCGGACTGGACGAAGAGGTCATAACGCGGCCGCCCGCCCCGGCCGCACCATAAACCATGTTGATAGCGGCCAGCTCGCTCTCAGCCTGTAAAAATACCCCCCCGACCTCGGGCATCCTTTTGGCCATATACTCGCTTATCTCGTTCTGGGGAGTAATGGGATAGCCAAAATAATACCGGCAACCTGCCAGGATGGCAGCTTCAGCTACAGCCTCGTTCCCTTTCATTAGCACCATCTCAGTCATAAAAGGTTCCCCCTTACCGGTAGACTTCGATAGCTACATCTGGACACATCCTGGCGCATAAGGCGCAGCCTGTGCATTGGGATGCGTCTTGTACAGTAGCCGGGTGAAATCCCTTGGTATTAATCCTAGAAGCCATAGAAATTAACCCTTTAGGGCAAGCCTCCTGGCACAGGCCGCATCCTTTGCACCTCTCCTCATCAAATATCACCCTCTGCATTTATATCCTCCTCCCAAGGTAGAAGCAAATAACGCCGCAAAACTAAAACAGGCGCTTGAAAATCCTTTTGCCAGCTGCTTCTCTGTAACTCTTCCCGCAAAAACTCTGGGATACACACAAAAGCAAGCTTAATCCCCAACTCCCGGGAGGCTTGTAACACAGTTTCATAACCCCTTTTGATATCTGCCAGGGTAGTCCTGTTTCCTAGATGGGTATTGCTCACCAGGCCCGTAGTCTTGATACGGCTTACCCGCTCTATATTTTGGAGAACTGCTTTAATGCTGGGGATATCTCTTGTCTGGGGGCGGTTGATATTTATTACTAAAAAAGCTTCATAACCCTGGCTGGGCAACAATTTAGACAAGTAACCCAAAGGCCGAGCTCCTATAGCATCTCCCCCAACATCAAAGATCAATTGGTGGTAAGGATTATATAAAGCTTCTAGAACCTCGGGCGAAAAAACCGGTAGATCAGAATTACATACTCCATTAGAGGGTTTTATAACCTGCAACCCCTTGGTTTCTAAAAAACGGTAAACATCTCTAACCCGGAAATAAGGGGTTACCAGATCAAAGTCTACCAGGGCAACCCTTCTCCCTTTTTTAGCTCCCTCCAAAGCATAGTTAATGGCTATTTCCGTCTTGCCGCTGCCATAAGCGCCCCAAAATATAACAATTCGCTTCATGTTTCACCCCCAACTCTTAAGCCACCATTAACCCCAGGGCCAGGGAGTAAGTTTTTGTCTCGTGGGCATCTGACCTGGACATTAAAACAATGGGTGCTTTAGCCCCCATTACTACCCCTGCTGCCTTGGCCCGGGCAAAATGGATTAAGGCTTTAAGAAGGACATTACCCACTTCGATATAAGGTACTACTAGGATATCAGCCTTGCCCGCCACCGGGCTATTTACTTTTTTATGCTTAGCAGCTTCAGGAGAAATAGCTAGATCTAGGGCCAGGGGGCCATCTACAATAGCCCCTTTGATTTGCCCTCGCTCAGCCATTTTGGCTAAATTGGCCGCTTCTACTGTAGCCGGCATCTCAGGATTCACTACTTCAATAGCTGTCAAAACTGCCACCTTAGGCTCCTTTACCCCTAAAGCCTGGGCTACTTCAATGGCATTTTGGATGATCTCTGCTTTCCTAGCTAGATCAGGGGCTATATTTATCCCGCTATCAGTTATGAAAATAAAGCGGTCAATCCCCTCTACTTGTAAAACAGCTACATGACTCAAAGCCCGGCCAGTCCGCAACCCCCTATCTTTATCCAGCACAGCTTTCATAAGTTTAGCCGTGTCTATTAACCCCTTCATGAGCATATCTCCTTCGCCTAACCGGACCAGCTCCACAGCCCGGCTGGCGATTACCTCAGGGTCGGTCTCATGAATGACTTGCTTCTCTTTAAGCTCAAGTCCCCACTTTTGGGCTTCTTGATAGATAAGAGAAGAATCGCCTACCAGGATACCCTCCACCAGCCCTAATTCCTGGGCGCTTTTAAGGGCCTGTATTACCTCCCCATCGTGGGCAGCAGCCACCACTACCTTTTTAGGCCCCTTATCTTGGGCCGCCTTAATTAGTTCCTCAAAACTCCGCAAAACCTCTATCCCCCTTTCAATACTCTAAAGCTTTTTCTTCCCCCATTAGTACCCGCAAGGCCCCTTCCGCCAAAGCCTTCATCTCGTCTTCCCCGGGATAGATAAGTACTGGCGCGATAAACTCAACGCGCTCCTTTATCCAACTTGTCAGCCTAGAAGAATAAGCCAGCCCGCCGGTGAACACTATAGCCCTGACTTCCCCTTTTAGGACCGCAGCCATGCTACCTAGCTCTTTAGCCACTTGGTAGGCCATGGCCTCATATATAAGCCTGGCCTTTTCATCTCCCTGCTCAATTCTTTTTTCTACTTCGGTGGCATCTTGCGTGCCAAGGTAGGCCACCAGACCTCCTTGACCCACAAGTTTCTTATATACCTCTGCCCAAGTGTAACGCCCCGAAAAACATAGCCGCGCAAGCTCCAGGGTAGGTAATCCCCCCGCCCTTTCTGGCGAAAACGGTCCTTCTGCCAAAGCGTTGTTAACATCAATCACTTTTCCTCTTTTCAAGGCGCATACGGAAATACCGCCACCCATATGGGCTACAAGAAGGTTAATATTTTCTAGGCGTTCTCCTAATTCACGGCAAACTCTCCTGGCCACCGCTTTTACATTCAAAGCATGAAACAGGCTACGCCGCTCAATTTCCGGGCAACCCGAAACCCTGGCTAGAGGATCCAGCTCATCCACGCAGGGCGGGTCTACAACATAAGCTAAAACCCCGGCTTCGCTAGCAATCTCAGCCGCCAGTAAGGCCCCCAAGTTAGAGGCATGCTCTCCATAAGAACCCTCGCGCAAGTCTTTAAGCATCTTTTCGTTAACCCGGTAGGTACCGCTCGGTAAGGGGCGAAGCAAACCTCCCCGGCCAACCACAGCGGAAAGGCGGGTAAGAGGAATATCCTTATCCTTTAAGAAATTCATTATCTTGTCCCGGCGGAAAGGTAATTGCTCAATAATCCTCGGGAACTGGGCTAGTTCATCCATTTTATGGCGTATCGTTTCCGTAAAAAGAGGCTCTATATTCTGGTAAAAAGCAATCTTAGTGGAAGTGGAACCGGGATTTATGGTTAGGATATAATAGTGTCTCACTGTTTCCTTACCGCCCCCATTTTTAGAGAAAGAATATATTTTCTTTATTGCTTGTTATGCATATTTCATGCCAAAGCGATTTCCCAGGAAAATAGCTTTTTCTAACCATCTATTTGTGCAAAAACTTGCAGATAAAACTAAAAGGCTACCTTGCAAGATCTTGCAAGGCAGCCTTTTAATGCTTATTTTTTTTAATGCTTATATTTTATGCCATACTGCTCTAGCTTATAATACAGCGTCCTGATGGGTATCCCTAACTGGCGGGCCGCCCTGGTCTTATTGCCTCCAGTTTGCCGCAAAGCATTTAGTATAATCTCCTTTTCTTTCTCCCGTACCAGGGCGGGTAAATTACTATTTTCTAAAGCGGGTAGGCTTTCCATTCTATCTGGCTGGTGGGGGGAGGCTAGAGGAACCCCTTTTTCTAAAGGCGGGAGGTGCTCTAGCGTTATAACGGTATCCGCATAATGCATGTTTATCATAGCCCGGGCGATAACGTTTTCTAGTTCCCGTACATTTCCTGGCCAGGAATACTTAAGCAATACATCTAAAACTTCGGGCGAGATCTCCTTTACATTACGGCCATATTCATGATTATATTTATCCACAAAAAATCGGGCCAGACGAGGAATATCTTCTTTCCGCTGCCGCAAAGGTGGGATAAAAATAGGGAAAACGCTCAGGCGCCAGTACAGGTCCTCGCGAAACCGCTTTTCTTCCACAGCCTTTTCTAAATTAGAATTAGTCGCGGCTATGACGCGCACATCAATCGCAACAGGCTTATTATCTCCTACCCGTATGATTTCTTTTTCCTGGAGTACCCGGAGGAGCTTGCTCTGCATAGCTATACTCATCTCAGCGATCTCATCTAAAAAGATGGTACCGCCACTAGCCTCTTCTAAGAGCCCGCGTTTCCCGCCTTTTTTGGCCCCTGTAAAAGCCCCTTCTACATACCCGAAAAGCTCGCTTTCAAATAGGTTATCCGGTATGGCTGCACAGTTGACCCGGATAAAAGGCCCTTCTTTTCGCGCGCTAGCGTTATGGATAGCATGGGCAAAAAGCTCTTTACCTGTACCGCTTTCCCCGCGTAATAAAATTGTAGCCGAGGTCCCCGCCGCTTTTTTAGCCTGAGCTACTGCTAGCTGCATAAGAGGGCTATCACCTATTATATCTTCAAAAGAATATTTAGCATGGAGATATCTTAGCTGGCGTTTCACCTTATCCAGTTCCCGGGTTAACCGGCGGATCTCAGAGACATCATGGATAACCCCCACACTGCCTTTAAGCTGTCCAGCCACCAGGATAGGCGCTACATTTACCAGCACCTCTTTCTTATGCGGGCCAACTTTCATCGGAATACCATATACGGGCTGCCGCGTCTTTACTACTTTAAGGTGCATGCTCTCCCCTTCGGCAATATCTACTGTGGCCGGCTTCCCAATAACCTCCTCCGGTTTTAACCCTGTAAGGGCAGTATAAGCCCGGTTTACCAGCACAACATTACCTTGGGCATCAGAGACAGAGATGGCGTCTTGGGTGCAATCTATTATAGCCTCTAGCAAGCTTTCCCTCTCTTTTAGGCGGGCGACTTCTTCTTCCAGAGTTTTAATTCCTGTAATATCCTGTAATATCTCTACAGCTCCTATAATTTCCCCAGCGGCATCCTGTAAGGGGAAACACTCGAGCAGCAAGATCCTATCTCTAACTTTTTCTTCCTTTACCACCCGCTCTCCCGTTTTAAGAACAGCCAGTAACGGGTTGCCCGGAAGAACTTTATCTATGGGTTGCCCCAGGACCTGGCTTGCTCTTACACCTGCTAAGCGCTGGGCAGCCTCGTTAAATACTATGATTTTACCCTCTAGATTAATGGCCATAACCCCTGAGCTATACTTACTACCCATTATTCCCTCACCCCATCCAAGAAAACTTTAGGCCACCCTTTACTAAAAAGCTGCCTGCAAAATAACGCAGGCAGCTTTAATTTTTAAGATACCTCCTTTAGATCCTGGGTTTATATAGAATTTACTTCTCCTTATCTTATTAGGCAACTTCGTCCAAAGCAGGCTTACGCGCTTTAAGCCCCTCTACCAACTTGTAGCCGGAGAGGATTATCACTCCAATGGATAAGCCTATAAGGAGTATATCAGTAATTATGAGCGCTATATTGTGGGTTGGCAGGTATTTGGTAAGGAGCAAAGAATAAAGCCCGCGTAAAGTGGTGAGCATCATAAAGATGGCCGGGATAAGGGTAAACCAATAGGGTTTTTTCCGCACCGAAAGCCAGACCGAGACAGCAATAAGGCTTAAAGCGGCTAGGAGTTGGTTTGCGGACCCGAAAATAGGCCAGATGGCCAAGAACTTGTTGGTATAAGCCAAATATAGCATCATGCCTACAGCAATTAGAGCGTTAAAGTAATACGAGCGGAAAAGAGGATGGGGCTTACCATTAAATAGGACATTCCATAACTCTTCCAGTAAATACCGGTTTAGTCTTACGGCCGCATCTAAGGTGGTGATTTCAAAGCCTTCAATCAGGATAATGCCAAAAACAGTACCGACCATAATAGGTAGCCCTAGAGAATTATGGAGTAAATTACCTGTAGCTAAGGCAAAGGCTAAGATGGGGTTGGAGGCTCCCGAAGTAGGAAAAACGATATTTAAGTATTGGCTAAACTTTAATCCCGCCGCAGCAGTTAAGAGGACCAGGAGGGCAAAAATGCTCTCCACAATCATAGCTCCATAGCCGATGATACTTGCCTGGCTTTCCTTGGTCACTTGTTTAGGTACTGTACCGCTGGCCACTAACCCATGGAAACCTGAAATAGCCCCACAAGCCACGGTGATGAAAAGGAAGGGCCAAACCATACCTAGCTTGGCAGCTCCTTCTGCTAAATTCACCGGGGGAGCTTGAATGGTCACACCTGTCAAACCGCCAACAACCACACCGATAGCTAGCATGATTACGCCAGCATAAAGGATAAAAGAATTGGCAAAATCCCGCGGCTGCAGGACCAGCCATACCGGAATGCCGGCGGCAAAGAAGCAGTAAATAGCAAGAAGCCACATCCATGTTTTAGGATCTAAAGTTACAGGATAATAAACTCCGACGATGACGGAAAATATACAGATACCTATGGCTAGGAGGGAAGCAAGAATGGTATTGATGCCGCGCTTGTAGAGGAGATATCCAATCAGGGGAGCCAAAATCGTCATAACTATTACTGAGGTAGAAGCAATTCCCCCAATTTGAACCATGGGTACATTATTTTTCATCACTATGTGGAGGCTGGTAGTAGCTGGATCTACCTTCAATTCGGAGGCGGGAGCGAGGGAAGTTAAGGCGACGGCTGTTAAATTAAGGAAGGCAGAAGTCACCAGTACTATCATGGCTAGAGTGAAAAGTATAAAGAAGGAAAAGCCCCAGCGGCCCATAGTACTGCGGGCAATCTCGGCTACTGATTTCCCTTTTTCGCGGAGACTAACAAAAAGCACGCTATAATCATGAACGGCTCCAAAAAAGATGCCCCCCAGTACAATCCAAAGCCATACAGGGACGTAACCAAAAAGCATAGCTGTTACCGGCCCGACAATAGGGCCCGCCCCTGCAATGGCCGCAAAATGGTGAGAGAAAACAACAAGCGGAGGCGAAGGCACATAATCCACGCCATCATTTAGCTCAACTGCTGGGGTTTTCCGGGTATCATCCTCACCAAAGATCCGGCTTAAAGCTCTCCTATAGAACTGGAACCCGAAAAAGAAAAGCAACAGGCCTAATAGTAAAGGTACGAGTATATTCATTTCTACTCCCCTCCTTAAAGATTAAAAATTCGCTAATTTGCTAGTAAACTTTTCTATTAATTTTTACTAAAAGCATTTCTTGAAGACTTTCTCTTTTACCGCCCTCCTTATCCCCTCGCTTTACTCCACCATAGAAATTTTAAGGAGATAATTTGGGGGTGTCTTCTCTTTCTTCCTGAACAGCGCATTTTTATCCTGAATAGCATATAAAGCTCCATAAATAAAAAAACCCGGCCTAAGCCGGGAACTTTAGCTTGGTACACTAGCTGGCCACGACTTCTTTTTTGCGCGACTGCTGTAAAAAGGGAAGGAGATAGCGATCTACACCGTAGTAGTAGGCCGCTGGTCCAGCTAACAGAAGTAAAATAGCTATGGTATACATTACCGGGTTAGTGCTAGCCGACCCCGCCAGCATGAAATTCAGATTCATGAAGGCTCCTACTAGCAAGGCGAAAACAGTTACCACACCCAAGATAAGGGCTATGCCAGTTAAGATTTCACCGAAAACTACCAATTTAGCAAACCAGGTATAATGGCCCCCGTCCAGCAAGCCTTGGATAAAGGCCTTATACCAACCGTACTTAATAGCTGGCTGGGTATTAGGTAGAGCTCCCACTGCCTTAGCCCAGAACCCCTTAAGGGCTTCTCCCCCATCCATCCACTTGGGATCTGAAATTTTATGCCATCCAGCTTCCAACCACTGCCAGCCTAGCCAAATCCTCAATAACGTCCACAACGGTGCCAGGCGCAAGTTACGCAAAAGACTTATCATGAGGCCTCCCCCTTAAATTTTGTGCTTGAACTCTCTATGTTTACTATAAACCCAGGCAGGAAGCCCTTGCTATCAGCCCAACATCCTATTTCACCTAGGATTTATACCTTAGGATATACAATCTAGGATATATAATTTAAACCGATGGGAATAATGATTTTAACCCGGGCCTTTAGCTTTAATCCTCCTTTTCTAGGTCGAGCAACCCCTTCTTAAGGGCATACTTTACAAGATCCACCCGATCATGAACACCTAGCTTTTTCATAAGGTTGGCGCGATGGGCCTGGACCGTTTTTATGCTGATGAAAAGCCGTTGGGCTATCTCTTGGTTGGTAAGCCCCTGGGCTACTAGGCGGAGGATCTCCTCCTCCCTGGGGGTAAGCTCAGGCCCCATCCCAGCCCTTTGCTCTAAAGATATACCTTTCTGTAATCCCTCCACCACCCGGCGAGCGATGGCAGAATCTAAGTAAGCTTCTCCAGAGCTTACAGTTCGTATAGCCCTTAAGAGTTCGGTTACCCCGGCCCTCTTTAATACATATCCTGTAGCCCCTGATTTTAAAGCCCGTATGACCAGCTCTTCCTCATCATACATGCTTAAAATAACTACTTTTATATCCGGAAAGGCTTCCTTTAAGGCGCGGGTAACCTCAATCCCGCTTCTATCAGGGAGGCGCAGATCCATAATCACTACTTCGGGCCGGGCCCGGATGGCTACTTGCAGGGCTTCCCTGGAACTTCCGGCTTCCCCTACTACTTCGATATCCTTTTCAGAAGCTAATAATGCTTTAAGGCCCTCCCGGACGATGGCGTGATCCTCCACCAACATCACTTTGATGGCCATTGCCTCGCCCCCCTCTCCGGCGCTACATAGGGGATCCATAGTTCTATCTCCGTTCCCTTTCCAGGCGCAGAGGTTATCTCCACCCAACCCCCGGCCAGGGCTGCCCGCTCCCGCAAATTTATAAGACCCATCCCTCGAGAAGTACTAGCCTCAGGAATAAAGCCTACTCCGTCATCCTTCACCAACAGGCGCAAGCCTGTAGAGCCTAGATCTAACTCAACCCATACACGAGTAGCTTGGGAGTGGCGCTGTATATTGCTTAAAATTTCAGTTACCATGTGGTAGAGATGTTCCCTCTGAAAGGGGTCAAGTTCCCTTTCCTGCTGGCCCCGAACATAAAACACTGGCTTCTGATTAGTAGCGGCAGTATAATCGGCCAGCAGATCTTCTAGAAGAGTAACAGCCCTCCCAGGTAGTTTTATAGAAAACTCCATGGCCCGCAAGTACCGTCGTAACTCGGTTATAATCCCGTCCGCCCGCACTTTTAACTCTTCAAGCTTATCCCGGCAGGCAGTAGGATTGTGGTCTAAAAGCTTTAAAGCATGATCTAATCCTAAAAGCAAGCCATATATGGCTTGAGTTACACCATCATGGAGATCCCGCCGGATGCGCTCCCTTTCTAACCAAAGGAGCTCACGCTGCCGCAAATTCTCTAACTTCTTTTTGCTTTCCACTTCATATAACTCTAGGCTACGGATGATAAAGTAAGCCATAAATACCCCAGCTATGGCCCGCAAGAACTGTACAGGAAGGCCTAGGTGTAACATAAGGGAGGTATTGAGGAAACTGGCGGGAGGAAAAGGAGCAGGGGGAACCACAAGACCACCAGCGAAGGTATAAAGCGCAAAGGCAAAAGAAGCCCCCTTAAGGCTACGCTCTAAAGGAGGGTGCTTTAATCCCCGCAGTTCGCTATGCTGCAAGATTATACCTATAGAACTTAGGAGAGCCCCGGGGAAGGCTAAAAGATAGCGGCTCAATATTTCCATGTAGCTTAGCCAGCCAGGGATCTCGAAGGCATCTTTAGGCTGGGAAGCGAAAAAAATCCATAGCCAAAGGCCAAAAAGGAAAAAGGCCAACTTTATCCCCCACCGCGCCCAGCCCCAGGTGCTGCCCAAAAGTCCCATCCCAAAGGCAAACAAAAAAGCGAAGGAAAGGGCAATAAGGATGGCATGGCCACTAGTCAAAACAGCTCCTTTAAGGGTTTCCCAGCCACTGTTCACAAGCCCAGGCGTAAGAAAAATATAAGCCCACTCGGCTGCCCCATGTAAGAGGCCAAAACCGGCCAAAAGTTTAAGATGTTGACCTAACCGGAAGGTGCTCGGGCGCCTAGCCTGTAGAGCGATACTAAAACCCATAAGAAAAAAAGCCAGTCCATAAACAAAGAATACAAGATACCAATTCCGACTTAGTATATCCTGGAAAGAAGCTTTGAACACTAGACCGCCCTCCTACTCAAGGCGGCACCGCTCGCTATCCCTTCAGGGCATCAGAACCTTAACGTTTTTTAAGAGCCTTCTTTAGTGATCACTTCCTGGCCACCCATATAGGGCCTTAGCACAGGTGGGATCACTACAGATCCATCCTCCTGCTGGTAATTCTCTAATATTGCTGCCAATGTCCGGCCTACAGCTACTCCCGAGCCATTCAAAGTATGTACATAGCGCGGTTTTTCCTTAGGGCCTGGACGAAAACGTATATTGGCTCGTCTGGCCTGGAAATCCTCACAGTTACTGCAGGAAGAAATTTCCCGGTAAACGCCTGCGGCCGGGAACCAGACCTCGAGATCATAGGTTTTAGCGGCCGAAAAGCCCAAATCTCCAGCGCACAGGACCACTACCCGGTAAGGTAACCCCAAAAGCTTAAGGACTTCCTCCGCGTCGCGGGTCATCTTTTCCAACTCTTCATAGGAATCTTCTGGCCGCGTAAACTTGACCAGTTCTACCTTGTTAAACTGGTGCTGGCGTATTAGGCCCCGCGTCTCGCGGCCAGCAGCCCCAGCTTCAGCTCTGAAACATGCGCTATAAGCTACGTGGTAAATGGGGAGAAGATCCCCATCCAAAATCTCATCGCGATAAAGATTAGTAACCGGCACTTCAGCAGTGGGGATAAGGTAATAATCGGTACCGGTCACATGGAACATATCTTCAGCAAATTTAGGAAGCTGCCCAGTGCCGATCATGGTCTGGCTATTTACCAAGAAGGGGGGAAATACTTCTGTATAACCATGTTTTTCTATATGCAAATCCAGCATGAAATTTATGAGGGCTCGCTCAAGACGTGCCCCGGCTCCCCGGTAAAAGACGAAGCGAGCGCCGGCAACTTTACTTCCCCGTTCAAAGTCTATAATGCCTAGCTCCTCCCCGATCTCCCAGTGGGGTCGTGGAGTAAAAGAAAAGCTCGGTTTCTCCCCCCAAGTACGGACCACTACATTATCCGTTTCCCCGGAACCATCGGGAACCGAAGGATGAGGAAGGTTAGGAAGGGTGAGCATCTCCTTTTCCAGTTCTTCTTCTATGGTGCGGATCTCTTCATCCAAGACCTTGATCCGCTGGGAAACCTCTCGCATCTCTAGGATAAGTTCTACCGGATCCTCTCCAGCCCTCTTTAACCTCCCTATTTCTTCCGAAACCATATTCCTCCTATTCTTTAGCCTTTCCACTTCGGTCAAAAGATTACGCCGCTTTGCATCTAGCTTAAGAAAATGCTCCAAGGGAGCAGCCAAACCCCGGCGTTTCAATCCCCGATCTACAAGATCCGGATTCTGGCGTAAAAGCTTAATATCTAGCACTAACTTCTTCCTCCCTTCCCCACTATTATTACACTATCCGGCCATCTTTAGCAAATCCTCCCTATACCTAGGGAAACCTTCCCCCTGGCGCATCCCCACCTAAGCAAAGCTTTAAGCCTAAGCCTTTGGGCTTTCGCTCGAAAAACGCCTCTAGCTTTTTTGTTAAGTTGTGCGGTATCTCCAGCCTTCTACAGGCGGAGGTACCGCACATCCAAAACCCCGTCTACCTGGCGGATGGCGCCCAGAACCTCCCGGGGCACCTCAGAATCGATACGGAGGATCATAACCGCCTCGCCACCGGCTTCCCGGCGGCCCACCTGCATACCAGCAATATTGATGCCATAATCACCTATGGCTAATCCTACAGGCCCTATGATCCGGGGCTTATCTATATGGGGTACAACCAACATATGGCCTTCGAGTTCGGCATCCAGGCTGTATCCGTTAAGGCCCACCAACCGGGGTTCACCCCGTTGGTTTACCGCACCAGCCACTGTATGGCCTTCCCGCCGGCCTTTCACCGTAGCTGTTATCAGAGTAGTATAGTAACCCATTTCCTGGGTCTTGTTTTCCCTAATCCGGATACCCCTCTTCCGGGCTACCACCGGCGCATTCACATAGTTCACTGCCTCCCCTAAGAGGGGGCGCAAAAGCCCTTTCAGAAAAGCATTGGTTAAGGGAGAAAGCTCGTGTTGGGCTAACTCACCACTAGTGGAAAGCTCCGCTTCCAGGATAGGCCCTTCCATAAGCTGGGAAAGAAAACTCCCTAGTCTTTCCACAAGTTTAAGATAAGGCCGCAAAGTCTCCATAGCCTGCCCACGTACTACGGGAATATTGACAGCATTGAGTACCGGTTCACCTTTAAGACAACGTACAACATCCTGGGCTACCTCTACAGCCACCGCTACCTGGGCTTCAGCCGTGGAGGCCCCCAAGTGGGGAGTTACAATAACATTGTCCAACTTAAACAAGGGGCTTTCCGTTAGGGGTTCCTCTTCAAAAACGTCTAAAGCGGCACCTGCCAGGCGGCCGGAAGTTAAAGCCTCGTAGAGGGCTTCCTCATCTACTATGCCCCCCCGGGCTACGTTCAATAGCCGGGCAGTAGGCTTAAGCAAGGAAAGTTTCTCCCGGTCCAGGAGGTGGTAAGTATCCCGGGTAAGCGGTAAATGTAAGGTTAGAAAATCTGCCTGTTTCAACACCTCCTCCAGCGGTAAAAGGGCCACTCCTAAGCGTTCGGCCTGTTCGGGCGCCACATAAGGATCATAGGCTAAAAGGCGCATATCGAAGGCCCGGGCCCGCCGGGCCACTTCACTCCCGATTTTGCCCAGTCCCAGAATACCTAAGGTTTTGTGTCTTAACTCCACCCCTACAAATTTCTTTTTTTCCCATATACCCTGCTTTAGGAGAGCGCTGGCCTGGGGAATATTCCGGGCCAGGGCTAACATCAAGGCCAAGGTGTGCTCTGCTGCGGCTATTGTATTGCCTTCAGGGGCATTAACCACCAGTATCCCCTTTTCTGTAGCCGCCTCTACATCGATATTATCGATACCTACCCCGGCCCGCCCAATAATTCTAAGCCTCTTGGCTCCCGCCAAGGCGGAAGCTGTAACCTTAGTTGCGCTACGTACGATAAGGGCATCAAAGGCGGGCAAAACATTTTTAAGCTCTTCTTCAGCCATCTTCCCCCGGGCTTCCACTTCTAACCCGGCCTCTTTTAACACCTTAATTCCCTGGATATCTATATCATCCAAGGCTAATACCCTCATATACTTTAAGCCTCCTTCCATTTTTGGTACACTTCCAGAGCTTTAGCTACACCAGCACCCCTAAGGGAAGCAACTCCTAAGCTTACTAGAACCTCTTCTAAGGCTACGAGCCCGCTCAAAATGTCCATATGATTAACATAGCCTAAGTGCCCTATACGAAAGACCCGATCTTTTACTTGGCCCTGGCCTCCCGCAACTACCACCCCATGTTTTTCCCGGAGGGGAACAGTGATAGCCGAAGGTTTAAGGCCCGCGGGCACTTTAACTGCTGTTACTGAAGGAGAAGCCACTTGATCTTTAGCTAAAAGTTCAAGCCCCAAAGCTTTCACACCAGCCCGCACCATATCCCTTAAGCAGGCGTGGCGCCGGAAACTTCCCTCTAGTGTCTCCTCTTCCAACATAGCGAGGGCTTCCTTAAGCCCGTACAACAGGGATACTGCCGGCGTATAAGGGGTTTGTCCTTTAATACCATAATCCCTGGCTGCCTTAAGATCCAAGTAATAGCGATTGTTCCTGCACCTTTCTACAGCTTGCCAGGCCCTATCACTTAAGCTAAGCATGGTAAGCCCTGGCGGGAGCATAAAGGCCTTCTGGGAACCGGCAATAGCCACATCGATACCCCACTCATCCACCCGGAGATCGGCAGCGGCCAGGCCGCTAATAGCATCCACCACGAGCAGGGCAGGGTGATCTCCCCTAGCTCGGCTGATGGCCTCTATATCATTGAGAACACCCGTAGAAGTTTCGTTATGTTGGACTAAGATGGCTTTGATCTCTCCTGCCTTATCTTGAGCCAGTCTTTCCGCTATAGCCACAGGATCTGCCGCCTGGCCATAGGGAAAAGCTAATACCTCTGCCTCTACACCAAAACGGCGCGCTATTTTAACAAAACGTTCACCGAAGGCTCCTATAGTTATAACCAAAGCCTTATCTCCAGGGGAAAGGAGATTGGCCACCGCCGCCTCCATACCCCCAGTTCCTGAGGCTGTAAGGATGACTATCTCATTATTGGTTTTAAAGACCTTCTTAAGCCCCTGGGTTACCGTATGAAGGAGCTCTGCAAATTCGGGTCCCCGGTGGTTAATGGCCGGCCGTGCCATAGCCAAGGCCACCCGGGGTGGTACAGGGGTCGGTCCAGGTAAGAGCAAGATCTGCTTATCAATCATACTCTAATTCCCTCCCCGCAATTAAATCTGATTAAAATAAAAACTCCCGTCCCTCCACATGGCAAAGGGACGGGAGTTACTTCCCGCGGTGCCACCCTTCTTGGCCAGGACAGGCTAAATCTCTTTAAACCCATCCTAACCCCCTCTACATGCGTAACGGGCATGCCCGGGCCGATTTGCTCTGCAAGGTCTACCTTGCAGATTTCTCACCGGCCGCTCAGGGGTGCCTGGCTACGACCTCCGGGCTGGTTCCCACCGGCCACCAGCTCTCTCGTTTACCGGATTGGGCCGCGCCCCTGTCCCCCTCATCACTTTATCGCTTTTCTTTTTGGGCATGATTTTAACATAGGGGTAAAGAAAACGCAAGGGGTTCCGCTAAAAGTAAAGCTTCCCCAGCCAAAATTGAACTTTTATAGCCAGGTAAACAAAATAAGCAGCAATATCAAGAAGAGGAATAACAAACCCCCATCAGCTATGAGATCCCGGGCAGTTTGTTCAGTTACCTGACCGAGTTCTCCCATAAGAAAGCCCCCCATCCAAATTCCTTTCAGTTACTTTATTATGAAGGTAGTGCACATAAGGTTCCGCCCTGGGCTTTAAGCTTTCCTTCCTTTTTATTCCTTCTTATCCTCCTTAAATTTATAAGGTTACTCTGGTACATTTCCTAAGCTTATATCTCTAAACCTTTTCTTAATCCCTTCCACGTACCTAGGGTTTATCTCGATCATGATAAAATTCCTCTTAAGACAACGGGCTACATAGCCTGTAGTTCCTACCCCAGCCACGGGATCTAGTACTATGTCCCCCTCCTTAGTAGAAGTTAAGAGGACCCGGCGGAGGAGCTCCACTGGCTTCTGGGTAGAATGGAGCCTCTTCCCTCTCCCGTCCTTTAATCTTTCGGCCCCTGTACAGATGGGTAAAACCCATACATTGGCCCCTATCTTGCCTATCCCGTATTCTTTAGCGGCCTCACGATTAAAAGTGTATTTCTTGACTTTCTTATCCTTAACCGCCCATATTAAGGTTTCTGTAGCGTTAGTAAAGCGGACTCCCAACCAGTTAGGCATGGGATTGGTTTTTACCCATATCACGTCATTAAGTATCCAATACCCTAAATCCTGCATTATCTTGCCGATGCGAAAGATGCTATGATAGGTGGCAATCACCCAAATGGTGGCATTAGGTTTCATAACCCTCCGGGCTTCTGATAATATTTGGGTCATAAAGGTATCATATTCTACAAAGGAACTAAATTTATCCCAGTCGTCCTGAACAGCCTCTACTAAACTCTTTACTTTCCACCTCCGCAAGGTCTTATTAGGAAGCTGGAGAAAATAAGGGGGATCTATGAAGACCATGTCTACTGCTTCGGAAGGAAGTTTTTTAAGCACCTTTAAGGCATCACCCAGGATGACCTTATTTTTAACCTGCTCTAAAGAATACCCTTGCGCCTGGGGGGTATCCACAACAACCAAACTTTCTGCGCAAGGATAACTATTTTCCTTACCATAGGCTTTAAGCTTCACCCAAACCTTCCTCCTTGGTACAAGCCTCTACGGAAACCTTACCCACATCCTTTCCTTTAAGACCAGACCCTCCTTAGCCCCTCTATTGTTTTAAGTTTGCTATTGCTTATGCACATTAAACCGGAAGTTAATTATATCGCCATCGGCCACCACATAATCTTTCCCTTCCAGGCGAACCAAACCCTTTTCCCTCGCTTTGGCCATAGTGCCGCAGGCCAAAAGATCCTCAAACTTCACTACTTCGGCCCGGATGAAACCCCTTTCCATATCAGAGTGGACTTTCCCGGCTGCCTCTTTGGCCCGGGTCCCCTCCCGGATGGTCCAGGCCTTTACTTCCTCCTCACCGACAGTCAAGAACGAAATAAGCCCTAGCCGCCGGTATATAGCCCGGGCTAAACGATGAATACCGGGCTCTTCTATGCCCATCTCCTTTAAAAACGCTTCCCGGTCAGTAGGATCTAGCTCCGCTATCTCCGCCTCTAGCTCAGCGCACAAGGTTAAAACAGGGAGTCCCCGGGCCGAAGTATAGGCTTCTACCCCCGCCCGACCCTCATAATCCCCTTTCTTGAGCTGGTCTTCATCAATATTGACCACAATGATCATGGGCTTAGTAGTCAAAAATTCAATGTGCCGCAAAGCCTGCCATTCTTCCCTAGTCAAACCAGCTTCTACTAAGGGCCGCTCTTCCTCCAAGGCGAACTTACAGCGTTCCAAGGCTTTCTGCTCGGCCAGAAGTTCCCCCTTAATTTTCTTACTGGTCGCTATCCGTTCAAGCCTAGTTTCCACAAGCTCAAGATCAGCCAGGATAAGCTCCGTATTAACAGTATCCAAATCCCGGGCTGGGTTAACTTCCCCCGCTACATGAGGAATATCCTCCCGCCGGAAAGCCCGCACTACATGGATTAGGGCATCCACCTCCCGTACTGCCGCCAAAAAAGCCGCACCGGCACCTGGCGTAAATCCTGGAACATCGATGACCTCCAGTGTAGCTGGGGTTACTTTACGAGGCCGGTAAAGGGAAGCCAAAAAATCGAGCCGTGGATCGGGGATGGGGGCCGTCCGAACGTTGGTCTTAGTCTTGCCCACAAAGGTAGAAGTATCCACCTGGGACCAGGTAAGGAGGTTAAACAGGGTGGTCTTCCCCACCAAGGGTAGACCAATTATTCCGCAAGTTAAGGCCAATTGCCCTTCACCTCGTTTTAAAAGATTAAACCCCGGGGACTTCCCCGGGGCCAACTTTGGAGCCCATAACCGGGATTGAACCGGTGACCTCCGCCTTACCAAGGCGACGCTCTACCCACTGAGCTATATGGGCATGGTTGCGGGGGTTGGATTTGAACCAACGACCTTCGGGTTATGAGCCCGACGAGCTACCCGCTGCTCCACCCCGCAACGAAAACTTGGTCTTTATCTTTTCTTTCCTTATTTGTTTGCTCTCTTGGTGGAGGGGGCTGGATTCGAACCAGCGAAGGCATCGCCAGCAGATTTACAGTCTGCCCCCTTTGGCCAGCTTGGGTACCCCTCCTTAAATATTTCTTGCCAAGCGCAAGACTCATTATAGCAACTCGCTAGCCCTTCGTCAAGGGACTTAAAGAACTTCCATTTTTTCTCTTGCCTCTAAACAAAGCCTTACCCCTTCGCTCTACTGCTGTACTTTGGAAGCTTTGCCTCTTCCCCTATCCATCCCTTTTTTCTAAATAGCGCTCCAGCTTGCGTTTTACCCTCTGCAGAGCGTTATCTATGGACTTAACGTGTCTTTTTAAATCTAAAGCTATCTCCTGGTAGGACTTCCCCTCTAAATAGGACATCAAAACCTGCCATTCCAGCGAGCTTAAAATCTCTCCCATTTTTTCCTCTATGTTGTCAAACTCTTCTCGGCTAATAATCAGTTCTTCGGGATCTGCAATGCTAGAACCGGAAATAACATCCAAAAGGGTACGGTCCGAATCCTCATCATATACGGGCTTGTTTAGGGACACATAGGAATTAAGAGGGATGTGCTTTTGACGGGTGGCTGTTTTGATGGCGGTGATAATCTGCCGGGTTATACACAATTCAGCAAAGGCACGAAAGGAAGAGAGTTTGTCTCCACGGAAATCCCGGATGGCTTTGTAGAGGCCGATCATGCCTTCCTGGATGATATCTTCCCGGTCGGCCCCCACTAGAAAGTAGGACCGCGCTTTAGCCCGCACAAAATTTCGGTATTTATTTATCAAATATTCTTGGGCTACATCGTCCCCCCCTTGGGCCAGCGTGACAACTTCCTCGTCCCCCATGACCTCGTAGGTTTGGAAGGCCTCGCGCTGGATATCAACGCTCATGACATCGCCTCCGCCCCGGTTTCTCCGTACTCATATTTCTCTTGGGTATTTCTCTATATCTCTCTATTCTCTATCTTTCGGGAGGCTTTTTACCTTGTCCAACGACACCATTAATTATACCGGAAATCAAGCTCTCGAGCAAGACTCGAAAAATTTCCTTCTCTTGTAACTTACACTTTTTAGTTTTCCTTGCCCAGCTCCTCTTCCCGGCCAGATGGAAATTTTCGCTGGCGAACCACCTCGTAAAAGAGGGCCGCAGCAGCTGCCGCTACATTAAGGGAAGTTACATGGCCTAATAAGGGAAGCCGCACTACTAGATCACAATGCTTCCTTAATAAAGGAGAAAGCCCCTTACCTTCACCCCCCAAGATCAGGACCAAGGGTACTGTAAAGTCAGCCTCAAAGGCCAGGGTTTCTCCATCCCCCTCCGCGCCTATAATCCACATACCAGCCTCCCTTAAGGTATCCACAGCCTGATGAAGATTAGTTACCCGGGCCACAGGAACATACTCAAGGGCCCCAGCCGAAGCACGGGCCACGGCAGCGGAGAGTCCAGCGCTACGTCGGCGTGGAATTATCACCCCTTGTACCCCACAGGCGTCAGCTAAGCGCAAGATAGCCCCCAGGTTTTGAGGGTCCTCTACCCCATCTAGCATAACTAAAAAGGCAGGCTCCTCTTGGGCTTGGGTTGCCTTTATCAGATCCTCTAGTTCAGCATATTCCTTAGCAGCGGCCAGGGCTACTACTCCCTGATGGGGGGCGGTTCTGGACAACCTATCCAGTGCCTTGCGTTCTACCTTTAAAACAGGTACCCCTCGCTCCTTGGCTAGGAACTGAATCTCGTTAAGGAGGGCACCCTTGGTGCCTTCAGCTATTAGGATCTTGTGCAGGGGACGCCCGGCCTTAAGCGCCTCCCGCACCGCCTGACGGCCAGCCAGCAGTTCTTCCATAAAATTTCATCTCCTGCTTCCCTTTTGTCTGGAGCATCCCCTTTCCTTAAAGATCCCTCGCAGCCAACCTTTTTTCTCCTGCCCCTTCTGCCGACTGCCAAACTTTTCCCTTGGATATCCCTTTTGGCCAAACCCCGTTTCTTGGCTTTCTTATTCTTCTTCTATTTCTCCCCTAGACTTAACTACCGGAGCCCGGCCGCAGCTAAAGGGGCCTTCATAACATATCCCTAAAACTTCGCAATTGGGTCCAGCCTTGGCGAATAGCCGAGGAGCCACCTGCCGCACAACCTCCCTCATTTTAAGGGCCAGCGCCCGTATCTCCCATTGGGCCCGGGAACAGCAGCGTAAGCGGAAAAAATTAAATAAGCTACGGGCGTTAAAAGTGCATATGAGCTTGGTCTCGCACGCCTGGGGCAAAATATAACGGGCATCTTCCCGGGGAACAAGCTTTGTCAGGCGGGCATAAGCTTCCCTTATCTGGGATAAGCAATTTTCAAAGATCTCTAAGGCCTCCGGTTCCCCATTTATGCTGGGCGGCACGATGTATGGAAAATTTTCCTCAGAAACATAACGCTGGGAACGCTGGGAATAAGAGGCTATACGATGCCGGACAAGTTGGTGAGATAAAGCGCGGCTTACCCCTTCTATAGCGAAGGTAAAGG
The DNA here is from genome assembly GCF_900176005.1 of Thermanaeromonas toyohensis ToBE. Classification (NCBI taxonomy): domain Bacteria; kingdom Bacillati; phylum Bacillota; class Clostridia; order Neomoorellales; family Neomoorellaceae; genus Thermanaeromonas; species Thermanaeromonas toyohensis. The sequence continues at coordinate 23,827 of NZ_LT838272.1, read as the reverse complement.
TAACGTGTTCCACCGGGGACTCATGGCCGCAAGATAAAAGGAGCTTGATGAGCCTATCCACCTCTTTATCTTCCATGTTTTCCAAGATTTCAGCTGCCCCCCGCTGGGAATAACAAATACGTGCAGCAGCAGCTACTATTTTTTCCGGCTCAGGGGTATAAGCTATAAGTTCCACCCGCAACCTGCTTTCTCTCCTTACTTCAAAATTAATTAGACCGCTTTATCTTCCAGCGCGGGCCATGGGGGGTATCTTCTACCATAATCCCTAAGGCCTTTAAGCGCTCCCGCAGGTAATCAGCCGTAACCCAGTCTTTCTTCTGCCGAGCTTCTTGCCGTAGCTCTATTATCAATTCTATCAGACCTTGTACTAAACGGTCATCAGCACTTAATTTGGCAGGACCAAAAAGGCCCAAAACCCCCTCTCCCAATTCCTCTAAGGCAAAAGAAGCCAACTTCAAAGCCTCACCCGCCCCAGGGCCTAGCTCGCCTTTATGCAAATAGCTATTGATCTCCCGTACTAGTTCATACAATATAGCCATACCTTGGGCGGTATTAAAATCATCATCTAAAGCTTCCTCAAATTGATCTCGCAGTTCCTGCACACGTATTTTTAACCTTACGGCTTTAGGGTCTTCCTCCCTAGCAACAGCCTCCCTATAAGCTTCTTCCTCCTTCTTGATGCGTTCTAAAGCTTGAGTTAAGGCTATCCGGGCATTAGCTAAACGCTCAAAGCTCCTTTCGGCCTCTTCCAGGTACTCATCGGCAAAATCTAAAGGGCTGCGGTAATGGGTACTAAGAAGATACAAGCGCACCGCTTGGGGAGAAAAGCGGGCAAGTATTTCCCGCACAAGGAAGAAGTTACCCCGGGACTTGGACATCTTCTCCTGATTTACCGTGATAAATCCATTATGCAGCCAAAAACGAGCTAGCGGCTGCCCTGTCCAGGCCTCAGCCTGGGCTATCTCATTTTCGTGGTGGGGAAAGATGAGATCCGCTCCTCCCCCATGAATATCGAAATTAGGGCCCAAGTATTTAAGGGCCATGGTAGAACACTCAATATGCCAACCGGGCCTTCCCAGCCCCCAAGGGCTCTCCCAGGCTGGTTCCCCTGGCCGGCTCTTTTTCCACAAGGCAAAGTCTAGGGCATTTTTTTTGCGTGTATCCACCTCCACCCGGGCACCAGCCAGCATTTCTTCAGGCCGGCGGTGGGATAATTTCCCGTAACCTGGGAACTTTTCCACCGCAAAGTAGATATCCCCCTCTATATTGTAAGCGTACCCTGAGCGCAACAGACCCTCCACCGCCGCTATAATATCCTTGATATGGTCAGTCACCCGGGGATAAAAATCAGCCCGCCGGACGTTTAAGGCATCAGCGTCCTTAAAATATTCCTCAATATACTGGGCGGCCACCTCATTCGCGGTGCGCCCTTCTTCCTGGGCTCGCTTAATAATTTTATCATCAATATCGGTGAAATTTTGAATATAAAATACCCGGTAACCCTTGTATTCTAAATACCGGCGCAAAGTATCAAAAACCACCAAAGGCCGGGCATTACCCAGGTGGATATAGTTATAAGTAGTGGGACCGCACACGTACATGGTTACCCGGCCAGGTTCACGAGGTACGAACTTTTCCTTGCAGCCCGTCAGCGTGTTGTAAAGATGTAAGCTCAAGGCTTTTACCCTCCAGTTCCTCTATCCGGCGTTCCAAGCGTTGTATCTGGCGCTGCAAGCAAAGGAGCATCTCCGCCACGGGGTCCGGCAAGTCCTCGTGGCGAAGATCGATCTCCGAAACTTGAGCATCCGCAATATTGCGGCCATCGCGGACCACAATTTTACCCGGGACCCCCACCACAGTACAATTGGCAGGCACGTCCCGCAGCACCACCGAACCCGCACCTATTTTTACGTTATCCCCAATGCAAATATTGCCCAATACCTTGGCTCCAGCTCCTATGACCACATTATTGCCAATAGTGGGATGGCGCTTGCCCTTCTCCTTACCTGTCCCCCCCAGGGTTACCCCTTGATAGAGGGTAACATTATCCCCTATCTCAGCCGTCTCCCCTATGACCACACCCATACCATGATCGATAAACAGCCCTTTCCCTATACGGGCACCAGGATGGATCTCAATCCCTGTTAAGAAACGGTTAAATTGGGAGATGAGCCGGGCCAAAAGTTTAAAACCTTTACGCCAGAAAAAATGGGCTATACGGTGAAGGAGGATGGCATGGAATCCAGGATAGCATAAAATGACCTCCAGCACGCTACGCGCTGCAGGATCCCGTTCAAAAATCACCTGGATATCCCGCTTAATTTGCCTCCACATAGCCCCACCCCTCTAAATTTACTTAAAAAACATCCTAGCTAAATAAGGCCCTCCACCCCTCAGGGGCGGAGGGCCTCCGCGGTCCCACCCTGCTTGGAAGGCAACCTAAAATCTGCCTTCCCCCTCTTTTGGCGCAAGAAAAGCGCCTTCGCCTCTAACGGGGCGAACCCGTGGTAGCCTACTAAGCTTCTAACCTTTCGGCCACCCAGCTCCCGGGCGCACTTCAACGCCTGCCTACCTAAGGCCGCTTCCAGCCCACGGCGACCCCTCTCTGGAGGAGGCGGGGGCGTCTACTTTGCCCGTTCCTTGCCTTTTAACCTTTTCCTTGCCCATTATAAATCGCGCGGGATCTCCTTGTCAAGAAAGAGGAGGACGGTAACAAAAGCAGCTATCCCCTCGCCCCGTCCCGTAAAGCCTAACCCTTCTGTAGTAGTAGCCTTTAACCCCACCTGTTCCAGCCCAACTTCCAAAACCCGAGCAATATTTTCCCGCATAGCGGGAAGATAAGGAGCAAGACGTGGGCGCTCGGCCACTAATACTGCATCCACATTACCCACCCGGTAACCCAACCGGCTAACTTTATCCCAAACCTCTTTAAGAAGAACAAGGCTCGAAATCCCTAACCACTGGGGATCCTGGGGAGGGAAATACTGACCGATATCCCCCAGAGCCGCTGCCCCGAGTAAAGCATCGACCAAGGCGTGAAGAAGAACATCGGCATCCGAATGCCCATCCAAACCCCGCTCATAAGGCACTTTTATGCCCCCTAGGATGAGTTCACGGCCTTCCACTAAAGGATGTACATCAAAGCCCAAACCTATACGCATAAAGTTCCTCACCTTTCCGGCCAAGGCCCCTACTCTATTTTTATCTTCTCTCGGGCCTCCAAAAGGGCGGTGGCCAGCACTAGATCTACAGGGGTAGTTATTTTAATATTAGCATAATCCCCAGGTACCAGCTTAACTGGATAACCGCACCTTTCTACTAAAGATGCATCATCGGTAGCCCGCCATCCTTCCGCTCTAGCCCGTCGATGGGCTTCTTCCAACCAATCCCGTCGGAACACCTGGGGTGTCTGAGCGGCCCAGAGGCCCTCCCGGTTAACTGTCCTTTCTACTAGCTCAGCTGCCCCGCACCGTTTGATGGTATCCTGCACGGGAACAGCTGCTATAGCCGCCCCCGTCTCCAAGGCTGCTTTCACTACCTTAGCTAAAAGCTCTTCCGTAAGCAAGGGCCGGGCTGCATCGTGGATAGCTACAAATTCAGTCTCCGGGGGTAGGGCTTTTAGTCCCTTGCCTACGGAATCCTGCCTTTCTTTTCCCCCTTCCACCACCCGGATCCCTTTAGCATACTGGGGACCTATTATGGCCCAACACCTGTCCACATCTTCAGGGGTGGTGACTACTATAACAGCCTGTACAAGAGGGGATCTTCCCAAGACCTCCAGGCTATAGCTCAAAAGAGGACGGCCTTTAAGGGGCAAAAAAACCTTATTATACCCCAGACCCAATCGCCGCCCCCGCCCTGCTGCCGCCACCAGGGCGGTTAAGAAAGGCATTGATATTCTCCCCGCTCCAGGGGCTGGTGGTTGTTCTTACGTTCGAGGACCTTAGGCCGGGCAAAGATCATCCTGCCTGCCGAGGTTTGCAAGACACTAGTCACCAGTACAGCTATGGACTGGCCCATGAAGCGTCGCCCGTTCTCCACCACTATCATGGTACCATCGTCTAAGTAACCCACCCCCTGGCCCGCTTCTTTCCCATCCTTTATAACCTGCACGGTCATTTCCTCACCAGGTAGTACTATGGGTTTTACCGCGTTGGCCAGTTCATTAATATTTAGCACCTTCACACCATGGAGCTCAGCTACCTTGTTTAGATTATAATCATTAGTTAAAATAGGAGCCTTAAGCTTCTGGGCCAAACGTACAAGTTTAGTATCCACCTCTGTAATATCCTCAAAATCTTCTTCGTAAATTTTTACATTAACGCCTAGCTCCTTCCGGATCTTATTTAACATATCTAGTCCCCGCCGGCCCCGGTTCCGCTTAAGTATATCTGAAGAATCAGCTATATGGCGAAGTTCTTCTAGTACGAAGCTGGGAACAATGATGGTACCTTCCAGAAAGCCCGTACGGATAATGTCAGCGATACGGCCATCGATTATAACGCTCGTATCTAGAATCTTGGCCCCTGGGCTGGAAGCCCCTCCTTTGGCCTTATCCTTAGAACTTAGCTTAGGGAAAATGGAAAACAAACTCCAGATTTCCTCTCTCCTTTTAGTTCCCAGGCTCCAGCCTAGATAGCCAAATAATATACTCGCCGCCATGGGGATGTAAGGGCCTATCCAAGGCAGGTGTATAAAAGAGGCCCCCAGCAAATTAGCGATGATAAGTCCAAGGATGAGTCCCATGGCGCCGCTTACTATTTCTTGAGCAGAAAGACGCTGAAGCTTATTTTCCAGGCGGCGTACAATTTGCAAGGTAGCCTCGATCAGATACCGGGACAAGATGAAGCCGGCTAGGGCGGCCAGAAGGGTAACAAGGGCTACCAGAGATTGCTTGGCTCCCGGGGGTCCAGTAACCCACCACCTCAAAGCAGTTTGAGCCAGGGCGAACCCCAGGGCCCCCCCCATCAGGGATATTATACCCCGAAGTAACATGTACAGCATTTTATCCTCACCTTCTTTAAGCTAATAAAGTTCTCCTTCCCCTGGATTATTCCTCACCGGCCACCACATTATACCAGCCCCTTCGTCCGGTCTTGATTATAACAGATATTTGCAAGACTGGCAAAGTTCACTAGCAAACTTGCCTACCCGGCCTGGACAAAAGCCAGCTCTAAAGCCTGGGTTACGCTGCGTACAAAGAACACTTCCCCCTGGCTACCCTCCCAAGCCTTGCGGTTCCCTTCAGGAAGGATAAAGTGAGAAAAACCTAGCCGCCGGGCTTCCTCCAGCCTCTTTTCCACCTGAGGGACGGCCCGGACTTCCCCGGCCAGACCCACCTCCCCTAGTACCAAGAGCCGCGCATCCACAGCTATCTCCTTTAAACTTGAGGCTATAGCTAGGCAAACAGCAAGATCAGCCGCTGGCTCATCGATGCTTATTCCCCCAGCTACATTGAGGTAAATATCGCACAGACCCAAGGGGAGCTGGGCCCTCTTTTCCAATACAGCGATCAAGAGGGAAGCTCGGTTATAATCTAACCCTGTGGTCAAGCGCCGGGGATGCCCAAAACTTGTCCGGCTCACCAGGGCCTGTATCTCCAGGAGTAAGGGCCGGGTACCTTCCAGGCAGGCTGTAACCACTGACCCGGCTACCCCCCAGGGGCGCTCGGCCAAAAGTATTTCCGAAGGGTTAGGGACTTCCATGAGGCCCTGGGAGGTCATGGCAAAAACCCCTATCTCATTAGTAGAACCAAACCGATTTTTTACTGCCCTTAGAAGCCGGTACGCCTGCAAGCCCTCCCCATCTAAATACAAAACACAATCCACAAGGTGTTCTAGAACCTTAGGGCCAGCCAGCAACCCATCTTTAGTTATATGTCCTATCAAGATTATAGCAGGGCCTCCCATTTTAGCTGCCCTAAGGAAAGCAGCAGCACTTTCGCGCACCTGGGAGACGCTTCCAGGGGCCACTGGTATTTCCGGGATAAAGACCGTCTGGATGGAATCCACAATCAAAAGCACAGGCTTTAACATTTCTGCCTGTTCCAGGATAGCCGGGACGCTGGTTTCGGAAAGCAAATAAATGGAAGAAGATAGCGTCCCCAGGCGTTCAGCCCGTAGGCGGGTTTGGGCTAAAGACTCCTCCCCGGAAACGTAAAGCACTGGCCCCCACTGGTTAGCTACAGCATAAGCCAGCTGCAGAAGGAGGGTAGATTTCCCTATCCCAGGCGCGCCTCCCACCAGGACCAGGGAACCGGGTACTAAACCCCCGCCTAAGACACGATCCCATTCTTTAAGGCCAGTACAGAGGCGCTCACCCTCTAGTCGCGGGGCCTCCGTCAAAGCCACAGGAGGTGTACCTACCGGTTGGGGACTACCTTTAAGGCCCATACGTGAAGTTATAGGCTGCGTTTCCGGGACCAGCGTATCCCAAGACCCACAGGCCGGGCAACGCCCAAGCCAGCTTGCGCTTTCATAACCACAAACCTGGCAGATAAATTTAACCTTTACCTTGGCCAGTACGGACATCCCCCTTTAGGCGCCCTGTCCAGCCCGCGGCCGACGCCGGTGCCAGCCTAAAAATTCCTTTACCCTGGTAACCGTAAGGTTAAGTATCTGGTCCTCGTTTATTCCTGCACCCCGCACTACCTGCCAGGCCCGCATGAAATTACCCACAGCCGTAAATACATGGGCATCGCTAGATAATACTACAGGAGCCTTATATTTCTTAGCTAACTGGGCCAAGAGTTGGCAACGGGGTAGGCTCCCCGGGCGACTATAGAAAAAGGAATTATTGTTAAATTCTAGGGCCTTACGGTTAGCTGCTGCGGCCTGGGCGATAGCCTCCAGATCCAAGGGAAAATCCGGATTCCCTGGATGGACCAGAACATGTACGTGGGGATTGGCCAAGACAGCCAAAGCTGCACGGGTGTATTCTTCTTGGGAACGGCCATCAAAGCCTGTAGCTACATGAAAGCCAGCGAGCACTATATCGAGCTTTTCTAAAAGGTTTTCCGGTATATCCAAGTGGCCTTCTTCATCGATAATATTAGCCTCTACCCCCCTTAATATCTCTACTTCCCCTATTTTACGGGGTAACGAAATTAAATTGTGGAAATAATATTCATGGGGTCCTCCGGGCATAGCCAGGCCGTGATCGGTGATGGCTATCATTTTTAACCCCTTGGCCTGGGCTGCTTCCGCAAGCTCCTTAACTGTGCTATAAGCGTGGCCGCTGGCTATAGTGTGGGTATGAAGATCGGCCTCGCAATACATCTTTTTCCGCTCCTTTACTTTTAAATGCGATTTTCTATCTACAAGTATAGCGCAAAGACAATACCTTGTCCTTCTGTTTAACAAAAATTTAGCAAAGAGATTTTGCTTTAGAATAAATATTATCCTATGCTCCGGGTAATAATAATAGCGTCAGGGTCCATAAGGGCCGAGCCCAGGAGATGGCCGGGTCCGCAAGGGCTCGGCCATCTCCGGCCAAAGGTCGGTACCGGGTCAAAAAGGCTCGGTACCGGCTGGCGGGAAGATCAAGGATAAGTCCGTCAAGGCTTGCCCCTAGTCCGAAGGATTAGGGGCAGGTCGGCAAGGATGATCCTTGGTCGAGCTAAGACAATTTAAGGTGCCGCAGGCAACCTTTAAAGGCTAGAGGTCGAACAAGATCGAGAGACCTTGTTCGGCTTCTCAGGTACTTTAAATTGTCGAGCTAAGGTTAGCATAGGTTCCGTAAGGGTCTATACCCGCCGAAAGGCTGGTATGGGCTCTGTAGGGATGTGTGTTAGCCGGTGTTAAGGTCCTTATGGGCTCTTTAAAAGGAAGGCCGCAAGATCGCGGCCTTCTTTGCTTTTGTTTTGGCAAGGTAAAAAAACGCCCAGAGAAATCTCTGGGCTAAGCTTAAGGTTTATATAAAAAAGGAGGTCAGAGGACGCTTGTAGTAAAGGGCTAGCGGGCTGTTCATTGATATCATAACTCATTACTGTTAAGTTTCCGTGTTGTTACGTTTAAGATCAGATTAATTTTTTCCGGTCTTAAGACCTGCCGGCCCTTAAGGAACCCTGCAGTAAGGGAAAAAAAGGCCTCTACAACTTGAGGATCAAATTGGCTACCACTACATTCCTCTAGCTCCCGCAGGGCTGCGCTTAAGCCGCGGGCTTCTTGGTAAGGCCGCCGTGAGGTCATGGCGTCAAAGGCATCAGCCAGGGCTATTATCCTAGCTCCTAGGGGTATCTTCGTGCGGGATAGCCCATAATAACCCCTACCATCCCATCTTTCATGGTGGTAAAGGATTATTTCCTTAATAGGCTGCCAAGGAAAGGTATCCGGTAGAAGGTGGCACCCTTCCTCCGGGTGTTTATACATCTTTTCCCACTCCGCAGGGGTAAGCTGACCCTTCTTATGTAATATAGCCCGGGGAATTTTGAGTTTGCCGATATCGTGAAATAGAGCGCCTAAAAAAATCTTCTCCACTTCTTGGTACTCTAATCCAAGCTCCATGGCTACCTGGCGAGCAGTAACGGCTACATGCAGGCAATGGTAGTAAGTGAGGCGCGAATGTCTAAACAAATCCTCAAGCAATGCGCTAACGGCGTAGGCGTCCACTTAAGGACATCCTCTCTTAAATTCTTTTTAATAAAACAAAATAACCTTGCTTCAGAGCAAGGCTCGCCAGGGTCACTTATACCCCTTAAGAGCTGGCAGCCTGGCGATCATAGCCTCCCTTTAGAGGAGCTAACCCCTTAAAGGGAAAAGCCTTAGACCCATGGCTTTGTGCCCCTGCCTTTCGACAGGTTTACCCTGAAGCAGCTCTTATTTCGAGATTTTTTTTGTGGTGGTAAATTTGTTCGACGCCGTTAGCCAAAATCCTCCTTAATCTGGTAGATTCCCACTCTTTCCCACAAAAATATCCAGTTCTAGCTCCCGGGCTAAAAGATACAGATATTTTTTAGCGCAGCGGCGACAGAGGGTCTGCCCCCAAACCTGTATTAAATCCACCTCACAACCGCAAAAAGTGCAAGCCCGCTGGGGGAATCCCTTGCGGATATACCACTGTCCGTCCTCCCGGAGGAGAAACTCTACTTCTTCCCCCGCCCGGATCTCTAGTTGCTGCCTCATTTCAGTGGGTAAAGTAACCCTACCCTTCTCATCCACCACCCGACGGTAAACTATCTCCCGGGACCCTCCTAAAGTCCCCACTACCTTACCTTCTCGTAACTCCTTCACCCCCTTCCTCCCCTTCGGCTATAGGGAGTATAAAGTAAAAGGTACTACCTTGCCCTACTTGACTATGGACTCCTACCGTCCCACCATGGGATTCTACCATATGCTTTACAATAGATAACCCCAAGCCTGTACCCCCAAGTTCCCGGGAACGGGCCTTATCCACCCGGTAAAACCGTTCAAAGACCCGAGGCAAGCTTTCCTTCGGGATCCCTATGCCGGTATCCCGCACCTCCACCCGTATCTTAGATCCTTCCCGCTCTGCAGCTACAGTTACCGAACCACCCCTCGGAGTATATTTGATCCCGTTATCTAAAAGGTTAAGGAGAACCTGTTCTAGAAAGTTTTCCGGGAACTTCAAAAGGGGAAGGTCGGGAGGAAGTTCTACTTTAAGTTCCACTCCTTTGTCCTGTGCCAGGGGCCCTACCACCTCCAGGACCCGGCTTAAGGTTTCCTTTAGAGAGGCTCCCTTAACCACCTTTTCTGGTTTCTGGTGTTCAAGCCGGGAAAGGGTGAGGAGATCCTCTATTAACTGCTGCAAACGCTGGGCCTCACTATTTATGATGGTTAAAAAGCGGCGGCTTATCTTCTCATCCTCCAGGGCCCCTTCTAGCAAGGTCTCTACAAAACCCCGGATAGAAGTCAAGGGGGTTCTAAGCTCGTGGGATACATTGGCCACAAATTCAGTGCGCATCTGTTCCAAACGCCTCAGTTCCGTAATATCCCGGATGGAAAGAACTGCCCCTACTATCCTGCCCTGTTCAGTAGTTATGGGAGCACCGTGGACTTTAAATACCCGGGAAGAGGTTGGAAATAAACGAAGTTCAGCCTCCCGTGTCTCCCCTTTATCCAAAATATCCTTGGCGAGGCTATCCATCTCATGGTTACGGATCACCTCCAGAAGATACTTGCGCACCACCTCGTCCTCTCTTTTCTTAAGCATCTCTTCTGCTGCAGGGTTCACAAACATCACCCGGCCCACCTGGTCCACTGCCACTACGGCATCCGTAAGACTAGCTAATATAGCCTTAATTTTATTCCTTTCACCCGAAATCTCCCGGATGTTGTTACGGAGGCGGTCCACCATATCATTAAGGTGTTTGGCTAAAATCCCCAGCTCATCATCCCTCTCTACCTCGATGCGCTGTTCTAGGTCACCAGCAGCTATCTTGCGGGTTATAGGGAGCATAGCCTCTAGAGGGGATAAAAAGTTGCAGCAAAGCCGGTAAACCCCCACACCTATTACCAGCAAGAAGCCTATAAGGAATACCCACCCCTGGCCAGAAAGGATAAGGGGGATCCCCTGGCCCTGGGGCCCTAGGATAAAACGTATGGCCCAATAGATAAAAAATAAAACAAAAAATATCCAACCAGTAATATTAACAGCCATTTTGCGGGCCAGGCGCTTCAATTTCTCCACCTCATCCCTTATTCTCTACGAGTACCTGGGCTACCTCCACTACCTGAGGATCGAATTGGGTCCCTGCTCCTTGACGGAGGCGTTCCAAGGCTTCCTGGGGTGTCCGGATAGGCTGGTAGGGACGCCGTGAGGTCATGGCGTCAAAGGCATCTGCCACAGCGAGGATACGGGAGGGTAAGGGTATTTCTTCTCCTTTTAAGCCGTAGGGGTATCCCTTCCCATCATACCTTTCGTGATGTAACCCCGCTATCTCGGCTAATTCCCTTAGGCCGGAGACTTGCTTAAGCAAGGCTATGGTACGTGTGGGGTGCCGCCTTACCACCTCAAGCTCATGAGGGTCTAAAGGACCAGGCTTATCCAGGACCGAGCGAGGAACAGCCACTTTCCCGAAATCGTGCAATAAACTAGCTATCTCCAGTTTCTCCCTCTCCTCCTCTTTAAGCCCCAGAGCTTTAGCTAGTTTCAGGGCATAAGCGGCCACCCGGTGGGAATGCCCACCTGTATAAGCGTGCTTGGCATCGATAATATTAGCAAAAAGGGAAATGGTGGCCTTTAAAAAATCACCGGACATACCTTCTACAGGGGGTAAAGCTTGATGGATAGCCTCCATGTGCGCTTCTATATTCGAATCGGTGGCTACCTCTTCCCAAAAGGCAGAACCCATTAACCGGTCAAAGGCTTCCCAGAGCTCCGGCGGGTACACCTTACCAGAAAGGGCCGCCATCGCCGGCCTTATTTTTTCCCAGGCTTTTACCTTGGCCACCCGCAAGCGCAAATCGAATATGTCGCTAATACTTATAAGCAGGGCACCGGGATGGATCTCCCCGTTTTTAAGCCCCCGGGGATAGCCAGACCCATCCCAGTGTTCATGGTGCTGCTCTACCATAGGGGCAAGCAAAGGGCCTAAAACTGGTAGAAGCCGCACCATTTCTGCTCCACGTTGGGGATGCTGGCGGATCTCAGGATCATCTTCCGCTCTTGGTTGTACGGCCTTATGGACAATATGATCGGGTAAACCTATACCTCCCACATCATGGAGGAGGGCTGCATAAAATACAAGGGCTTCTTCCTGGGGTAAAAGATCCTGGGCCAATTTTTGGGCTACCAGGGCCACACGCCAAGCATGGTATAATTTAGTCTCATCTTCCATATCTAAGACCGTACCCAAAGCGGCAATGAGTTCGCAGAAAGGCTTATCTGGGGGGCAGCTCACTGTAACTTTACCTCCAAGTTAGCCCACAATAAAAAATCGCTCTTGACCCCGTTCCCTTAACTGCGAGCAAGAGCGACTCTAAAGTATTTAAGTTTACGCGTTATCTCTGGAATCCCTTTCCTCCGCCACTACCTTATTAAGATCTTCTATTAACTTGTCTACATCGATGCCGTGGGCCCGGGCGCCCTGTTCGATGTTTTCAAATCGAGCAGCCACACAACCTAAACATCCCATCCCGTGCTCCATGAATACGGGAACCGTCTGGGGGTATCTGCTGACCACTTCCGTGATGCTCATATCTTTAGTTATAACAGGCACAAAAATAACCTCCTCCCTTATCCTTTACCGCACTTTTTCCTTAAAAACTCTCCCTGCCCTTTAGAAATCCTTCCCCTAAATAAACCCAGTGAGCTTTACATTATGGCGGGAGTGTGTGGGAATCGAACCCACCGCGCCCGGGGTCTCCCCCGCGCGCCAGCTGGATTTGAAGTCCAGGCAGGCCACCAGGCCCGATCCACCCCCAGGAAAGCTCCACTTTAGAAAGTATTGTAACATAACTTTTGTTTTCTAGGCAAGGAACCCAAGAGCATCTGGCTAGCGTCAACTGCAAACGGGAACTAAGACGGGAAGCCGGGCTGCTATATACATGGCATGGGACCAAAGGAGAGGCCTCGCTATAGGACCCCAGCGTTCTATCCAGTAATAATAATGTTCCTCAGAAGTCAAGTTACTGGGTACTTGTTCCGGCAGCTGGCCTTCCTCATCGGCCTGGGCCTCTATCCAACTTAAAAGTTCCCGTGCTTCCTCTTCTTTTCCCCTAAGCCGGTAATACCAGGCCAACCAGGCAGTAAGCAAAACCCATTCCCCGCCCCCATAAAAGGTATCCCCCCGATACCGCTTAACTCCCCCGCCGCGCAAGTCCTCCTCGATTTTCTGCACAGTAGCAATAAAAACAGGTTCCTCTAGATCCAGTACACCATAGGGTATGGCTAACCATAGGAGGTTGCCATCCACTTCGGGCGAATAAGCCTCCTTTACCAGGTGCCCATCTACCACAAATTCCTTTTTTACCACCTCTGGCAACGCTATAAGAACTTCCTGGGCTTTCTCCTTTAGGTTAAGGGGAAGCCAGTCCAAAACAGCCTTTAAACCTCCATAGATGGCAGCTAGAGTGGAAGGATGAAGGCGATCCCCCCTCTCCTCCCAGCAGTCCAGGCAAGGGATTTTCCATAGGCCACAAAGATAGCGGGTTACTTCTGCGATCACCTTTATATATTCTTCCCTTCCCCTCCCCCCAGCACGTAGATGATGCGCCAGCCCCCAGAGGAAAGTACCATACCCATCTAACTGGAAATTGCCCCAAGGCTCCTGCCCTTCTTCTCCCTTTAAGGTATAGCGGGTGTGAAGGCAAGTGGCATCATCTAATGGATACCCCTCTGTAGCTCTCTTTAAAGCACGTTCTATTTTATAGCTATGCTTTAAAATCGTACGGCTCATAAAAGAATAAAAAGCCCCTGCCGCCTCCCTTTCCCCCACCCAGTCTAAGGCCCAGGCCACAAAAGTACCATCCCGCAACCACACATACCGGTAGGGAGGAAAATAAGGAGCAGCAGGGAAGGCTCCCGTCCAAGCTTGATGCTTTTTAAGGATCTCTATGCTGCGTGTTAATAGTGCTTTCAAATACCCTCCTCCTTGAGGTTACAGCTTGGAGAATTCTTTCCTTCTCCCCTATTACTTTCTAGCCAGCCACAGTGCTTATAAAATATCTATGAAAACGGTCGTCCGCGGTCAATTCTGGGTGAAAAGCCGTGGCCAAAATTTTGTCCTGCCGGGCAGCCACGATTTTACCTTCAAAGGTGGCCAGCGCTTCAGCCGGAGGCCATATTTCTTCTAAATAAGGTGCCCGGATAAACACACCCCGGAAGGGTGGGGGTCCCAAAAGGGGTACATCCAGATAGGCTTCAAAGCTGTCTACTTGGCGTCCGAAGGCGTTACGGCGGACCCGGGCGTTAAGGAGCCCTAGCCGCGGCTGCTGGCTCCCTACAATTTCTTTACAGAGGACCACCAGGCCAGCGCAGGTACCGAAAACAGGAAGGCCCTCCTCCATAAGGTAGCGGATAGGATTAAGGAGCTCAAAATCCACCATTAACCTTCCGATGGTGGTGCTTTCACCCCCAGGGATTATCAAGCCATCTAGGCCATTTAACTGCTCTTTTTTTCGTATTTCTTTACCCTTAACTCCGCAACGCTCTAAGGCCACTATGTGCTCACGAAAGGCCCCTTGTAACGCTAGAACACCTATCAGCATGACTATTCTTCCTCCTAGAACTGCTACAAATTCCCCTTAAACCCAAGTTTCTAACCCCAAAAGATTCCTTACCACCCGCGTTCCTGGAGGCGCTGTTCTGGCCGTAAGGTGGCCACATCGATCCCGGGCATGGGCTCACCTAGATCTTTAGAAACTTCTGCTAGTACATGGGGGTCATTATAATAAGTCGTAGCCGCTACAATAGCGCGGGCCCGCTTCATAGGATCCGAGGACTTAAAAATACCAGAACCTACGAAAATACCGTCCGCCCCGAGCTGCATCATAAGGGCGGCATCAGCCGGGGTGGCTATACCACCAGCGGCGAAGTTCACCACCGGCAACCGGCCCAGCCTCCTCGTCTCCATTACCAGTTCATAGGGTGCCTGGATATTTTTAGCAAAAGTCATAACCTCTTCTTCAGGGAGGTTTTGCAGGCGCCTTATCTCGCTCATAATAAGGCGCATATGCCGGACAGCTTCCACCACATTTCCAGTTCCCGCCTCGCCCTTAGTGCGGATCATAGCCGCCCCTTCCCCGATCCGCCGGAGGGCTTCACCTAGATTCCGGGCTCCGCACACGAAGGGAACTTTAAAGGCATGTTTATTTATGTGGAATTCCTCATCGGCCGGGGTTAATACCTCGCTCTCATCGATATAATCTACACCTAAAGCCTCTAAAATTTGGGCCTCTACAAAGTGGCCAATACGCACCTTGGCCATTACTGGAATGGTCACCGCTTCCATAATCCTTAGGATTACTGTAGGATCGGCCATGCGGGCTACTCCGCCGGAAGCCCGGATGTCGGCGGGGACCCTCTCTAAAGCCATAACAGCGCAAGCCCCAGCTTCTTCCGCAATTTTAGCCTGCTCAGGGGTGGTGACATCCATTATTACGCCACCTTTAAGCATCTCCGCCAGGCCTTTTTTTACGACCCAAGTTCCTTTTTGGACCCCATTCCCCTCCCCATTAGGTTTCTCCAGTAAAGCCATAGGTTTCCCCTCCTTTCAAACCTGGCTCTATGTGATCTTACACCAGGCTTTAAGCTACTGCAAGGCCTTTTTATTAGAAATTAATTTTTAAAGCTAGAATTAAATTTTTCTAAAGGCGAGCCACAGCCATAACCTTATCCTTTTCCTCTAACCGCATAAGGGTAACCCCTCGAGTATAGCGCCCCTGGCGGGGGATATCCTCTACGCTAAGGCGAATAAGCAGGCCTTCAGCAGTAATAAGCATAAGCTCATCTTCTTCCCGGACCACAGCCAAGGCCACCAAGGGGCCCGTCTTCTCGCTCACTTTAAGGGCTAGCAAGCCCTTGCCAGCCCTACCCTGGCCCCGGTATTCTTCTAAAGGGGTACGCTTACCGAAGCCCCTCTCCGACACCAAGACCAAATCAGCAAAAGGCTTTACTTTAACCATACCTACTACCTCATCCTCACCTTCCAGGGCTATCCCGCGCACACCCCGGGTGGCCCGGCCCATGGGCCGTACTTCCTCCTCAGAAAAGCGTATTACCTTGCCTTGCCGGGTGCCTAAAATAATCTCGTCCTTCCCGCGGGTAAGCTCTACGCCGATGAGCTCGTCACCTTCATCCAGGTTCAAGGCAATTATCCCATCGCGCCGGGAAGTATTGTACTCCCTTAAGGGTGTCTTTTTAACGGTGCCCTGGCGGGTAGCCAGGAAAAGGTAAGCTTCTTCCTCAAAACTTTCTACGCTTATAAGGGCTGTTATCCTTTCTCCCTGATTTATATAGATCAAATTAACCAGGGCTGTACCTCGGGCCTGGCGGTTAGCTTCAGGAACATCAAAGGCTTTAAGGCGGTAGACCTTACCCTGGTTAGTAAAGAGGAGGAGGTAGTGGTGAGTAGTGGTTACGGTTAAATGCTCTACAAAATCCTCCTCCCGTGTGGTTAAAGCCTGGATACCGCGGCCACCCCTCCTCTGGCTTCTATAGGTATCCAAGGGAAGGCGTTTAATATAACCCCGGTGGGTAACAGTAATAACCACTTCCTCCCGGGGTATAAAATCTTCAGCCTCTAAAGGCTCCTCTTCATCTACTATCTGGGTACGGCGAGGATCCGCAAATTTTGCCTTAATCTCTAAAAGCTCCTCCCGCACAATGGCTAGCACCTTAGATTCGTCCGCCAAGACCTCTTTAAAGTAACTTATTTTCTCCATAAGTTCTCGGTACTCTTCTTCTAACTTCTCCCGCTCCAAAGCCGTAAGCCTCTGCAGGCGCATATCCAAAATAGCCTGGGCTTGCTTTTCGCTTAAAGAAAATTTATCCATCAAAGCGCGGCGAGCAGCCTCTACATCAGGAGATCTTCTTATGGTTTGGATGACCGCATCCAAAAACTTTAGAGCGATCCTTAACCCCTCTACAATATGGGCTCGGGCCTCGGCTTGGTTTAAAAGGTAGCGGCTACGGCGGGTAACTATCTCCTTCTGATGCTTAAGATAATGTTCTAGCATCTCCTTTAGGTTAAGGATCTGGGGCCGGCCGTCCACCAGGGCTAGCATAATAACTCCGAAATTCTCCTGCATCTGGGTATGCTTATATAACTGGTTTAAGATGACCTTAGGCTGGGCATCCTTTTTAAGTTCAATTACCACCCTTAGTCCCGTGCGGTCGGATTCATCCCGCAGGTCAGTTATCCCTTCTATTTTTTTCTCCCTTACCAGCTCAGCTATAGTCTCTATAAGACGGGCTTTGTTAACCTGGTAGGGTACTTCTGTGATAACAATTTGGCTTTTGCCACCCACCTGCTCTATCTCGGCCCGGGCCCGTATTTTGATGGTGCCCCGGCCAGTACGATAAGCGTTACGTATCCCCTCCCGGCCGATGATTAAGCCGCCGGTGGGGAAATCAGGGCCCTTAACTACGTTCAAAATCTCCTTTAGCCCTGCCCCCGGCTGGTCTATAAGTAAAACTAAGGCATCGATTATCTCCCCTAAATTATGGGGAGGGATATTGGTGGCCATACCTACGGCGATCCCTGCCGAGCCGTTTATTAAAAGATTAGGGATGCGGGCAGGAAGCACCACAGGCTCTTTTAAGGTCCCGTCATAGTTGGGGATGAAATCCACGGTATCTTTCTCAATATCCTGCAGCATGGCCATGGCGAGGCTCGATAGCCTGGCCTCGGTATAGCGCATAGCCGCCGGGGAATCCCCATCTAAGGATCCGAAGTTTCCTTGGCCATCCACCAAAGGATAACGGCTAGCAAAATCCTGGGCCAGCCGCACCATGCTCTCGTACACCGCAGCATCGCCATGGGGATGATAACGGGCCAGGACATCACCCACCACCCGGGCTGACTTTTTATAGGGCTTGTCCGGAGTCATATTAGCCTCATACATGGCATAAAGGATGCGCCGGTGTACGGGCTTTAGACCATCCCTCACATCGGGTAAAGCGCGCCCTACAATTACGCTCATGGCGTAATCGATATAGGAGCGCTTCATTTCTTCCTCGATCCTTACCGGCAAGATGAGGCCGGTGGGTTCCGCTAGCAAAGACTTAAACCCTCCTTTAGCTTTAGAAGCTTAAATATCTAGGTTCCGTACCTCATGGGCATGTTTCTGAATGAATTCACGGCGGGGTTCCACTCTATCCCCCATGAGAATGTCGAAGATCTCGTCCGCTGCCACCGCATCCTCCAGGGTAACTTTAAGGAGGGTACGGGTGGCTGGATTCATAGTAGTCTCCCACAACTGCTCAGGATTCATTTCACCCAAACCTTTGTAACGCTGGACCTCCCAGCGTTCCCCATCCCGGGAGGCTAAAAAATTCTCTAGGGCCTGATCGCTATAAAGATAATGGGTCTCCTTACCCCGGGACACCCTATAGAGGGGAGGCTGGGCTATATAAACGTATCCCTTTTCGATCAAGGGCCGCATATAACGGTAGAAGAAGGTCAAAAGCAAGGTACGGATATGGGAACCATCTACATCGGCATCAGCCATAAGGATGGTTTTATGATAGCGGAGCTTTTCAATATTGAAATCATCACCTATACCTGTGCCCAGGGCAGTTATGATAGCCCTGATTTCTTCATTATTTAAAATCTTATCCATGCGCGCCTTCTCTACATTAAGGATCTTACCCCGTAAGGGTAATATAGCCTGGAAGCGCCGATCCCGGCCCTGCTTGGCCGAACCACCCGCCGAATCCCCTTCTACCAAGAATATTTCTGTCACTGCCGGATCTCTACTCGTGCAGTCGGCTAGCTTGCCAGGAAGGGCTATAATTTCTAAGGCGCTCTTACGTCTAGTCAATTCCCGCGCCTTGCGGGCTGCCTCCCTGGCCCGGGCAGCAGTCAAAGCTTTCTCCAGGATACGCCTAGCTAGCGGAGGATTCTCTTCCAGGTAGGCGCCCAAATATTCACCCACCACAGCCTCCACAATACCCCGCACTTCTGTATTACCCAGCTTCGTCTTGGTCTGGCCTTCAAACTGGGGCTCCTTCACCTTGACACTTACTACAGCAGCCAAACCCTCCCGTACATCTTCACCCGAAAGGCTTAACTCGCCCTCTTTTAAAATATTAAAGCGGCGGCCGTACTCGTTAATTATACGGGTTAAAGCTGCTTTAAATCCTATCTCATGGCTGCCGCCTTCTGTGGTACGGATATTGTTCGCATAGGATAAAATAAGCTCATTATACCCATCGTTATATTGGAGCGCCACCTCCACCTGGACATCCTCCCTGGTGGCGCTAAAGTATATGGGCTGGGGATGGAGTACGTTTTTATTTTTATTTAAATACCGGACAAAATCGACTAGGCCACCTTCATGCTGGTAGACTTGTTTGCGGTCCCGGATTTCATCTTGGAAGATGATCTTTAAGCCACGGTTAAGGAAAGCTAGCTCCTCCAGCCTGCGGCCTATTATCTCTGGATCGAACTCCACTGTCTCAAAGATTAAGGGGTCGGGACGGAAGGTTACTATAGTCCCTGTTCCTTCAGCCTTTCCGGTGGCTTTAAGCTCAGTTACCTTTTGTCCCCGCCGGTAAAGCTGTTCAAATATTTTACCTTCCCTCTTCACCTTAACCTTAAGTTCAGCAGAAAGGGCGTTAACTACGGAAAGCCCTACACCGTGGAGGCCACCGGAAACCTTATACCCGTTGCCCCCAAACTTTCCCCCCGCGTGGAGCATGGTAAGGGCTACCTCTACCCCTGGCAACCCTGTCTTCTCATGAATATCCACAGGAATACCCCGGCCGTTATCCTCTACGGTTACTCGGCCATCGCGGTGAAGGATAACCCGGATCTCATCGCAGAACCCCGCCAGGGCCTCATCTACGCTATTATCCACTAGCTCAAACACAAGCTGGTGCAAGCCCCGTACGCCGGTGTTCCCGATGTACATTCCGGGCCTACGCCTTACAGCCTCTAGTCCCTCTAATACCTCTATTTGGCTTGCGTCGTAAAGGTTTTTGTTTTCCCTTTCCTCCATCTCCTGCCTCCTAAATTAAAACCTCCTAAATTGAACTTTTCCAGGGCAAATATATCATAAGTAATTTTCAGCCGCAATGTACCTATGGGTGAAGCTTTCCGCCCTGCGGGCTAAGGTTAAGGAGGATATGGGAGAGTAAAATACTTTATTATCCTTGGTAACTATACAAGATTTTACCCCTTGAGGGGCTTTAGCTTTACTGCTTAAGAATTCCTTGTTGGCTGGGGAGCGCAGGGCCTTTTCATAATCTAAAATGGCCACTATCTCCCGTAAAGGTATAACTATCTCCCCACCTATATGAAGGTACATTAAAAGCCACCTTCCTTAAAAGTCTTATAGTTAAAACTTTAAAGCTATCTAAAAGGAAAGGCGAGGATTTTACCTTTATTTACTATTTCTTGGGGTAGGGAAGCCAGTTCAGTTGTGGTTATAAAGCTTTGCCCTTCTTCACTTAACAACTTAAGGAGCAGTTCCTGCCTTTTTTTATCCAGCTCCGAAAAAACATCGTCTAACAAAAGGCAGGGTCTTATTCCTAATACTTCGCTGAAATAAACCACTTCTGCCAGTTTAAGGACCAAAACCAGAGAGCGCTGCTCGCCCTGGGAAGCGGAGTGACGGGCAGGACGACCGTTTAGGTAAAATACAAAGTCATCCCGCTGGGGTCCCCAAAGGGTAGCCCCAGCAGCCACTTCCTTCTCTAGAGAGGAAGTTAGCTTACTTAAGCAATCTTCTCCTAAAGGCAGGCTGGGGGAGTAAATTAACCTCACATTTTGTTTAGGAGCCAGATGAGCATAAAAATAAGAAGCCAGAGTGTTAAGTCGTTCTAGAAAACTCCTTCGGCGTTCCATTATGGGTAAGGCTAAGGTGATAAGCTGGACATTCCAAGGATCTACATCTCCTACGGGAACTTTACCGGCGGCTACCTGCTTAAGAATAGCATTCCGTTGAAGAAGAACCCGGTGGTAAGCCCAAAGATGCTGGGCATAAGCACGGTCTATCTGACAAAGCTCGCGATCCAAAAACTTACGACGTAGGGCTGGCGGGCCCTTGACTAAATAGAGATCATCAGGCCCAAAGGTGACGGTCAAGAATAACCCCAAAAGATCTAGCAGCCGCTGGCGGTTCCCATTAATCATTAATTCTTTCTGTCCTGGCCGATATAGTATATCCACTTGTAATTTCTGGCTTCCCCGCCATACTGTACCCTGGATCCTAAACTCCTCACAACCCCAACTCCTAAGCTCCCGGTCAGGATGATAGCGGAAAGAGCGGGCCAAAGAGAGATATCCTATAGCTTCCAAAAGATTGGTTTTTCCAGTGCCGTTCGGTCCCACCAGGATGTTGAGGCCAGGGGCAAAGGAAACTTGAGCTTCCCGGAAATTACGGAAATCCTTAAGTACAAGTTCAGATAAAAAGACCGCCTGCATTTTTATTTTTACCCAACTCTAATCGGTAAAATCAAGCAAAAATAATCCTCATAGCCTAGACCCTGTACAACAATGGGTTTTAAAGGCTCGTTAAATTTTAAAATAACCTTATCTTCATCGATCACCTTTAAGGCGCTTAGTAGATACTTGCCATTTAAGGCTACTTCCAAGCCGGGGCCGGAAACTTCCGCTACCAGTTCCTCCTCTAGCTGGCCAACTTCAGGGGCCTGGGTGGAAAGTTTTAAATCTTCCCTTACCTGGAGACGAATAATAGGAGAACGTAAACGGCTATCGTCACGAGCTAAAACTAAGGCCCGCTCCACCGCTAGGGTAAGTTCTTGCGCTTCTACTATAACTTCCGTAGCGAAGGTAGAGGGTAACACCTGGCGATAGGGAGGAAACTGGCCATTAAGCAGCCGGCCATAGAAGTTTAGATTTTCGGCCGCTGCGAAGACCTGACTGGGACCCAAGGTAAAAGTAACTTCTTCTTCACCTTCACTACCCAGGAGCCGGGCCAGCTCAGCCAGGGTCCGGTGGGGGATTATGGGAGCAGCCTCACCTTTACCTTCCAGCACGACCACCTTCCCGCGCTGCAGGGCCAGACGGTGGGTATCTGTAGCCACCATGGTAAACTCGCCTGAAGCCGGGTCTATCTCCCATAAAATGCCATGATAAATGCTCCGGAGATCTTCGCTTCCCGTAGCTATACCTACCCTTTTTATGGCTTCTTTAAAAGTTTCTATAGGTAAACGGAAGGAAATACTTCCTTCTTTTTCTGGAAGGGCTGGAAATTGCCCTGGGTCCAGACTATAAAGCTCTACCCGCGATTGCTGATAAGAAAGGGTCACCACTCCACCAGCTACACCGTCAATGTGTACAGTTACGGGAGGAAGATGCCGTACTATATCCGTAAGCAGCCGCGCAGGTATTAAAAGTTCTCCCTCTTCTTCTACTTCGGCCTCTACATTGAAAAGAATCCCTATCTCTAAATCTGTAGCGTGGAAGGATAAACGTCCAGCTTGTGCTTTAATAAGTATTCCGCTTAGAGCAGGTAGGGGGCTGTTTTGAGTTATAGCCCGATGAACTTTTTGTACAGCGCTAAGAAGTAAAGGTTGGGGACAAGTTACCCGCACAGGGTTTTAGACCTCCTCTATGTTTTTCTTCTCCTCATTATTAGTGATATTGTTTCTAGTAGTGATCGTAATATAAACTTGTGGAGATGTGGATGATAGCTCCTAAAGGCTTGTTAAGAATAGAGAGAGGGCTGTGAGTAATGGTGTTTATTTATCCTTGCTTTATTTGCTGTATCAGGTGCTCTATAGTCTGTTGTAACTCAGGATCTTCTTGGAGATCCTGGCTAATTTTTTCCCAGGCATGAAGAACTGTAGTATGGTCCCGGCCACCGAAGGCTTCACCGATCTTGGGTAAAGAGGTATCTGTAAGTTCCCGGGCCAGGTACATGGCTATCTGGCGGGGATAAGCTAGGTCCCGCGTTCTCCTTTTCGATTTAAAATCTTCCACTTTGAGATTAAAGTAGGCAGCGACTTTTTCTTGGATAAGATGGACGGTTATAGGTTTAGGTTTAGCTAGGTTCAGGGCTTCCTTAAGGATCTTTTCCACAGTTTCCAAAGTGAGTTCCTGTTCCGTGAAGGCAGCATAAGCGGCTACCCGGATGAAGGCCCCCTCTAGTTCCCGGATGTTAGAATCTACTTTTTGGGCGATAAAAAGCATAATCTCGTCGGGAAGGTATAGATTTTCTAAGGAAGCTTTTTTTCTTAAAATAGCCACCCTGGTTTCTAGATCGGGAGGTTGGATATCGGTGATTAATCCCCATTCAAAGCGGGAGCGGAGTCTTTCCTCTAGGGTAGGGATCTCTTTAGGTGGCCGGTCGCTGGATATTATGATCTGTTTGCTAGCCTCGTACAGGGCGTTAAAGGTATGGAAAAACTCTTCTTGGGTTCGCTCTTTACCAGCTAAAAACTGTATATCGTCGATGAGCAGAACATCAATATTACGGTATTTATTACGGAAGGCCACCGTATCATTATCGTGGATGGCATTAATAAGTTCGTTCGTGAACTTTTCCGAAGAAACGTACATGACCCGGTAATGGGGCATATGCTGGCGTACATAATGGCCGATGGCCTGCATGAGGTGGGTTTTCCCTAGCCCTACCCCTCCATAGATAAATAAGGGGTTATAAGCTTTAGCTGGGGCTTGGGCCACGGCTAGGCAGGCTGCGTGGGCGAAGCGGTTACTATTCCCTACTACAAAGGTGTCAAAGGTGTATTTAGGATTAAGATAGCAAAGTTCTTCGTTATCGGGTACCGCCGTCGCCCCTAAGAAAAAGGAGGTTTCCTCTTCTCCAGGGGGCAGGGCTATAAGCTGCACGTTGACGTAGCGCTGGAATATTCTTTCCAGGGTGGCCTGGAGTAAAGGAGAAAAACGGCTCTGGATGTAATCCCGGGCGAATTCATTGGGCACGCCCAAGATAAATGTGTGTTGCTTTAAAGCTAAAGGGCGCGCCTGGCGGAACCATACTTCTATGGTTCGAGGCGGAAGCTGCTGTTCTAGCAGCTGAAGAGCTTGTTGCCACGCGGCATGTAAGTTCATGGGTGGCAAAGGTGAAAACCTCCTTGCCTGTGGATAGGGGGCAAAATTATCTTAACAAAGATGTGGATAAGTGGCAACGGGCCTTTTTCTTGACAGGAGGAAAAATGCTGGGATATAATGTAACTATGCTAGCGCTTACTGCCCTTTTTGGGGTAGGATCCTTTA